>NZ_JBEZLM010000039.1:0-64934 GCF_040652095.1 Streptomyces sp. NPDC048290
GGTAGCTCCGCTACGAGGGCTTCCGCCCGGCACACCGAGAGCACGCACCGAACGCCGCTCCTTCTCCCACGGAGATCCATCAGACACCCCCTAGCCGAGACCAGGCGCATGATCGCCCGCCCCGCCCGACCTGGCCCGTGGTCGCCGTAAACACCGTTGCGGTAGTAGCTCCTATAGCCAAATCGGGGGTTCCCTTTGCCGAATCCATACCGCAGTCTCCTTGCCCAGGCACCGGAACCGCAGCGAGGAGCACGTGTGACCACCGTGACGTACCTCGTCGCCCTCGTGGCCCGTACCGCTCTTTGTCCGGCCCGCCACGGGGCCGTCGCCGGTCTCCCCGACCAGGACGCCCCGGCGGCGGTCAGCCCCCTCATCTCCGCACGCAAGATCGGTGGGAACGTCATGCCCCAACCCTCGCAGCCGGAAGAGACCTGGACGGAGACCGGCAGGCGCGGGCCCAGGCCGCCAGGGGTCCGTGCCGGGGCCCGTCACCTCGCCGTCCGCGCGGTCGGCGGGGCGACGACATGACCGACTCCGACAGGGAGACCCCCCTCGCCGCCGTCTGGTTCGGCCCCGGCAGCGGGTTCGACCTCAGTCCCCAGCACCGTCCGGAACTCGGGCCCGGCGAAGTGCTGGTCCGGGTCGAACTCGCCACCCTCTGCGGCAGGGACCTGCACATCATCGCGGGCCACCGCCGCATCCCGCTGCCCGCGGTGCTCGGCCACGAAGCGGTGGGCGTGGTCGAGGAGACCGGCGGGACAGTACGCCTGGTGGACGGGCGGCCGGTCACCCCGGGGACCCGGGTGAGCTGGACCGTGGGCACCTCCTGCGGCACCTGCCGGGGCTGCGTGCGCGGGGTGCCGCAGCAGTGTGAGAGCGTCCTGACGTACGGACACGAGTCCATCACCGGCCGCTGGCGGCTCAACGGCACGCTCGCCACGCACTGCCATCTGCTGCCCGGGACCGGGCTGGTCGCCGTCCCCGACTCACTGCCCGCCGAGGTGGTCTCGCCCGCCAACTGCGCCACCGCGACCGTGGTGTGCGCCGTGCGCAGGACCGCGGTCGGGCCAGGCGACCGGGTGGTCGTGATCGGCTGCGGGATGCTCGGTCTCACCGCCGTCGCCTACGCCCGGGAACGCGGCGCGGAACACGTCGTCGCCTGTGACAAGGATGAGAAGCGGCGTCGGCTCGCCCTCGCCTTCGGCGCGAGCGCCGTGTGCCCGCCGTCCGAGCTGTCCCGGTTCACCACCCGGCACGGGGCCGACGTGGTGCTGGAACTCTCCGGTGACAGCCGGGCCGTGCAGTCGGCCCTGGACGTCGTGGGTCCGGCCGGGCGGGTCGCGCTCGTCGGTTCGATGTCGTTCGGCCGCCGGGTCAGCTTCCGGCCCGACACCTTCGTACGGAATCTCTCCCAGGTCGTCGGCTGCCACAGTTACACCGCGACCGATCTGGCCGAGGCGATCGGGTTCCTGGCGCGCACTCCGGCCCGGGACCTGTTCGCCGCGCTGGTGTCGCAGCCGCTGCCGCTGACCGCCCTCGACGTGGCCGTGGCCGCCGTGCGCCGGGGCCTCGCACCCCGGACCGCGGTCCATATGCGGCGGCTCGGGGAGCGGGTGGGCGCGGCGCGCGGCCCGGCGGCGTCGGCCGGTTCGTCCGGTCCGCCGGTCTGAACGGGGCCGGCCGGTACGGACCCGGACCCGTCCCGCCGTCGTGGTGGGTCCCGGCCGTCGCCGCCAGGTGGATGTCGGGCTGGTCGGCGGCGTCCAGGATTCCGCCGCGCCACGCGACTCCCGCCACGTGGGGGAGCGCGGCCCCGGGGCGACTCCGTGCCCCGGCGGCCCCTTCGGCGATCTCGGAGAGCGTCCCGGCCGCAGGGCGCACCGCGATGACCGTGAGATCACATCGGTTTCCCGGTCCATGGCGCGGAAGAGCACGGTCGGGCCCATGCGATAGGCCAGATCGGGCCCGCGCGATAGGTCAGGTCGGGCCCGCGCCATAGGCCAGGAGTAAACCGTAGCGGGGGATCGGAAGACCGGAAAGGGCGAGCGAAGTCGCAATACCGGGCAGCAGGGCTATCGCGAAGGTGCGGCAGCGTATCGGGAGCCGCCCGAAGAGCGAAGACGGCGCAGTCCGGGGGCGGAGAATGAGAAAGGTCTCACGGATGGCAGCCCACGGCATTCGCCGCCCGCCGGGAATCGGATTGCGAAATGGGTGTGAGGCGCGAAACACCTGTTACCAACGGGTACATCTTTTCTGGCCGTGAAGATCCCTTCATACTATCCGCACCAACTCCCCCACATCAGGACGGCCTTGCCATGTCGACTGACCCCTATTCGCCCCGCCGCGATTTCACCGACCAACAGCTCTACGAGTCATTGCACGACACCGACCCGCACGCATTCTCGGCCTGGACCGAGTTGAATCATCTGCACTGGGCCCGCACATTCACCTACGCCCGCATTGTGCTGGGCCGCGCGGGAGACGACGCGGAAGGCGTCACCGACACGGCCTTCACCCGGCTCGCCGACGACGCCGGCTGGGGACGGCCGCTGTCGCGCCCGCTGCGCCTGTACCTGCTGACCCTCGTCGAAGCGGCGGCGAGGGAGCGGGCACCGGAGCCCAAGGGTCCGGACGCGGTCCATGACATCGCCGGGTGCGCCGAGACCGCCGCCCCCGGGGACTCGCTGGTGCGCGGCTTCGTCGCCCGGGGCTTCGCGGCGCTGTCGCCCCGGCGGCAGGCCCTGCTCTGGTACTCCCTGGTCGAACAGGAAGGTGACGCCAGGGTCGCGCAGCTGTCCGGTGTCCGGCGGGAGGCGGTCCGGCCTCTTGTCGCCAAGTCCCTCCTCGCCTGCTCCGAGGCCGCCCTCCACCTGCACTACAACCGGCGCCCCACGCCGGGCTGCTCGTCCTTCGCCCGGCTGCTGACCGCCGCCACCAGATACGGCGACAGCCGGACCGACGCCGGTCTCGCCCGCCATCTCGACGCCTGTCCCTGGTGCCGCGCGGCGATGGACGGCCTCGTCGGACTCCGCCAGGACCCCCGGCTGCTGCTCGCCCGCTCGCTCCTCGGACACCTCGGCCACGCCTATCTCGCCTCCCTTCCGACCCCGGCCCGGTCCACCGAGGACACCGTCCTCATCCGGCCGCGGCACACCCGCCCCAGGGCCTGGAGAAGGGTCGCGCCCGCCGTCGGCCGCGGGCTGGAACCCCTGCTGAAACGGCGGGGACTGCTGGTCGGCCTCGCCACCGTCGTCGTGCTGACCGCCGGCACGGTTCATCTGGTCTCGGAGCGAACCGCCGCCCCCGCCAGGGAGATCCAGGCCATGCCGGAGGCCCCGCCCACCGTCCGGAAGCCCGCCCCGGTCCCGGACCGGCCGTCGCGGTCGCCGTACCCGCACGAGCCCACCGAAGGCCCCGCGACGGTGACGGCGTCCCCGCCGACGCCTCCGTCCGTCCCCGCGTCCGAGCCGCCCCGGAGAAATCCGCCGCCCTCCGCGAATGCGTCCGAGGACGCGCCACGGCACGAATCCGCTGTCACGCGGCCCTTTCAGGGACAGGAGTTCGTGGCCGCTGTCCACGCCGATACGCATCTCTGCCTCGATGTCCGGGACGGGGTGTTCGCGAATGGAACGGATGTCGTCGTAGAACGCTGTATGAAATCGGCCGACAGCCAGTTATGGCGAGTGGAGCGATCCGGTCTGGTGCGCAACGGCGAGCAGCCCGCCTACTGTCTCGACGCGCGTGGACCGGACCAATCCGGAGTGGGTATCTGGAGCTGCGAGGCACTGGAGCACAACGAACAAGGGCTCCGGAATCTATCATTCTCCGTTGATTCCACGGGTCGTATACAAGCCCTGAGGGCCCCGGATCTCGCTCTCGCACCGGATAGGGATCGGCCCGGCACACCGGTCGTCCTGAGCGCCTTGGATTCCGCGCCCCACCACAACTGGATCGAGTCGGTCAACACAGCGGACGGCGGCTGAGGAAGGAAAAGCCCGTTCTCGTTCGTTCTCCCACGGCCGCGGTCAGCGGAAACATCCCGACGCGGCCCCCACCGAGCTGACCCACCCGATCCACCCGAGGCAGGTTCCCGCGCCATGAGCGCACAGGAAAAAGCAGGCCCCGTCACCCGCATGCCGGCCGACATCTCCGACTCTCCCGTCGTCTCCGACACCCGGGGCGTCCCCGACGCCCCTGAGGTCACCGAGGTCACCGAGGTCACCGAGGTCTCCGGTGTCGCCGACGACGCCGATGACGCCGATGACGCCTTCGAGATGATCCCGGCGCCGCGCTCCGTCGAAGCCCTCGGCGACCTCAGCCGCGACGAGATCCACAACCTGAAGGTCTGTGAGGACGCCGTCGAGTACCTGGGCACCGCCACCTGGCTCGCGGGCAAGGCGCTCCACGCCATCCAGAGCCGCAGGCTGTACCGCGACTCGCACTCCCGCTTCGACGACTACGTCAAGGAACGCTGGGAGATCAGTCCCCGCAGCGCCTATCAGATGATCGAGGAGTGGCCCCTCGCCGCCCGGATCAACGGACAGTTGGGCAGACCGGCGATCGGCTCCCACATCCGCGCCCTGATCCCGGTGAGCCGCCGCTACGGGGACGCCGCCGCGGCCGACCTGTACCAGCAGCTCTACGCCAGCGCCGCCCAGGAGGAGGTCCGGCTCACCGCGGTCGTCATCGCCGAGGTGGTCAGGGCCGTTCTGGACACGGAGGGCGGCCGGCTGGAGCGGGCCCACTTCGAGGCGACGGCCCGTCAGATCATCGCGGCGGAAGGCCCGCAGTCGGTGAAACCGGCCCTGCCCGCCGCGGGGGCGGTCGGGGGCGGTGCCGGGTCGGTCGTATCGACGCCACCGCAACCCGGTGTGCAAAATTTTGCGGACTTGGCGGACTTTGAGGATCGGGCCGAGGATCAGGAGGCGCGAGTGAATCCCTGTCCGCGGCGTACGGCGCCGGAGGAGAGGGAGACCCGGCCCCCGAGCCCCGCCCCGTCCGGCGCTCCCAGGCCCACGCCCTCCCGCCCCACCGCCCGCCCCACCGCCCGCCCCGCTCCCGGCCCCGGCAGAAACGACACCTCCGACGACCCGTACCCCTCCGCCCCCGACTCCACCGCCGTGTTCCTCCAGAGCATCCTCGTCCGGGTCATCGGCGTGGAACGGGACCTCGCCCAGAACATCCCCCCGGGCGCCCGCACCGAGCGTCACGACCGGCTCCGCCGCGAACTGGCCGTACGCCTGCACCGCGCCGCACAGCATCTGATGTCGTGGTCCGAACGCGACACGTGAAACAACCCCGGCACCGCCGCACCCGTCTCCTCTGACACCAGGGCCTGACACGGCCGTGCCGGGGCCCGCGCCGACGGGCCCCGCCGAATGCCGACGCAGCGTGTTCACGGGACGCCTCGACCGCCCCGCGAACACATCTCGTCATGCCCCCTTCCTCCCCTTCCGGCGCACGGCTGCCGCTCTCGGTGCCACAACCGGCGCGTGCCCGCAGGGGCTTGTATCCAGGTACGAGAAAGGCTCCCCCACACATGCGGACACGACGACACCTGCGCTTCTTGGCCACCACGATCGCCCTCGCCGGGCTCACCCTCGCCGGCTGCCAGGCGGACGATCCGAAAGACGCGGCGACCGGCACGAACGCCGGAGCCGATGCCGTACCCGTCGAACTGAAGGCGTTCCACGGGCAGAAGCTCAGATGGCGGGCCTGCGAGAACATCGTCTTCGAGTGCGCCACGCTGCAAGCCCCGCTGGACTACGCCGAACCGAACGGCCCCCGCATCGACCTCGCCGTGTCCCGGATGAAGGCCAGCACCTCGGGCCGCAGCCTCGGCTCGCTGCTGCTCAACCCCGGCGGCCCCGGCGCTTCGGCGGTCGACTATCTGCACGCCGTCGGCCTGGAGTACCCGGCACGGATCATCGCCCGTTACGACCTCGCCGCGATCGACCCCCGAGGCGTCGGCGGCAGCCGGCCCGTCGCCTGCGCGAAGGACGTGCAGGACATGGGCGAGTTCGACGAGACCCCCGACGACACGGGCGAGCAGACCGCGTACGCCGAGGCCCTCAAGCGCGCCGTGCGGGGCTGCGACCGGTCGACCGATCCGGTCCTGGCCCATATGTCGACGGCGGACAGCGCCCGGGACATGGACCTCTTCCGCTCCGCGCTGGGCGACCGCACACTGTCCTTCATCGGCACGTCGTACGGCACCTTCCTCGGCGCGACGTACGCGGAGCTGTTCCCGCGGCGCACCGGCCGCCTCGTGCTCGACGCGGCGATGGACCCGTCCCGCTCGCCCCGCGAACTCCTCGACGACCAGGCCGAGGCGTACGAGACCGCCTTCCGGTCCTTCGCGCGGGACTGCGTCCGGCTGCCGGACTGCCCGCTCGGGACAGCTTCGGCGGACGCCGCAGCGCAGCGCATGAAGGGACTCTTCGACGCGTTCGACGAACAGCCCGTCCCGGCCGGCGGCGGCGAGGTGCTGAGCGAGGCGTCCGCACGCACCGGTGTACGCGCCGCCCTCTACAGCAAGGCCGCCTGGCCCACCCTGCGCACGGCCCTCACCGGCGCCCTCGCCGGGGACGGCGCCGCACTCCTCGCCATGGCCCGCCAGTACGTCGACATGGACGGCGACGGCTCGAACTCCGAGGAGCTGAGCGCCCACTTCGGGGTGCGGTGCCTCGACGGTCCGCCCGCGTTCCGCAGCCCCGAGGAGGTGGCCGAGGCGCTTCCCGCCCTCGAAGCGACTCATCCGCTGTTCGGCGCGGATGTCGCCTGGAGCGGACTGGTCTGCGCGTACTGGCCCGTCGAGGCGACCGGCGCCGCGCACCGCATCGAGGCGAAGGGCGCGGCGCCGATCCTCGTCCTCGGTACGACCCGCGACCCGGCCACCCCCTACAGGTGGGCCCAGTCCCTCGCCGGGCAGCTCTCCACCGGCAGGCTCCTCACCCGCGACGGCGACGGCCACGGCGCCTACGACGACGGCAGTGACTGCGTCGACACCGCCGTGGACGCCTTCCTGCTGCGGGGCACCCTCCCTGAGAACGGGAGGCGGTGCGCCTGACCGGGCAGGGCCGCGCGGGAGAGGGGCGGGACGGACGCCGCCGTACCGGACATCGCGCCGGGTACGGCGGCAGTGACCCGTACGACCGGACGGGCCCGGTGGCTCCTCGCGGGCTGGTCGGCAATCACCCCAGACGCCCCCGCACCGCGTCCCACGCCCGGCGTCCCGCCCCCGCCCGGTACGCCGGGCCCTCCAGGCGCACGACCTCGCTGTCGCGTACGACGGCGTACGCGTGCGGGGTCCCGGCCTTGGGGAGAGTGACCGGATGGCGGCCGGACGGGAGAGCGAGGCGGCTGGGGAGGCGCAGGCTCACGGTGCCTGAGTCATGGGTCAGTTCGGCGGTCACGGGCAGCGCTGCGACGGTCAGTTCCAGGCGGGCGATGCCGGGCGTGGTGCCGGTCGCGGTGATGAAGGGCAGCGGGAGGGCGCGGTCCGCGCGGGCGGTGCTAGTGACGGCGGCCTGTGCCGTGTCGGGGCCCAGGCGGCGCTGGCGCTGGTCGATGTCGAGGGCGAGCTGACCGCTGCCCGTCCAGTAGGGCAGGGCGAGGCGGCCACCGGTGAGGGCCGGGGGAGCGGCGGGCGTCCCTGGGGCGCGGTCGCCGGTGACGCGGACCATGCGGTCGATGCCGAGCAACTGGACGTAGGCCCAGACGTCATGCACGCCGCGGGCCAAGGGTCCGCCGCCCGCCAGCCGCTCCGGATCGAGGCGGAGCCGACCGGTCGCGATGAGCCGGGAGCGGCCCTCACCGAGCGGGTCAAGACGTATCTCCAGGTCGCCCTCCGGGTACCACCAGTCGCCGCGGTCCCGGTCCTTGACGACCAGTTCGGCGTAGGCGTGCCGGAACGGGTCGGGGACCACCCAGCCGCCTTCCGTGCCGGGTACGCCGGTGAGGAGGTCGGGGTCGAGGTGGTGGGTGCCGTCCCGTTCCACCAGGGTGAGGGGCTCGCCGTCGCCGCGCAGCAGGCTGAGGGTGACCTCCGCGATCAGGTGGCCGTCCGCCCAGCGCGGGGTGCCGACCCGGCTGTGTGCCCTGACCTCGCGGACCCGCTCGGCGAGGGCGACCGCGCCGTCGAAGTCGTCCTGTTCGAGCAGTGCGGCGCGGAGCCGGGAGACGGCGGGCAGCCCGTCCCGTACGGCGGGCGGGAACTCCGTTGTGGCCAGGGCGCGGGCCGCCTCGAAGCGGGGGCGCTGTTCGGCCGGGTCCTCACGGAGGATCTCGGGCTCGCGGGTACGGGAGAGGATCTCGACGTGGTAAAGGCGGTGCAGCAGCCGGTTCTGGAGGCCGTCGATGTCGTCCGACGGGGGAGTGCCGTCCTTGATCTGCTGGACGACGGTGCGCAGATGGGGCCAGAAGCCGTGCCGGGGGTTGAAGCGGTGCCGGGTGTTGTTGCCACCGTCGTCGCGCTTCATCCAGTAGTAACAGGGATAGTCGGCGAGTACCGCGATCCGCTCGGCCTTGAGATAGGCGGCGCTGACGAAGAGAAGGTCCTCCAGTATCCAGGGGCCTTCGGGGAAACGCAGCCCGTGCCGCTCCACGAAGGCGCGCCGGAACATCTTGTGCGGGGACAGGCTCTGCATCAGCTCGTCGTTGTCGATCGTGCAGGCGTCGACCGTGTGCCGGAAGAGCCGCCGGGGACGGGCCATCGTGGTGCTCATCTTGCCCAGCACCACATCGGCGTCGGTGCGCTTGGCGTGCGCGTACAGCCGCTCCAGAGCCTCCGGACCCAGCAGGTCGTCATGGTCCACGAACTGGAGGTACTCGCCCCGGGCATACCGCATCCCGAGATTGCGCGGGGCGCCGGGCCACCCGGAGTTGGCCTGGGTGTGGACCCGTACGTTCGGCCGGTCGGCGGCGAGCTTCTCCAGTCGGCTCAGTGTGTCGTCCGTCGAACCGTCATCGACGTAGATCACCTCGTACTCGTCCGCGGACAGGCTCTGCCCGAGCAGTGACGGGGCGCATTCGTCGATGTACTTCCCGGTGTTGTAGACGGGAACGATCACGCTGACCTTGACGTTCGGCATTCACGGGACTCTACCCGCGAGCCCGGCGAGGCCCCTGGCCCGTACCGCATTCCGCTCGCCTCGGCCGGGAGGAAGATCCCGAAGAACGCGCACACGGCTCCCCGCCAGCGGTTCAGCCGGGCGCCGAAGGGGTCACCTTCGGCGCCCGGCCGCCCGCGTGGGTGACTGTGCCCGGCAGGCGCTGCCTACCTGTCGGCGTGTGTCACCTCACGCGGTCTTGAGGGTGAGCCTGTAGTGCCGCAGGGCGTCGTCCAGCGGCTGGAAGTACGAGACGCCGTGGGTGTCGACCTGCCCCGCGCAGTCATTGGTCCATGCGCCTCCGGAGGTCAGGCCCTGGGCCTGGTTGCCGGAGATGTAGGCGCCGCCGCTGTCACCGCGCTCCGAGCAGACGGTGGAGCTGGCGAGGCCGGTGACCGTGGTGACGACCGTGGAGTTCGGCTCGCGGTACCGGACGGTCGCGTTGTAGGAGCCGACCTGCCCGCACGTCCACTGGGTGGTGCGGCCGGACTTGCACAGGCTCGCACCGGACGGGGCGCGGGTGCTGCCCTGGACGGCGATCGTGCCGGCCCGGCCGTGGGTGGTCACGGAGGTGCCGATGGTGTCGTCGGCGTCCACCGCCGCGATCCCCATGTCGACACTGTTCCGGCCGGTCGCGAAGCGGGTGTTGGTGCTGGTGGCGAAGCGTGAGCCGTTGTGGCTGAGCACCGGCAGGCCCTCGATGCAGTGCCCGGCGGTGACCAGGAACTCGCGGCCCGACGGGTCGACGGCTCCGTAGCCCACGGAGCAGACGAAGCCGCCCATGGCCATCTGGGTGCCGGGGGTCACCACGGCCTGGGTGACCGGGGCGCCGGTGGTGTCCCGCTCCACCCGGACCGCGTCGCCGTGGGCGCGTGCGGCCCGCAGGAACGCGCGGGCCGACGGGGTGTCGGGGTCGGAGACCTTGACGGTGACGGTGTCACGGGCGAGGTCGACCTCCCACGAGGTGACCCCCTGCGGAGCCCGGCGCGCGGCGAGCGCGTCGAGCCTCGTCATCACGGCGTCGAGTCCCGCCTGACCGTGCTCGGCGGTACGTGAGGTGAGTCCCGCGGCCTTCAGGCTCCGTCCGGCCGCGGCGTCACCCGCGTTGACTATGAGCCGGCCGGACGCGTCGAAGAACGCGCCGTCGGTGTCGACCCCGGCGCGGCGGAGCCGGTCGTAGGCGCGCTGTGCGTCCGCCTCCCGGTCGAGACGGGCGACGGCCTGCGCCCGGGGGACGTCGAGGGTGTCGGCCAGGGCGTCGACCATGGCCGTGTCGTAGCGCTGTTCGGGGGCGGCGTGGGTGGTGCCGACGGTGCCGAGAGTGAGGACCGTTCCGATGGCGGCTGCGATGGCAGCACTGCGTGAAAAGCGCACGGAATTCCTTCCGGTACACAGACGTCGGCCGCGGATGGGTGGGGGTGGGAAATACCGACCCGCGCAATGGGCGGACTTCCCTCGATGGCCGGACGCCTGACGGGCCGTCGAATGCGGTCCGCGCCTCGGATCGTGGGCGAGAAATGGCGGAACAGACAAGCCCCTTTTGCGTCGGCGACCATCAGGCATAAAGGGTGATAAAGCAGGTGATGGCTGATTGATTTGTGTCTTATGTCTGCCTGCTTAACGCGATATTTACAGAAAGAATCGCTCGAAAATGCGGATCGATTTCTGTTATCTGCGGAGGCCGGCCCGGCGAAGTCCATATCTGGTGGACTTTTCTCGGTGCCTTATTCGAGTTGTCCGCGGAGAACTCTTGATCCCTGGTCGCAGGCCGGTACATGCTCGCCCGTATCCGCGATCGGTGGCTGAATCGGACGCGGGATGCAGAGGCACGGGAGGTTCTTTGTCGTCGGTGTATCCGCCTTCGGAATCAGCGGTGGCCCGCTATGTCACCCCGCCGGCCGCGCTGCGCGGGCTCGGACTGCACTGCCTTGGCGCGGGCGCCCAGAACCGCCGCTTTCCGCTCTGCGCGGACCGGGCGTTCGGCTGCCACGCCCTGGTCCTGGTGACCACGGGCGCGGGCCTGCTCAGCGCCGCCCGGGAACACGCCGTACAGGGCCCGGCGGTCTTTCTGCTGCGGAAAGGGGAATGGCATTCGTACGGTCCCGACCGGCTCGGGTGGAGTGAGCGGTGGGTGCTGTTCGACGGGGCCGACGCCGATGTCCTGGCCGGTTGCACCCTGCTGCCGCGGGGGCCGGTGCGGCTCAGCGATCCACTGCCGATCACCCGGCTGTTCGACGAGGCCGTGGCCCAGTGCCGGGAGGGCCACACGGTCGCCTCGCTGCGGGCCGGGCTGACCATGCATCACATCCTGGTCGCCCTGGCCGACATGAACGAACTCGACCCGGTGCTCGCCGGGCTCGCCCGGTCCGCGTTCGAGAACCTGCCGCTGCCCGAGGTGGCCCGTCGGCTCGGACTGACCCCCGACACCCTGCGCAGCCGGGTCCGGTTCGCGGCGGGGGTGACCCCGGCGGAGTATGTGATCCGGCTGCGGCTCACCCGCGCCCGGCGGCTGCTCGCCGACACCAGCATGCCGGTCCGGCAGGTGGCCCATGCCGTCGGCTACGCCGACGCCGCGTACTTCAGTAGACTGTTCGCCCGCCGCACCGGGATGCCCCCGAGCGCGTTCCGGGCCGGTGTGCGCGGGACCCGATGACGACCCTCTCAGGCACTCTCGGCGGGGCCCGGCAGCTCGGGCCACTCGGGCTGTTCGCGCACCAGGTCCATGAAGGCGTTCTCCGCCGGGGACAGGATGCGGTCGTGGCGCCGGACCAGCGACACGACCCGCGCCTCCGTCGGCTGCCGCGTCGGCAGCACCACCAGGGTGCCCGCGCGCAGCTCGTCCACCACCGCGTGCTCGGAGATCAACGCGATGCCGAGCCGGGCCCGCACCGACCGCTTGAGCACCTCGGGACCCCACACCTCGGTGTGCGCGGGCGCCACCACACCCCACTGCGTGAGCGTCCGATCCTGCACCTCACGGGTCTGGGAGCCGCGCTCGCGCAGCACGAACCGCTCACCCGCCAGCAGTTCCCCGTCGACCGGCCCCGTCCCGTCCAGCCGGTGACCGGGCGGCGCGATCAGCACCATGCGTTCCTGGAGCACCGGCTCACTCACGAGCCGGGGTTCGTCCGGCACCCCTGCCACCACCGCCACCCCCACCTCGCCGCTCAGCAGCTGCTGGGTCACGGTCGCGTTGTTGCCGACGACCACATGGCTCTCGATCCCCGGATGCCGGGTGCGGTACTCGGCCAGCAGGTCCGGCAGCAGATAGGTACCGACGGTCGTCGAGCCGCCCACCACCAGCCGGCCGGTCTGGAGACCGCTGAGTTGCTGCACGGCGGCGACCGCCTCGTCCGCCAGCAGGAAGACCCGCTCCGCGTACTCGGCCAGCAGTTCCCCCTCCGCCGTCGGCCGGACACGGGCGCTGGACCGGTCGACGAGGGTGACCCGCAGCGACTCCTCCAGCTTGCGCACCTGGTTCGAGACGGAGGGCTGACTCATGTAGAGCTTCTGGGCAGCCGCGGAGAAGCCCTGTTGCTCGATGACATGAAGGAAGATCCACAGACGGTGAAGATCGAGCGTCACAGGCCGCGTTCCAGACGTGCGAGGGGGGTGATCAGTCGATTCTTAGCCGATCCGCACGGCTTTGCACCAGTCCCCGCGACCGGCTTCCTCCCTGCGGTCCGCGATCGGTGGGGGCTGCACGGATCTGTCGGGGCTGTCGACGCCGGCATGGTTGCCGGGGTTCCCTTGTGCGAAGGTCTGTCGGCAGGGGGGAACGGCTTCCCGCGCGGGGACGGGACGGGCCCCTCCGGTGGTCCCCAGGTACGCTCCCGTCGGTCCGCCGGATGGCCCCGACACCGTGCAGGTCTCATGAAGACGCAGGTGAACGTCTATGCTCCCGCTGACCGAATAGTCCCCATAGCCCAATCAGGGGTTCCGGTCCCCCTTCCCCGTACCGCAGTCTCCTCGGCAGGAAACGACACCCCGCACCGAGGAGCAGGCGTGACCGCAGTGACGTTCGCAGTGAACGGGAGGACCTATACCGCCCCCGGCGTCCCGGTGGTGGTGATCTGCATCGACGGCAGTGAGCCCGACTACCACCTGGCGGCGCTGGCGGCCGGGCGGATGCCCTGGCTGAGCAAGGTGCTGGACAGCGGTGAGGGCTCCAGCTGGCCCGCCCACTGCGCCATGCCCGCCCTGACCAACCCCAACAATGTGTCGATCGCGACCGGACGGCCGCCCGCCGCGCACGGCATCAGCGGCAACTACCTCTTCGACACCGAGACCGGCGAGGAGGTACTCATGAACGACAAGCGGTTCCTGCGGGTGCCGACCGTCTTCGCCGCCGCGGGCGCCGCCGGACTCGACGTGGTCGTGGTGACCGCCAAGGACAAGCTGCGGCGGCTGCTCGGCGCCGGACTGGTCGAGGAGGGGCCCGCCCTCGACGGCTCCGGCAGGTTCGAGGCACCGCCGCGCCGGGGGATCTGCTTCTCCGCCGAGAAGGCCGACGAGGCCACCGTCGAGGCCAATGGCATCACCGATGTGCTCGACCTGGTCGGCAGGCCGCTGCCGAGCGTGTACTCGGCCGATCTCAGCGTGTTCGCCCTCGCGGCCGGTCTGAAGATCATGGAGACCCGCGGCGCCGATCTCATGTACCTGTCCCTCACCGACTACATCCAGCACAAGAACGCCCCCGGCACCGAGGCCGCCAACGCGCTCTACGAACAGATCGACCACTACGCCGGGAAGCTCGCCGACCTCGGCGCGATCGTGGTCCTCACCGCCGACCACGGCATGAGCCCCAAGACCGACGCCGCCGGTGAGCCGCGGGTCGTGTATGTCGAGGAGGAGGTGCGCCGCATCCTCGGTCTCCCTGCCGACGCTGATGCCGGTGCCGACGCCGGTGCTGGTGCCGACGCCGGTGCGGGTGCCGAGGCGGATGCCCGTGGCCTGCGGGTGATCCTGCCCATCACCGACCCCTACACCGTCCACCATGGCGCTCTCGGCTCGTTCGCCAGCGTCCATCTGCCCCCGGACACCGACCGGGCCGAGGTCGTCGCGGCCCTGCGGCGGCTGCCGGGCATCGAGGAGGTGCACGGCCGGGAGGAGGCCGCCGAGCGCTTCGCGCTGCCCGCCGACCGCATCGGAGACATCGTCGTCCTCGCCGAGGCCGGAACCGCGCTCGGCCGCTTCGCCGCCTGGCACGACCTCAGCGGCCTGGACGCCCCCCTGCGCTCCCACGGCGCCCTCGGTGAACTGGAGATCCCCTTCCTGATCAACCGCCGTCTCCCCGAGCCCGACCCCCTCGACAGCCCCTTCGGGAGCCTCGCCCGCATCCGCAACTACGACGCCTTCTGGGTGGCCACGACCCTGGCCGCCCGCGAGCAGTCGACCACCGCTGCCGGCGGGAGGTGACCGACCTGCCCCTCCCGTGCCAGCCTCCCGCCGCTCCCGGCGGAGGGTGACTCGCCCTCCGTGCCAGCGTCCTGCCACTCCTGGGGAAGGTGACCTGCCCTCCGCGCCAGACCCCCGCCACTCCTGGGGGAGGGTGACCGGCCCTCCGCGCCAGATCCGCGCCACTCCCGGGGGAAGGTGACTTGCCCCGGGCCTGCCTCCTGCCGCCGCCGCCCGGCGGAAGGTGACTCGCCTCCCCCCGACTGCCCCCCGGCGGGAGGTGACTCGCCCTCCGGCGGGAGGTGACCCGCCCCCCGGCGGAAGGTGACTGCCCCCGTCGCTCCCAACGGAAGGTGACCCGCCCCCCCGCCAGACCCCGCCCCCCGACACCCCTCCCGCTCCACCCACTGACATCCTGTGCCGCCCCGCTCCCGGGGACCGCTCCCGAGGGCGGCGCGGGATACCCGCCCGGCCCCCGGCCGTGCTCCCCTCCACCACCCCGGTGGACCGAGTCACTCCCCGCAGATCGGTGGGAACGCCATGTCCAGCAACGCCCAGCACAGCCCGGAAGGAACACTCCCAGGGACGGGAAGACCCGGGGCCGCCACGGACGACCGCACCTACACCCGGCTCAAGTGGCGCATGTTGCTCGCGGCCATGTTCTGCTACTTCTTCTTCTACACCGGCCGTCAGACCTTCGGCTTCGCCATCCCCGGTATCGAGGCGGACCTCGGCCTCAGCAAGGCCGGCCTCGGCGCGATCAGCGGCATCCTGCTCTGGTCCTACGCCGCCGGACAGATGATCAACGGCAATCTCGCCGACAAGTGGGGCGGCCGGCGCATGATGACCGCCGGAGCAGTCCTCTCCACGCTGCTCAACTGGTGTACCAGCTTCTCCACCGGCGCCCGCTCCCTCGCCTTCTTCTGGGGCGCCAACGGGTTCGCCCAGTCCCTGGGCTGGCCCTCCGGAGGCCGGGTCATCTCCACCTGGTGGGCCCCGCACGAGCGCGGACGCAGCTTCGGCTTCTACACCTTCGCCGCCGGTATGGCCTCCGTCCTCGCCTTCGTTACCTCGACCGTCGTCGTCGACACCCTCGACCTCGACTGGCGGTGGATCTTCCGCGCGCCCGTGCTGCTGATGCTGGTCGGCGGCCTCGTCTTCTACCTCGTCGCCCGCGACAGCCCCGCCCAGGCCGGAGTCACCCAGCCGGCCGCCTACACGTCCTCCGCCGCCGAGCAGGCCGCCGACGCCGAGGCCGCCGCCCGTGGCGAGAGCAGCGCCCGGCGCTACCGGACCGTGCTGAGCAACCCGAGGATCTGGTCCACCGGCATCGCCATCGGCTTCCAGAACGCCGCCCGCTACGGACTGCTGATCTGGGTCCCCGTCCACTTCCTCGGCGAGGACTGGAAGGACAGCGGCGGCGGCAGCGGCATCAGCCCGCTGTGGATCTCCGTCGCCCTGCCCGTCGGCATGGCAGCCGGTGCCCTGGTCAACGGACAGATCTCCGACCGCCTCTTCGGCTCCCGCCGCGACCGGCCCATCATCCTGTTCACGCTGGTCGGCGCGATCGCCGCGCTGACCATGTACGCCGCCCCGCTCGGCACCACCGCCGGCATCGTCGTCCTGTTCCTGACCGGCTTCTTCGTCTACGGCCCCCATTCCTCCTTCTGGGCCCTGTGCCCGGACCTCGTGGGCAAGCGCCTCGCCGGGACCGCCACCGGCACCGTCAACTGCTTCTCGTACCTCTTCGCGGGCGCCGCCGAACCACTGATCGGCGGGGTCATGGACCGTACCGGTGACACCGGTCTGATCTTCCCGATCGTCGCGGGAGCCTGCGTGTGCAGCGCCCTGGCCGCCCTCACCATCCGACGCTAGACGGGCCCTACATGACACTCACACCCACCGCCACACCTCCCGACACCCGTGGGCTGCCCCTGGCCGCCGTCTGGCGCGGTCCTGGCGACGGTCTCGTCCTCAGCCCCCAGCCCCGCCCCGGACTCGTCCCCGGCGACGTCCTCGCCCGGACCTCGCCGCAACGCCTGCTCGCCGCGCTGCCGCTCACCGACATCGACTCCGCCGTCGCCGCCGCCCGTGGCGGGGCAGCACCGCGTGTCGCCGTGCGCATGGACCGCGGCCCCGCGCCGCACCTCGCACCGCGCCGCTGACCAGGCCGTCCGTCCGCCCCCGGCCCGCGCCGCCGCGTCGGCCGCACACCTCGCAGGAGCCGCCCCATGGCACAGCCGCGTGCCGAGCACCTCCACAATCACCTCGACGGCGCCTGGGTGCCGTCCTCGACCGGGACGGTCCGGGCCGACCTCAACCCGGCCGACACCCACGACGTCATCGGAGCTTTCGCCGAGTCCGGAGCCAAGGACGCCGTCTGCGCCGTCGACGCGGCGGCGGACGCGCTGGACCCCTGGGACGTGCTCGGCCCGATCGAGCGGGCCCGGTTCGTCACCGCCGCCGCCCGGCTGATCGAGGACCGCGCCGACGAGTTCACCGAAGCCATCACCCGTGAGCAGGGCAAACACCTCATCGAGAGCCGCGGTGAGGTGATCCGCGCGGTCACCATCATGGACTTCACCGCCGGGGAGGCCCGCCGCCTCAACGGGGTCACCACCCCGGCGGAGGAGCCGCGGACGCTCGCCATGACCTTCCGGCGGCCCCTGGGCGTCGTAGGACTGATCACCCCGTGGAACTTCCCCCTCGCGATCCCGGTGTGGAAGGTCGCCCCGGCGCTGGTCGCCGGGTGCACGGCGGTGCTCAAGCCGTCGCCGCTGACCCCCTGGACGTCGGCTCTGCTGGTGCAGGCGTTCGTGGACGCCGGGCTGCCGCCGGGTGTGCTCAACCTGGTCCAGGGCGACCGGGAGCCGGGCGAAGCGCTGGTCGCCGACCCCCGGGTGGCCGGGGTGTCCTTCACCGGGTCACTGCCGGTCGGCCAGGCCATCAACCGGGCCGGGGCCACCCGGCTGCTGCGCACCCAGCTCGAACTGGGCGGCAAGAACGCCCTCATCGTCCTCGCCGACGCCGACCTCGGCGCGGCCGTGGACGCCATCGTGCACGGCGCGTTCGGGCAGAGCGGCCAGCGGTGCAGCGCCACCAGCCGGGTGATCGTGGACCGCGCGGTGCGCGAGGCGCTGCTGGAGCGGCTGCTGCCCCGGGTGACCGCCCTGCGCACCGGGCGGGGCGACGATCCGTCCGCCGACATCGGACCCGTCGTCAACGCCGAACGGATGCGGGCCTGTCTTGACGCGGTCCAGAAAGCGGTCGCCGCCGGAGCCACCCTCGTCTGCGGCGGCCTGGCCGCGCCCGGCCCCGGATTCTTCGTGGAACCCACGGTCCTCACCGATGTGGGCTGGGACACCGAGATCGCCCAGGAGGAGATCTTCGGCCCGGTCCTGTCCGTCATCGACTGCGACGGCTACGACGACGCCATGCGCATCGCCAACTCGGTGAAGTACGGCATGTCCGGGACCATCTTCACCCGGGACCCCGCGCTGATGTTCCAGTCCCTGCACGACTTCCAGGCCGGGATGCTGCACGTCAACCGCCCCGGCGTCGGCGCCTACGCCCACCTCCCGCACATGGGGGCCAAGGCGTCCCAGCTCGGCGCCCCCGAGTGCTCACCGGACGTCTGGGACTTCTACACAGATCTGCGTTCGGCCTGTATCCGCTACTGAGCGCCGCGGCCTCACCGGGACCGGTCCCTCCGCCGGTCCCGGCGAGGCCGCCCCGTCGGACGCCCGGCGCTCAGGACAACCGGCGCCGGACCAGCGCCGACAGCCGGTCGACCGCCATGATGAGGACCAGGACGACCAGGATGTGGGTGAGCATCTCGTCGAACTGGAACAGCTTGATCGACTGGTTGATGAGGAAGCCGATCCCGCCCGCGCCGACCAGCCCGAGCACCAGCGACGAGCGGACATTGACATCGAGCCGGTACAGCAGCAGCCCGGTGAGCTGCGGGGTCACCGTCGGCAGCAGGGCGTGCGCGGCGATCTGCACCCGGCTGGCGCCCGCCGACCTGAGCGCCTGGGACGGGCCCGGGTCGGCGTCCTCCAGAGCCTCGGCCCACAGCTTGCCCATCACCCCGACGTTGTGGCACACCAGCGCCAGCACCCCGGGGAACGGGCCGAGACCGACGGCCGTGACGAAGATCAGCGCGAAGACGACGTCCGGGACGGCCCGCAGGAACGACAGCAGGGAACGAGCCGCCTGGTAGACGGCCGCCGAAGGGGCCGTGCCCCGCGCCGCGAGCAGCGCCAGGCCCAGCGAGGCGGGAATGGACAAGGTGGTGCCGAGCAGACCGATCCACAGGGTGACCAGTGCCCCGGACAGGCTCGGCCCGAGGACGTCCCAGCCCAGCGCGGGCGGGAACGCCTCACCGAGGAAGTCGGTCATGCCCCGCCAGCCCTCGATCAGGGCGGCGAACGACATGTCCGTGGCGTCCCAGGCGATCACATGGACGCCCGCCACCACGGCCGCGAGGGCCCAGCCCACGAACAGGGCCTTGGGCCGCGGCGGCTTCGGCGGCACGGGGAGCCGCCGGACGTCGTCGGTCAGGAGCGTCATGGGGCGGCCTTCGCTACACGGGGTTCGTACAGGGCGTCGGTGTTCAGCCGGGCCGGGCCGTCCAGGACCACCCGGCCCTCGCGCAGCCCCACGATCCGGTCGGCGTGGCGGGCGGCGAGGGACGGCTGGTGCAGAACGGCGAGCACGGCCAGCCGCTCGTCATGGGCGAGTTCGGCGAGCAGCGCCAGGACCTGCTCGGAGGCGGCCGGGTCGAGGGCGGACACCGGCTCGTCGGCGAGCACCACCGGCGCCCGCTGGCACAGCGCGCGGGCCACCGCGACCCGCTGCTGCTGGCCCCCGGACAGGCTCCCGGCCCGGTCGTGCGCCCGGTCGGCCAGACCCACCCGGTCCAGACAGGCCATGGCCTCCTCCCGCACCTCGCGGGGGAAGAGCGCGGGCGTCAGCGACCGGCGCAGCGGCAGCCGGCCCAGCGCCCCGGCGCACACGTTGTCCAGCACACTGCGCCGCCTGACCAGATGGATCTGCTGGAAGACCAGCGCGATGTCGAGCGGGCCGGGCTGCCGTCCGGCGAGGGTGACACCGCCCGCGGTCATCGGCTGGAGTCCGGCCGCGGCCCGCAGCAGCGTCGACTTGCCGCATCCGTTGGCCCCCAGCACGGCGAGCAGCTCTCCCGGGGCGACGGTGATGTCCACCCCGTGCAGCACCTCCCGCTCGCCGTAGCGGACGGTGACCCCGGTCAGTGCCAGCATCAGACGTCCTGCTCGGTCAGGCCGAGGGTCTTCGCCAGGTCGAACAGCGGCTGATAGGTGCCCTTGTCGACGGTGATGAGGGGGGCCGGCGGGTCCACGTCGAGGAGGGCGCCCAGCTCGCCCACCTTGTCCGCGGGCAGCTTCAGCAGGGCGTCCTTGACGGCCTTCTTGAACGCGGGGTCCATGTCGCCGCGCACGGTGATCGGGTCGTTGGGGATCGGGTCCGAGGTCCACACCTTGCGGAACTCGCTCGCGTCGAAGGTGCCGGACGCGGTGGCGCTGGCGAGCTGCTGGGAGTTGATCTCGGCGGCGTCGACCGTGCCCTTGGCGAGTGCGAGCAGGGCCTCCGGGTGACCGCCCGCGTAGTTGACCTTCACATCGTCCTCGCTGAGCCCGGCGTCCAGGATCGCCTTGCGGGGCAGGGCGTCACCGGAGGTCGAGCCGATGGAGGACAGGGCGAGGGAGCGGCCCTCGAGGTCCTTCACGCCCTGGATCTCGGAGTCCTTGGGCACCCAGATCCCGGCGGTGTAGCTGGAGACGGCGCCGCTGCCGTCGCCGAAGGAAGCGAGGGGTTCGGCCTGGGCGCGCTCGCTGGCGAAGACATAGCCGAGCGGGCCGAAGATCGCGATGTCCAGCTTGCCGTTCTCCATGGCGAGGACCTCGGCGGCGTAGTCCTCGGTGACGGCCATCTCGACCTCGCAGTCGAGGCTCTCGCCGAGGGCGTCGGCGAGCACCTTCGCGGCGGGGGTCAGCTTGGCCGGGTCCTCGAAGGGCTCGACACCGAAGCGGATCTTGCCACCGGGGCAGGTGGCGGAGTCGGCCCGACCGGACCCGCCCGAGCAGGCGGTGAGGGACAGGGCGGCGATCAGAGTGCCGGCGAGGGCGAGACGGCGGACGGACACGATGGGCTCCGGGGGGATGGAAACGAGCAGGGCGGGAGCGGGGGGAGGACTACTGCGAGGAAGGGCGCCGCGAAGGGAAGGCACCGTGCGGCAGAGGCACTGCGGGGGAGGGGCGCGGCGTGGGGCCCGCTGACGGCCTCTCCGGGCTGGCAGGGTGAACGGTGTCAGCCCTGCCAACCCGGGTCAATGCTTGTATTGATAGGTCACCTGGTGTTCACCTGGATGTGGCCGAAGGCGCACCAGCAGCCTGGACGAGGCGGGCCCCTGACCCGGGCGACCCGGGCGACCCGGGCGACCCGGGCGACCCGGGCGACCCGGGCGGGGCGAGCGGGGTGAGCGGGGCGCGCCCCCCCCGGCCCGGCCGCGCGGGAGAGGGTGTCACGGCCTAGCGATGGCCCATGCCCGACGCCGTGCGGGCGACCTCGAAGATCCGCCGCCCGTCACGGTTGATCCAGGTCGCGGTCAGGGTCGGGTCGGACACGGTCGTGTCGGCGACCAGCTTCAGGAACACATGCGGCTCGACCGCGCTGTGCACCAGATGCGGGTTCGGCACGTTCAGACTCGGGATGGTCCGCTCGTGCAGCGGGCTCACGATGTACTGCCACAGGTCGTAGCCGACCCGCGGCCCGTAGTTCAGGGCACGCGAGACATGGATGTCCCCGCCGACCAGGAAGACGCCCGGGATGCGTTCGCCGGCGACGAAGTCCAGGATGGCGTCCTTCTCGTACGCGAAGGTGCCCCAGTCGTCGGACTCCGTGTTCTGCTTGTCGTCCCAGATCATGCCCGTGGCCAGGGCCTTGAACGGGGCGGTACTGGCCTTCAGCCCGTCGCGCAGCCAGTCCCACTGCACCCGGCCCAGGCAGGTCTGCCGCGCCGGGTCCGCCCAGCTCGCCCCGGTCCGGCTGAACCAGCGGGGATCGAGCAGGAACACCTCGATCGGACCGCGCCGGAAAGACGTATAGACACCTTCCCCGGTGCCCCGTCCAGTCAGCCGCTTCCCGTTCCGGTCGTGGCCGAAGGAGGCGTTGGCGCGGTAGTCCACGAACGCGGTCCTGTTGCCGGCCTTGCCCGGGTGGTCGCCCAGGCTGTTGTTCACCCCGAAGTCGTGGTCGTCCCAGGTGCCCCACACCGGCATCGACCGGATCAGCCGTGCCAGCTCCGGCTGCGCCAGGAACTCCCGGTGCTTGCGCCGCGCCACCGTGAGATCCGACGAGTCGATGTACGGGGTGTCCCCGAGCATCACGAAGCTGTCGCAGCCCTCGTCCACGATCCTCGTCCAGACCCGGTCGGGCAGCGAGGGCGCGCACGACCCGAGGCCCAGGGTCACCCTCGTCGCCGCGCCCGGCGCCGGAGCGCTGGTGAAACCCCCGGTCAGCGGGGTGAATCCGGCCGCCGTCACGGTCGGCGCGAGGGTGAAGTCGTACGCGGTGCCGGGGCGCAGGCCCGGCAGATCCAGCAGCAGGGTGCGGTCGTTCGCGGTGGACAGCCGTCCGGTCGTCCGGAGCGGGCCGCCCACGCCGTCGCGCCTGCGGTAGACGCACACCCAGTCCGGGTGCAGCGACGGCTCCAGACCCGGTCGGGCCCACACCCGGGCCGCGCTGTGGTCGACATGGCCGACCAGCGGACCCACCGGCGGCTCCACCGCGGCGGCTGCCTCCGCCGCACCGGTCGCCGCCAGGGCGTCCGGTGCGCCCGTCACGGTCAGCGCGGCGGCGACCCCGCCGGCCAGGAACACCCGTCTCTCGACGCCTTCTTGAGTCATCTCTCGTCCTCCTCGGGGAGTAGGCGTGAGGGAAAGGTGTCACTGGCCCGGACCGGTCGCAAGAACCTAGGTATATAAGTACCCCCTATGTTCACATCGAGTTTGAGTTCACCTCCGCGTACCGGAGCCGCCGGTAGGGCCGGAGCCGCCGGTGGGGCGGGGGCCGCCGGTAGGGTCGGGGCCATGGCAACTCCTCTGTACCGGTCCATCGCGGCCGAACTGCGTCAGCGCATCCGGAGCGGCGCCCTCCCGGTGGGCGCCTCACTGCCCTCCGAAGCGCATCTGTGCGAGGAGTTCTCGGCGTCCAGAGGGCCGGTCCGGCAGGCCCTCGCCACCCTGCGCGACGAAGGGCTGATCGGGGGCGGGCAGGGCAAGAAGGCGGTGGTCCTCGACGCGGTGCCGTCGCAGCCGTTCGAGTCGTTCCTCTCGTTCACCCGCCGCGCCGAACTCACCGGCCACACGCCGGGACAGCGGCTCCAGGAGATCGCCCTGCGCCGTCCCGAGCCCGAGGTCGCCGCGGCCCTGCACATCGACCCCGACGACCTGGTCGTCCAACTCCTGCGGCTGCGCCTCCTCGACGGCCGCCCCGCCATGCTGGAACGCATGACGTACGTGGAGCCGGTGGGCCGCCCGCTGATCGCCGCCGACCTCGACTCGGGCTCCATCTACGCGATGCTCACCGAGTGGGGCGTCGATCTGCACTCGGCCCGGCACACCTTCGACGCGGTCCCCGCCGACGCCGTCGACGCCCGCCTCCTGAACGTGCCCGAGGGCACCCCGCTGCTACGGGAGCGCCGCCTCACCACGGACTCCCAGGGGGTACCGCTGGAATGGTCGGAGGACCGCTACCGCTCGGACGTGGCCTCGGTGACGGTCACGAACACACGCAGCTCACGGACGGCGATGCTGTGAGGGGCGGGGGGGGGGAGGGGCTTGTGCGGTGACTGTGGGGCGTACCTCCGGTCTCCGCACCCGTGAAGCAGCAGATCATCAACTCTGAGGCGGCAGCTCACCTCCCTGCGAGGCGGCAGGTCACCCCCTGCGAAGCGACCGATCCTGCCCTCCCCTACAGCGAAGGCGACACCGCCTGCCGCGGCTCGGCCGCCGTGAGCGCCGCCGCCACCGCCTCGTCCAGCCGCCCCAACGCGTAGTGCCCGCCGACGAGTTCGGCGAAGGGCGCGTGCTGATGGTGGGCGGCGAGGAAGTCCACCGCGGTCTGGAGGTCGGCGGCGCGGTAGTTGTGCACACCGACCACCCGGCGCAGCCCCCGCACCAGCCACTCCGGGTCGAGCGCCACCGGATCGCCGGGTGAGACCGAACCCGCCAGGACGGCGGTGCCGCCCACCGTCAGCCGGTCCAGACAGGTCTGTACGGCCTCGGGCCGCCCGGACAGCTCCAGCGCGGTGTCCACCTCGGCGAGCGGTTCGCCGATGTCCCGCACACCGTGCGCGCCGAACCGCAGCGCCTGCGCCCGGCGGGCCGGGGCCGGGTCCACCGCGATCACCGTCGCCCCGGCCCGCGCCGCCATCGCCACGGCGGTCACCCCGAGCATCCCCGCCCCGGTCACCAGGACCGTACGTCCCCGCAGATCACCCGCCGCGTCGACGACCGCGGCGACGGTGGCCGTGGCGCACGAGGCCGGACACACCACCGCGTCCGGCAGCCCGTCCGGCACGGCCACGATCGACGTCCCCCGCACCAGGACGCAGTGCGTGGCGAAACCGCCGGTGAGCGGGGCGCCGGTGTCCAGCGGCTCATGACCGTACTTGCGCAGGGCCCGGCACTTCTGCGGCGTACCGCGCAGGCAGCGGTCGCAGTCAGCGCAGGAAGCGGTGACCGACCACACGACCCGCATCCCCGGCACGACCGGCCTCCCGTCCACACAGCCGGGGGACCCGGCGCCCACCGCCACGACGGTGCCCACCTGTTCATGGCCCAGCACGGTCGGGGTGGGCGAGGAGCGATGGCCATGCACGGTGTGCAGATCGCTGCCGCACACGGTCGCCAGGTCGATCCGCACCAGCACCTCACCCGGGCCGGGAGTGCGGGGCGTGGTGTCGGACACCAGCGTGAAGGGCATACCGACGCCGTCCCAGCGGGCGTAGCGGACGGCGACGGTGTCGGAGGTTGGCGCAGAGGTCATGGGCCAAACATGTCATGCTCTTGGCCCATTGGCAATAACCTGTATACCTAAGTTGGCTCAGTGGGCCAAGTGCGAGGTCCGGCCCGACCGGCTGAGGCCATCCCGAATGGATGTCAGCAGTCGCAGGGATGCGCAAATCTGTGCAGAGGCAAGGCGGTCAGTAGGCCCGCTTGATTTCGAGCATGTGGTATTGCCGAGATCCGGTCCACGCTCCCGCCATCGCGCGGGGAGCCTCGGCGAGACCTTCGCCGGTTCCTACCACGACACCGACAAACGGCAACTCGTCGTGAATGTCACCGGCGACGACTCCCGACTCGTCACCGCGGGCGACGGCACGCCCGCCTTCCTCACCGCCGGTCACTGCGGGCCCGAGGGCACCCAGTGATCGCAGGGAACGGGCGGAACGCCCATCGGCACCACCGTCCGGTCCATCGACTCCGGACTCGGTGACTACGCCCTGGTGAAGTACACCACCCCGGGCACCCTGGCGCCGAGCGAGGTCGACATGGGACCCGATGGCAGGCTCCCCATCGGGAGGGCCGCCCAGGCTCTCGTGGGTGAATCCGTGGCGCGCATGGGCGCTACGAGCGGGTTCGCCTCCGGCCGGGTCACCGGCCTCGATGCCACCGTCAACTTCGTGGATGCCGGCACGGTCACCGGTCTCATCCAGACCAGCGTCCGCGTCGAGGACGGTGACAGCGGCGGCCCTCTGTTCACCCGTGACGGCCTCGCTCTCGGGCTCACCACCGGAGGCAACGGCGACTGCGTGACCGGCGGCGAGTCCTTCTACCAGCCGGTGACCACCGCGCTGGCGGACCTCGGAGCGCAGTTGGGCGCGGGTCTCGGCGGACAGATCGGAGCCAGCCCCGGCCTCACGCCCCGGGGATGACCCCTGGGCATGACCTCCGGGGCGGGTCGCACCGGCATCGGACCACCGCCCTGATTCCGATCCGCTGACCATTCCCCCCACTGGTCGGCGGGCGTGGTCCGGCTCTTCCAGAGGAGAGCCGGACCACGTGCCGTTCCCGGCCCGGCCGAGAGCGACGCACCGGAAGGGACGTCGAGGAAGCTCGGAAAGTGAGCGGGCGACAGCCTCCCGAATTCCTGGCCGAGGAGCACGAAGCATCTCCCTCCGGAGTTCCTGTGATCGCTAGTCGTTCCCCCGGCCGGTTCCGAAGACTTCACCGAATTCGGCTCGCGATTCGGTACGCGCCAGTCATCGAATTCACCGACCACCTCCAGACCGGGTGCGCGGCACTGACAAGATCGGCCGCCCGGCCTGTACTCCGCTCTCTTCCCCGGCCCCGCGCGGTGGATCGATCCACGACGATGCCGGACCCATGGACCGGCGGTCTCCTACTCTGGGGGACGGACGTGTCGTGCCACCGGTACACCCTTCGTCGAGGGAGACGGACATGCTCAGCAAGCGGGAAGCCGCCGAAGCCGTACGTGAGGCCAAGGTCAGGACCGGAGTCACCTGGGCCCAACTCGCCGAGGCCACCGGCAGACCGCTCGCCTGGACCACCGCGGCCCTGCTGGGCCAGCACCCCATGAGCGAGGACGAGGCGACCACCGCGGCGGCCCTCCTCGAACTCGGCGAGGACGCCGCCCTCGCCTTCCAGCTCCAGCCGACCCGCGGCGCCCTGGACACCGCCGTCCCGGTCGACCCCACCGTCTACCGGCTCTACGAGATCGTCCAGGTGTACGGGCCGACGATCAAGGAGCTGATCCATGAGCAGTGCGGCGACGGCATCATGAGCGCGATCAACTTCCGGCTGGACGTACGGCGGGTGCCGGACCCCGCCGGGGACCGGGTGGTGATCACGCTGGACGGGAAGTACCTGCCGTATCAGTGGGAGTGAGCGGCGGGTACGGCGAGGCCGCCGCCGTACGGGTCGAGGTGGCCCGGATGTGCAGGCGGGCCGGGACGGTCACCGGTCGCTGCCGGTGGCCGGGGCGTTCGATCAGGTCGACCAGGGCGGCGACGGCGGCCTCCGCCGTACGGCTCGGATCGAGGCTCACCGTGGACACGGCCGGGTCCGCCCTGGCGTAGGCCGGGTCCTCGCTGGCGCAGACGACGAGCAGATCACCGGGGACGGACAGCGAGCAGCGCGCGGCCGACGCCAGGATGCGCCGGCCGCACGGGTCGTAGATCCCGTACACCGCGTCCGGCCGGTCGGGGCCGGACAGGACGGCGTCGTAGGTGCGGCCGTGGTCCTCGACCAGGGGCGGCGGCATCGGCAGCGGGCGGGGGCGGACGCCGTGCTCGGCGCACCAGTCGAGGTAGGCGGCGCGGCAGGTGCGGGTGTAGTGATCGGCTCCGTCGCCGTCCATCAGGGCGATGGCGGTGGCGCCCTGTCCGGCGAGGTGGCCGAGGACCTGACGGGTCATCGCCCGGTGGTCGTTGTCGACACACGCCTCCCCGGGGCGCAGTACGGCGGGGCGGCCGTCGAAGGCCAGCGGCAGGCCCCGCGCGCGCAGGATCCGGGCGACGGGGTCGTCGGCCGGGCTGTCCATGAGGAGGACACCGGCCACCGGGAGGGTCGCCCACAGGTTCTCGGCGGGCGCGGACGGCAGGACCGTCAGGGCGTAGCCGCGGTGGTGGGCGGCGGCCGTGGCGGCGGCGATGGCCTGGGCGAAGAAGGGGACGTCGGCGAAGTGCCAGGGGTCCGGACCGAAGGTCGTGACCGCGAGGGCGAGGGTGCGGGAGACGACGGGCGGCGGCCCGTCACGGTCGCCGTAACCGAGCGCCGACGCGACGGAGCGCACCCGCACCCGGGTGGCCGGAGCGATACGGCCCGTGCCGTTGAGGGCGTGGGAGACGGTCGCGGTGGACACCTCCGCCGCGCGGGCGACATCGGCGATGGTCGTGTGGCGCACCGGGCTCAGAGTACGGAATCCGTGGCGGGAAGGGGAGAGTGCTGCGGATATCGATGGTGGGGGGCGCTGGTGGTTATGGGCTTAACCACGAAGGATGCTGGGCAGCGCGGGGCCCGTGCCCGGGGGAGGAGCGGGCCGGGTCCCGGACAGCAGAGCCGCACCGAACCGCCCCGTCCGCCCGTCGGCAGGGGGCATCGGCGGCTCCGGACGGCCGCCGGAGGTCCCGGTGCCCGTCCGCCTCGCCGGGCACCGCCCAGCACCGCCGAGCACCGCCGATGCCGGGCACCGCCCAGCACCGCCGAGCACCGCCGATCGTAGGGACCCATCCATGACCCCTGAGCTTTCCCGTCGTCATCTCATGGCCGCCGCGGGCCTGGGCGCGGCAGCGGCCCTCGTCCCGGGCGCCCCGGCCGCCGCCGCCCCGGCGGGGACGAAGACCCGCCGGTCCGCCGCCCTGATCATCCATGACGCGCGCGTCCTGACCGGCGGCCGGTCCTCCGGGCGGCCCGCCGAGGCGCTCGCCGTCGGCAGGGACGGCCGTATCCTCGCGACCGGCAGCTCCCACGCCGTACGCCGCTTCGCCGGACGCGACACCGAGTACCTCGACGCCCGTGGCGCCACCGTGATGAGCGGCATCATCGACGGCCACGCCCACCCCCTGGGCGCCGCCGAGCGCACCCTCAACCCCTCGCTCCAGCATGAGTCCTACACCGTGCCCCGGCTCCAGGAGACGCTGCGGGGGTTCCTCGCCGACAGCGCCGCCGACGAACCCGACGGCTGGCTCGTCGCCGAGGACTGGAACCCGATCGGTCTGCTCCCCACCGGAACCGTCTCCCACCACACTCTCCTCGACGCCCTCCCCACCCGCCGCCCCGTCGCCCTCGTCGGCAACGACGGCCACAACATGTGGGTCAACCGGCGCGCCCTGGACATCGCGGGCATCACCGCCGCCACGCCCGACCCGCCCGGCGGTGAGATCGTCCGCGCCGCCGACGGCTCCCCGACGGGCGTCCTCAAGGACGACGCCCAGGACCTGATACGCCGCCACATCCCCGGCCCCGACGAGGCCCGCCTTCTCGACGCCTGCGCCCGGACCCTGCGCCAGGCCGCCGCCCAGGGCATCACCGCCTTCATGGACGCCCTGGTCACCCCGTCCGGCCTCGACACCTACGCCGCCCTCTCCCGTTCCGGCCGGCTCCTCCAGCGCATCGCCCCCGCCGTGCGCCTGGAGACCGAACAGGTCAAGAACCCGTCGGAGGCCCTGGCCTACGTACGCGACCTGCGCCGCCGCCATGGCGGGGTGGCCGGGCTGCACTTCGGTGTGGCGAAGGTCTTCCTGGACGGTGTCATCGAGTACCCGGCGCAGACGGCGGCGCTGCTCCGCCCCTACCTCGACGAACAGGGCAGACCCACCGACAACAGGGGTGACCTGTACGCCAGTTCCGCCGAGTTCGGCCGTCTGGCCACGGTGTTCGACCGCGCGGGCTGGCAGCTGCACGCCCACGCCATCGGCGACCGCGCCGTACGCACCGCGCTGGACGGCTACGAGACCGCCCTGCGCGCCAACGGCCGCCGCGGCAACCGGCACACCATCGCCCACCTTCAGCTCGTTCACCCCGACGACTTCGCCCGCTTCCGGCGCCTGGGTGTCGTCGCCTGTATGCAGCTCCAGTGGGCGACCCGCAACACCTGGACCATGGAGGCCCTGGCCCCCTACCTCGGCCCCGACCGCCACCGCCTCCTCTACCCCGCCCGCAGCCTCGAACGCCACGGCGCGGCCCTCTCCGGCGGCTCCGACTGGCCGGTGGACCCGCTGCACACCTGGAACCAGATCCGCACCGCCGTGGACCGCGAGGGAGCGGACTCCGAGCAGGGCGCCCTCTACCCCGAACGCGAGGCCCTCTCCCGCGCCTCGGCCCTGCGCCTGCACACCGCGGGCTCCGCCCACCAACTCCGCCTCGACCACCTCACCGGCCACCTCACCCCCGGCCGCGCGGCCGACCTGGTGGTCCTCGACCGGGACGTGACCAGGGTCCCGGTGCGCGAGATCAGCGACACCCAGGTACGCCTGACCCTGATCGACGGCAAGCCCGCCTACGAAGCGGACTCGGCATCGGGTACGGCCCTGCGTTCGGCCGCCCCCTCGCCCGAAAACCGCCCCGCCGCCCTCCGCGCGATCCACACCAACCGCCACGCGCACTGCGGCTGCGCGCACCCTCCGGGGCGCGGCGACGGCTGACGACGCAGGTGCGGGCTGACCGGGCGCCCGGAGGGCTCGGGCGGAGATCCTGACTCCGGGGCCGGACACGGACGTCGGACGGGCGGACCGTCCGGGGTCAGGCTCCCACGGTGCCGTCGATGCCCTCGCGCAGCAGATCCGCGTGGCCGTTGTGGCGGCCGTACTCCAGGAGGACATGGACCATCACCATCCGCAGTGACACATCCTCACCCCACCTCGGCTGATGCCCGGCCAGGTCCAGGGACGGGGCCGCGCGCTCGATCCGGCGCGAGTTCGCCACCTCCGCCTCCCACGCGGCGAATGCCTCCGCCCGGCTCGAACCACTCGCGTCGTAGGCCGCCTGGAAGTCGACGCGGTCCGACCAGACCATCGGCGCGTCCTGGTCCTCGAAGACCCGGCGGAACCAGGCGCGCTCCACCTCGGCCAGATGGCGCACCAGACCGAGCAGGGTGAGGGTGGACGGGGGCATCGACCGCAGCCGCAGTTCGTCGTCGGTCAGGCCCGCGCACTTCAGGGCGAGGGTGTCGCGGTGGTAGTCGAGGAAGGCACGGAGGGTGTCCCGCTCGGTTCCCCGGTGCGGCGGTCCGGTGCGGTGGTCGGTGCTCACGGGCTGGTCTCCTCGTCCATGGGTGCGTTCGGGGAGCGTAGCGGGCGGGCGGGTGCCGCTGTTCGGGTCCGGTCCGCCCCGCTGTGGCGGTTCGGACCCGCGGGACGGGGGAGGGCGGCGCACGATACCCGGATGATGCCCGGATTCCTGGCGCGGGCGGTCCAGGTGCTGCTGGGCCGCCACGGGCGCTCCCTGCACCTGAGGGCGACCGGGGTCGCCACCCTGGTCCTCCTCGTCGTCGCCCTGGCCGGCTCGTACGGGGTCGTGGCCGCCGAGCGGGGCGCGCCGGGCGCCCAACTGACGAGCTATCCCCGGGCCCTGTGGTGGGCGGCGGAGACCGCGACGACGGTGGGGTACGGCGACTTCTACCCGGTGACCCTGTGAGGCCGCCTGGTCGCGGTGGCCGTGATACTCGTCGGGATCACCGCGTACGGCGTGGTCACCGCCGCCCTGGCGACCTGGTTCGTCGGACGGGACCAGGAGCGCCGCCGCCGGGCGCTGCGGCGGGCCGAGGCCGCGGCGGAACGCGACTACCTGGCGGCGACCCGCGCCCTGCACGAACGCTTCGACCGGCTTGAGGAGATGCTGAGCGGCGGGGGTCGCGGCGGGCGCTGAGACGGGGGCGTCCGGCGCCGGACCTTGCTGCGCGTTCAGTGCCCGGCGCGGCCGGACCGTACGCTCCAGCGGCCGTCCGAGCGGATCAGCCGGACGGGATGGTCGAGGCACTTGCTGATCTGATCGCTCGTCAGGACCTCGTCGGCGGGGCCGGAGGCCAGACGGCGACCGTCGCGCAGGAGCAGCGCGTGGGTGGTGCCCGGCGGCAGTTCCTCCAGGTGGTGGGTGACCAGGACGGACGCCAGCTCGGGGTAGGTGCGCTGGAGGGTGTCAAGACGCTCGATGAGCTGCTCACGGCCCGCGACATCGAGCCCCGTGGAGGACTGGTCCACCCGCCTGCGCCGGGCGGCCATCACCGACGTCTACGAGCTCCGCGTGTGCGTCGAGGTCGGCGCCGCCGAACTCGCCGCCCGCCGCCGCACCCCCGAGGACATCGACGCCCTGCACACCGCCCTCGCGGGCCGTCGCGCCGCCGTGCGCGTGGGGGACGCGGAGTTCGTCGCCGCCGACATAGCGCTGCACGAGGCGGTGGTCGCCGCCGCCCACAACCCCGTCCTCACCGGGCTGTTCACCGAGTTCCTGCCGGTGCTGCGCACCCGGCTGCTCGACCTGGTCGCCCTGCTCGGCCTGCGCACCGCCGACGGCCCCGACGACGGCGACGCCGGACACGCGGACCTGGTGGACGCGGTGGTGCGCGGCGACAGCGCGGCGGCGGGCCGGGCCGCCCGCGACGAACTGGACCGCACGCTCGCCCTGCTCGACAGACTCTGACCCGCGCCGTGGCCGCTCCGGGCGCGTGGGGGTGCGGGTCGGGTCGTTTGCCGGGCGGGACGGCCGTGGCCTGGCGCTGACGGGAGGGGCGTGTGGGGCGGGGGTTGCTGCGGTCGGATCGTCTGGCGGGTTGGGCGGGGGTCGGTGCGGTCGGATCGTCTGCCGCGCGGGACGGCCGTAGCACGCGTTTGGCGCTGATCGGCGGCGATGGTCGCCCGCGCGGCTCAGCGCGCGTGCGTGGCGGGCCCCGCAGCGGTCGGGCCGCTTCCCGCGCGGGCAGCCGTACTCTGCGGCCGGCGTCGACCGGCGGCTACGGCCGCCCCACGCGGCTCAGCTGGCCTGCGTGCCCGTCGCGCTCGGGCCGTTCGCCGCGCGGAACAGCCGCAGTCGGCGATTGACGCCGATCGGCAGCCAGTGCCGTTCCGCCCGGTCGTACGGGTCCTCCGTGGCCATCGGCGCGTGGGCCGCCGCGTGCCGTAGCCGCTCCTCGATGTCCGCCAGGTCGTCAGGCCCGGTCTCCGTCAGCAGCAGGGTGCGGCCGGAGCCGTCCGCCCACAGATCCGCCGCCAGTACGACGAAGTGGGAACCGGCGGGGAACAGCACCTCGTGCGCCGCGCCCGGCGTGCCGAGCAGCGCGGTGCGGCGGCCGGACACGGACCAGATCGCACAGAGCGCGTTCCCCTCGCGCGGTGCGCCGTCGTGCCGCGCGGCCACGAAACCCGGCTCGAACAGGGTCGTGCCCGGCTGGTACAGGTCGAGCGCGCCGAGCGGCACGTCCGCCATACGGAAGACCGGGCCGGTGTGCACGGGCAGCAGCCGCAGCGCGTGCAGCGCCGCGCCCGCGACGGGGCGGACGTCCGCCCGGCCGGACCGCAGTGCCGAGTCGAGGTCGGGGTGGGCGCCGCAGAGATAGGCGGCGAGGCTGTCCAGCGGGGCGGGCGGCGAGGTTCTGTCGGACTCCGGGTTGGTCATGGTGACGGCCTTCGTGTGGGGCTCGGGACGCGCGTTGGCCCGAGCGGGGTGCGGGGGACGATCCACGCCCGCACCCCGCTCGCCGGAAGCCGGCGGCGCCGACGCCACCGTTTCCGGAGTTCCAGGGGGCGTGCCGGTGGTGCGGGGGGCCACGGGGCGCGCGGGGTTCCGCCGGGTCCGGTCCGCCCCGCCCGTCCGTACCGAGGCCACGGGCGCCCGGGAAGAACCGGAAAGCGACGACCCCGGCAGCGGCATCGGTGACAACGACGTCATGACCGCTCGGTCTCCTCTCCGTCCGCCCCGCCCGGCCGTTCCGGTACGGCTCGGCGAGGTCCGTCCGGGCCCCGCCTTCCCCAACGAACCAACGGCCCGTCCCGTACGGAAGGTTCACGGCTGAGCGCGCGCTCAGCTCGGCCACGTCTGTGACCTGCGCTGATTACCGCGTCATGGGGTTCTTTGGACTCCGTTGGTGCCGTATTGGAGACGCGTTGGGGCACCTCGGCACTCTCGAACCATCAAGCCGCGCACGCCACGCCGACGGGAACACCGGGAGATGATGGAGATGTCCGGAAGCACCACTGAACGGATCACGCCCGATCGGGCGGCCACGCTCGACGAGGAGACCCTGGCCGAGCTGATCCGGCTGCACGGCGGGTACCTCCGGCGGGCGCTCAGCAAGTACACCAATGGTGACCTCCAGCGCGCCGAGGACCTCCTCCAGGAGACCATGCTGCGCGCCTGGCAGAACCCGGAGGCCCTCTCGCGTGGCCCCGAGGAGGCGCGGCCGTGGCTGTTCACGGTCGCCCGGCGGATCGCCATCGACCACTTCCGGATGCGGGCCGCCCGCCCCCAGGAGTCCACCGACGAGATGCCCGAGCGGCAGCGCAACGCCCACGACCCCTTCGAAGAGGTGCTGCTCGCCCGGGACATGCGGGTCGCGCTCGCCGAACTGGCCCCGCTCCACCGTGAGGTGCTGGTCGAGCTGCACATGAAGGGCCGCTCCCTGGCCCAGGTCGCCGAGCGGCTGAAGGTGCCGGTCGGCACGGTCAAGTCCCGGCACTTCTACGCGATCCGGGCCTGCCGGGAGATCTTCCAGAAGCACGGGCTGGGGCCGATCCCGGTCGGCTGAGCAAGCGGCGACTGCGCGGCGACAGTGTGCCCCAGGGGAACAACTCCCCTGGGGCACACTGCTGTTGGAGCCCCTCTTGCTGTCCGCCGGTGGTCCCGTGCGACCGTTCGGCGTGAACCGGAACCGACCGTTCAACCGTTCACCGCATCACACCGACCGTTCACCGACCGAGTCCGTACGGGCATACCCTCGGGCCCTCGCCGCTTCTACTGTGCTCGGCACAGAGCCGAACGCCGCACCCGGCGCGGACCCGGAACGGGATCTTCGACACGACGGTCACGAGGTCACGATGGTCGCGAAGGCCGCGACGGCGACGGCAGCGGAACACAAGGGGAGTCCCATGAACCGTTTCTGGATCGATGCGCACGGACGTGGACGGACCACAGGACGTGCCTGGTGGGCACTCCTTTCGCAGATCTTCTCGCGCGGCGCTCTGCCCGCCTGGGCCTGATCCGCCCCACCCGGCCCCCATTTTCCGGGCCGGTCTTGTCACTCACGGCCGGGTTCTCCGAGCGGAGAACCGGCTAGGCTGCCTCCCGCAGTCCTCATGAACCCTTTCCGCCCGGCAGTGCGTTTCCGTCAGGGGGCGCGCCGAACCCGGTGGCTGCCCTTGGCAAGTCGCCTGAGTTCAACCGGTACCGGAGGTGTCCATGCAGCTGGGGGAGGTGACCTTGCGTTCCGAGCGCGAAGGCGAGAGCGCGGTACGGAGTCGTATCCGGCTGTGGCTGGACGCCGACAGTGCCGCTCGGACCGTGAACGCACCCGTCGACCCGCCCGCCGACCCGTCCCCAGGACTGGGCACCGGGCTGCCGGTGCCCCACGCCAGAGCCGCCACCGTCATGGAGGCGGCCCGCGCCCTGGTCACCGGCAGCCGGGCCGACCGGCGCAGGGTCCGGGTCCTGCTCGCCTGTGTGGTGGCGGCCGAACGCCCCGCCTGGTTCGCCGAGCTGTGTCTGCTCGCCGACGCGCTCGTCGTCGGTGAACATCCCTCCGCCGACCGCTGGTCCCCCGAGGAACGCCGTCTCGTCGTGGGCTGGGTCGCCGTCCTGCTGGAACTGTCCGGCGAGGCAGGCGTCGAGCGGTTGGTCGACGCCCTCGTCCGACGGGGATCCGATGCCGGGAACGATCGTCGCAACCCGGGTTGACCTGCGCTGACGCCTGCCAACGGGGGCTATTGGCAGGGCATTGGAGCCGCGTTGGCGGTCTCGGCCACAGTGGATGACGTAAGCGAAACCCCACCGAAACGGGGACGCCTCCCGGCATGAGGGGCGTTCCCGGACTGCGGAAAGGACATCCACACCATGAACCACGGCACGATCGAGATCCAGGACGCCGACCTCGACACCATCTCCGGCGGCGAGGGCGAGTCCGAGTATCCGCAGGAGGAGCTCCAGGGCGAGTTGCTCGCCATGGAGTGCGCCCGCGAGTACACGACCGCTGTCGCCCCGGTCGAGAGCTACGAGTAGCAGCGGCCGGCGCGGCCGACCCGTCCCGGAAAGAGACGACCAACCATGCCCGACGAACTGCGCGCACAGAGCGAGTACGACCCGCGTGAACTCAGCGAGACCGAACTCGACGACGTCACCGCAGGCGACGGCGGGGGTCTGGGGTACGACCTTCAGGACCCCGCGGTACGGGATCAGCAGAAGGGACCCGGGGACGGACCTCCCGGGCAGACCCCCACGTACTACATAGCCTTCTGACGTCGGCGTACGTGTGCCCGTCACCGCACACGTCCGTTCCACATCGTGGTGGTACGTCGTCCGGCCGGGGCCCCTTCGGGGGTCCCGGCCTTTCGTGTGCCGTGCCGCCCGCGGGCCACTGAACCCCGCTGGCAGGCCGCCCCGTTCCCCAAGACGCCCCACCTCGCCACCGACGGCCTGCACCGGCCGGCGGCGACCGATGACGACCGATCAAGACCGAACAACACCGACGACTACCGATGACGACGACCATGGACGGGCGGACGTGGACTACCGACACAGTGCGCTGAACAGGCTTGAGCAGGCCGAGGACCTCGATGAACCCGTGCGTTTCGCGAGATCGTGGGGGTGGGCGGCGCTGGCCGCGCTGGCCATGGCGATGGGCGTGATGGTGCTGTGGGCGTTCCTGGGCACGATCCCGCACACCACCACCGTGCCGGGCATCCTGATCCATCCCGACGGCGGCTTTCCCGTGCAGTCCACCGTCGCGGGGCAGCTCGTGCGGCTCTCGGACGGGCTGAAGGAGGGGGCCGAGGTACGGGCCGGGCAACTGGTCGCCGAGGTCACCACGCCCGACCGGCAGGTCATCCGGGTCGACGCGCCCGCCGACGGCACCGTCACCGAGGTCCTCGCGCACGCCGGGCAGGTGGTCACGGCGGGTTCGACGATCGTGATCGCGGACGCCGCCGAGGGCAAGGCCCTGTCGGCGGTGCTGTACGCGGCGCCCCAGGACGCGTCCGCCATCACGGTCGGCCAGAGCGTCGACCTGGCCGTGGCGAGCGCCCCGCAGCCGGAGTTCGGGCTGCTGCGCGGCACGGTCACCGACATCTCCCCGGTCCCGCAGGGCCAGGCCCAGATCGCCGCGCTGCTGGGCGACGACGACCTGGCGGCCCGCTTCACCCCGGGCGGGCGCCAGGCGGTGAAGGTCACCGTGCGGCTCACCCTGGCCGGGGACGAGGAGAAGGGGAGCGGGCGCGGCAAGGACGCCCAGACGTCCGGGTCCTCCTCCCTCCCGCCCCACTTCGTCTGGTCCAACGGCGCCGCACCCCCGTTCCCGGTCGCCTCCCGCACCCTGGTGACCGGCTCGGTGCACCTGCCCGACTCCCGCCCCGTCGACTGGCTGGGGGCCTGACCACCATGGCCGACCGGCCCCGGCGCGCCCTGCGCGCCCTGCTGTCCTCGCTCCGCCTCCGGCGCCGCCCCCGCCGCCCCCGTACCACCCCGATCCTCCAGATGGAGGCCGTGGAGTGCGGTGCGGCGGCACTGGGCATCGTCCTCGCGCACCACCGCCGTCATGTGTCGCTGGAGGCGCTGCGCATGGAGTGCGGGGTCTCCCGCGACGGCTCCAAGGCGTCCCACATCGCCCAGGCCGCCCGCCGCTACGGCCTCAACGCCAAGGGACTGCGCGTGGAGCCCGAGGCGCTCCCGGGCCTGCCCGCCCCGGCCATCCTGTACTGGGAGTTCCGGCACTTCGTCGTCTACGAGGGCACCGGCCGCAAGCTGGGCCGCCCCGTCGTCTTCCTCAACGACCCCGCCACCGGGCGGCGCACCGTGACCCCCGCCGAGTTCGACAGCGCGTTCACCGGGGTCGTCCTCACCTTCGAACCGGGCCCCGACTTCCGGCCGGGTGGCCGCAAGCCCCGTCCGCTGTCCGGGCTCGGACTGCGGCTGCGCGGCACCTCCGGCCCGCTGCTGCTGGCGGTCGCCTCCAGCCTGCTGCTGCTCGTCGCGGGCATCGCCATGCCCGCCTTCACCCGGACGTACGTCGACTCGGTGCTGCTGGGCGGCCAGGTCGAGCTGCTGCCCGCGCTGCTCGGCAGCATGGCCCTGGTGACCTGTGTGGTGGCCGGTCTCACCGCGCTCCAGCAGACCAGCCTCACCTGGGTGCAACTGGTCACCTCCACCCTCACCCAGGCCCGCTTCCTGCGCCATCTGCTGCGGCTGCCCGTCGGGTTCTTCTCCCAGCGCAGCCCCGCCGAACTCACCCGGCGGCTGTCCTCGAACCACACCATCGCGCAGATCCTCGCCCGGGACGTCGTCACCACCGCCGTCAACGCCGAGGTCGTCCTCGTGTACGCGGCACTGATGTGGATGTACGACCCGACGCTGACCCTCGTCGGGGTCGGCATGGCGCTGCTGAACATCGCGGCGCTGCATGTCGCCACCCGGGTACGCGAGTCGGGCGTCGTCAAGCTGCGGGCCGACCGGGCGAAGCTGTACGCGGCCTCCTTCGACGGGCTCCAGCAGATCGAGACACTGAAGTCGACCGGCGGCGAGAGCGCCCACTTCGCCCGCTGGGCCGGACGGCACGCCGCGCTGCTCGGCACCCAGCAGAGCGTGGGCGTCCCGACCGCGCTGCTCGCCGTCGTGCCCGGTCTGCTCGCGGCGGTCAACAGCGCCCTGATCCTGCTGGTGGGCGGTATCCGCTCGGTCGACGGCCATATCTCGGTCGGGCTGCTCGTGGCGTTCCAGGCGCTGGTCGCCGGGTTCTCCCGGCCGGTCGCCGAGCTGAGCGGGGTCGCCGGGCGGGTCCAGGACTTCGCCGCCGACATGACCCGGCTGCGCGATGTGGAGGACTTCCGGCAGGACCCGGTGTTCGACCGCCCCGAACCCGACACCGTGCAGCCGCTCGTGGGCCGCCTGGAGCTGAACGCCGTCACCTTCGGCTACAGCCCGCTCGCCGCGCCGCTGCTGCACGAACTGACCCTCACCGTCCGGCCGGGCCGCCAGGTCGCCCTGGTCGGCGGCTCGGGCAGCGGCAAGTCCACCGTCGCCAAGCTGATCTCCGGGCTCTACGAACCTTGGTCGGGGGAGATCCGGATCGACGGCCAGCCGCGCGGCGACCTGCCCCGCACCACCCTGGCCACCTCGGTGGCCTTCGTGGACCAGGACATCTTCCTGTTCGAGGGGACCGTGCGCGACAACGTCACCATGTGGGACCCGTCCATCTCCGACGAGGCCGTCGTGGACGCCCTGCGCGACGCCGCCCTGCTGGACGTGGTGGCGGCGCGCGGCGGCGGCATCCTCGCCCGGGTCGAGGAACGGGGCCGCAACTTCTCCGGCGGGCAGCGCCAGCGCCTGGAGATCGCCCGCGCCCTGGTCCGCAACCCCGGCATCCTCGTCCTCGACGAGGCCACCAGCGCCCTGGACGTGGAGACCGAACGGGAGATCGCCGAGAACGTGCTGCGACGGGGCTGCGCCAGCCTGATCATCGCCCACCGGCTCAGCACGGTCCGGGACAGCGCCGAGATCATCGTCCTGGACCGCGGCCGGGCCGTCGAACGGGGCACCCACGACGAACTGACCGCCGCCGGAGGCACCTACGCGGATCTGGTGAGGACCCGATGAGCGACGTGACGGACACCCACCCGAAGCGGCAGACGGACGGGAGCCCCCCGGTACCCGCCCCCGAGACCGCGGGCACCCCCACCGGCCCCGCCGACGCCGCCCTCCTCGCCCCCTACGCCGCCGCCCGCGTGGACGGCGACTTCGTGCCGCTCACCGGCCCCGGCCCGCTCTGGCTGGTCACCGGCGGCACGGTCGACGTGTTCGGGGTCGCCGGACGCGGCCGGGGCCGCTGGCGGTACCTGTGCAGCCTCGGCGACGGCGCCGTCCTGCCCAGCGAGACCCCCGGCCCCGATCACGTCCTCGTCGGCCGCCCCCGCCCCGGCGCCGCCCTGCACCGGCTGGAGTCCGCGCCGCTGTGGGTGCCCGCACCCGGCGCCATGGATCTGACACCGCCTCAGCTCGCCCTCGCGCGCGGCGTGGACGCCGCCCTGCAAGGACTGATCGGCGGGCTCATCGGCCGCGCCCACCCCGAGCCCCCGTCCCCGGCGCCCGAGCCCGTGCTGATCCCGGGCCCCGCCCAGGCGCTGGCCGAGGGCGAGCGGACCTCCGTCGCCGGACTGCTGTGGGCCACCGTCGCGGGCGGCCCGGTGGTCTGCGCGCTGGGCGAGTTCGGCGACGGCGAGGTGATCCCGCTCGCCGCGGGCGACCAGCCCCGGGCCACCGGCGCGACCGCGCTGACCGCCCGCCCCACCGCCGACCTCCTCGCCGACGGCACCCTGTGGGAGGTCCTGCCCATCGGGGAACAGCTCGTACGGATGCGCCTGGACGACCAGGCGGCCCGCAAGGGACGCCACGACCAGGAGCGGCTGCGGGCCCGGCGCGCCGCCAGCGACGCCGCCTTCAACGAGGCCGTCCGCGCCCTGCGCGACCAGCTCGGCTCACGCCAGGCCCGCCCCCAGGACCAGGAGGACCCGGACGACACCGGCCGGTCCGCCGAGCCCGGCGCCGAACCCAAGGCCACCGGAGTCGAGGACCTCCCGGTCTGGGACGCGGCCCGGCTGGTCGCCGACGTCCTCGGCATCACCCTCACCCGGCCCCAGCCGGGCGCCGATCCGCGCCTGGACCCGCTGGAGCGCATCGCGCTGGCCTCCCGGCTGCGCACCCGCCGGGTCTCCCTCAAGGGCCTGTGGTGGCTCCAGGAGAGCGGCCCCCTCGTCGGCACCATCGACGGCTGCCCGGTGGCGCTGCTGTGGCAGCACGGCGGCTACCGGGTCGTCGACCCGGTCACCGGCGCCCGGGTCCGGGTCACCGACGCCCACGCCCGGGAGATCGAGTCCACCGCGGTCATGCTGTACCGGCCGCTCACCGAGGACCACCAGAGCCTGCGCGACCTGCTGCGCTTCGGCATCCACGGCGGCGCGCCGGACTTCTGGCGGATGGGCGTCGCGGGCGCCGCCGCCGTACTGCTCGGCCTGACCGTGCCCCTGGTGTCGGGCCGGGTGCTGGGCGAGTTCGTGCCCGCCGGGGCGCGCGGCGCGATCGTGCAGGCGTGTATGGCGGTGCTGCTCGCCGCGTTCGTCGCCACCGTCCTCGGTGTCGTGCAGAACCTGTCCGTGCTGCGCGCCGAGGGCCGCTTCGACGCCTCGCTCCAGCCCGCCGTCTGGGACCGGCTGCTGCGTGCCCCCACCGCCTTCTTCAGCCGCTGGTCCACCGGCGAACTCGCCAACATCGCACTCGGCGTAGGCGGCATCCGCACCCTGGTCTCCGGCGTCGGACTGACCATCCTCCAGGCCGGACTGCTCACCGTCTCCAACGTGGTCCTGCAACTGTTCCTCAGCCCCGTGCTGACCGTGTTCTCGATCGGACTGCTGATCGTCAGCGCCACCGTCCTCGGCTGGTTCGGCAGCCGCCAGATCAAGGTGCAGCGGCGCCTGGTCGACCTGGACGGCCGGCTCACCGACACCGCCTTCCAGACCCTCCTCGGCCTGCCCAAGCTGCGGGTCGCCGCCGCCGAGAACTTCGCCTACGAACGCTGGGCCCACACCTTCGCCCGCCGCCAGGAACTCATGCGGCGCGCCCAGCGCCTCCAGAACTCCGTCACCGTCTTCTCCGGCCTGTACGTCCCGCTCAGCACCCTGCTGCTGTACGCGCTGATCGCGGGTCCGGGGCGGGGCGACCTGTCGGTGGCCGACGTCCTCACCTTCACCGTCGCGTTCGGCGTCCAGTCGACGTCGACGGCCCAGCTCGTCGGCGCCCTCGCCTCGATCGGCATGGCCGTCCCGCTCTTCGAACGCCTGAAGCCGATCCTGGACGAGCCCGCCGAGACCGGCGCCGACTCCAGACCGCCCGGCACCCTCACCGGCGACATCGAACTGCGTGCCGTGTCCTTCCGCTACCCCGCCGAGAGCACCCCCGTCCTCCAGGACGTGTCCCTGCGCATCCGGGCCGGGGAGTTCGTGGCGGTCGTCGGCGCGAGCGGCAGCGGCAAGACCACCCTGATGCGGCTGCTGATCGGCTTCGAGCAGCCCACCCACGGCTCGGTCCGCTACGACTGCCAGGACCTCGCCGACCTGGACGTCACCGCCGTACGGCGGCAGATCGGGGTGGTCATGCAGCACGCCCGGCCCCTGCGCGGCTCCATCCTGGAGAACATCCGCGGCGCCGGGCACCACACGCTGAGCGAGGTGGTCGCCGCGGCCCGGATGGCCGGGCTCGCCGAGGATCTCGCCCGGATGCCGATGGGCCTGCACACCGTCCTGTCCGACGGCGGCAGCTCCCTGTCCGGCGGTCAGCGCCAGCGCGTGATGATCGCCCAGGCGCTGGTGGGCCGCCCCCGGGTGCTGTTCTTCGACGAGGCCACCAGCGCCCTCGACAACGAGACGCAGCGAGTGGTCTGCGAGAGCACCCAGACCCTGGAGGCGACCCGGGTGGTCATCGCCCACCGGCTGTCCACGATCGTGCACGCGGACCGGGTCGTCGTCCTGGACCGGGGCCGGATCGTGGAGAGCGGCCCCCCCGCCGAACTCCTCGCCGACGAGTCGGGCTTCCTGCACGCGCTCGCCCGGGGGCAGTTCGAGGAGTAGCGGGGGTGGGGGCGGCGCGCCCCCCCCGGCCGCTCGTGAAACGGGCGACGCTCCCAGCCCCGCCCGTGAGGCGGTCGACCATCCCCGCGTGAGGCGGGGCGCGCCCCCGTCCCGCTCGCCTCCTCACGCGCAGCCGGAGCGTGTGCCGCCCTTGTGTCCCGCGCCCGGTCCCGCCGTGCGTTCCGTCTCCGGCCCGGTCGCTTCCGCCAGGTCCCGTTCCGTCTGCGCCAGTCGCTTGGTGAGCTGGTCCACCACATGGACCTCGCCGCGCTGGGTGGACAGCTCGATCGCGGACCGCAGATGCGGCAGGGCGTCCACCGGACGGCCCCGCTCCAGCAGGAAGTCGGCCAGTTGACGGGCGGTCAGCGCGTGCAGATGCAGACTGCCCGCCGTCCGGCAGCGCTCCAGGGCGTGTTCCCAGGCCGCCTCCGCCTCCGCCCACCGGCCCAGCGCCTGGAGCGCGTGCGCCTTGTTGACCAGCGCCGACAGATGGTACGTGGCGTGCGGATGGGCCGCGAGAATACGCAGCGCCTCGTCCACATGGGCCAGCGCGCCATGCGGATCACCGGCCATGCCCTTGATCGCGGCGGCGTTGCTGTACGCCTGCGCCGCCCAGGTCCGCAGCCCGGTCTCCTCGATGATCTCCAGGGCCTGTGCGCTGTCCCCGGCCGCGCCCGCGGGGTCCCCGCTCGCCGCGCGGACCAGCGCCCGCGTCGCCAGTGCTCTTATCCGCGCCTCGCCACGCTCGCCCCGGGTCCGCCCGCACGCCACGTCGGCCAGCGCCAGCGCCTCCTCGGGCCGGCGGTTCTCCATCAGCGCGGCGGCCGTCGAGCACTCCAGGGCGGTGACCGCCGCCGGGTCGTTGCTCGCCTCCGCGGCCCGCAGCCCCGAGCGCAGCGTCCGCAGCCGGTCGGTGACCCGCCCGGCGCCGTAGTACAGGACGTTGCAGAACTCGGCGAGCCGCCAGGCCCGCTCGTACTCCCCGTGCTTCGCCGCCGCCACGACCAGCCCGCGCATCGCCGCCTCGTCCTTGCGGAACCAGCGCAGCGCGGCCGGCACATCCGCCAGCGGTACCGCGACCGCCTCCGGCTCCGGCGCCACCGGCCCGTCCAGCCGCGGGTGCAGCAGATCCGCCGCGTGGGCCGCCACCGCCAGATAGTGGTCCAGCAGCCGTACGGTCGCCCGCAGCCGTACCTCCGGCCCCTGCTCGTCCAGGAGCTGCGCCCCGTACAGACGGATCAGGTCGTGGCGGCTGTAGCGGCCCGGCGCGGTCTGGGTGAGCAGATGGTAGGCGGCCAGGATGCCCAGCGTCGGCCGGGCCGCGCCCAGCGGCGAACCGAGCAGCGCGGCGGCGGCCACCGCGTCGATCTCCGGACCGGGGTGCACGGCCAGCAGCGCCAGCAGCCGGTCGGCCTCCGGGGCCAGCGCCCGCCGGGTCAGCGCCAGCGCCGCCTCCACACTGGTGGCGCCGCCGGTGCCGAACGCCTGGAGCCGGGTGCGTTCGTCGGACAGCTCCGTCACCAGATCGGCGATCCGCCACAGCGGACGCGCCGACAGCCGCGCCGCCGCGATCCGCAGCGCCAGCGGCAGCCGGTCGCAGAGCGCCACCAGCCGCTCGGCCGCGTCCGGCTCGTCCGCCACCCGCTGCTCGCCGAGCTGACGCCGCAGCAGGGCCCGCGCGTCGTCCGACGGCAGCGCGTCCAGCCGCAGCAGCGCCGCGCCCTCGGCGACCACCAGGTCCTCCAGCGTGTTGCGGCTGGTGATCACCGTGGCGCAGTGCGGGCCCGCGGGCAGCAGCGGCCGTACGGCCTGGGGGGTCGGCGCGTTGTCGAGGACGACCAGCATGGCCCGGTCCCGGGTCCGCTCCCGGTACAGGCCCACCCGGGCCTCAAGTCCCTCCGGGATCGCCGCCTCCGGCATACCGAGGGCGTGCAGGAACGTACCGAGCACCTCCTCGGTCTCCGCCGGGCCCGCAGGGTCGAAGCCGCGCAGATCCGCGTACAGCTGTCCGTCCGGGCAGTCGTCGGCGATCGTGTGCGCCCAGCGGATCACCGTGGCGGACTTGCCCGCCCCGGCCGGACCGACCACGATCCCTATGCCGCTGCCGCGGTGTCCCGCCCCGCATGTCTCGTCCAGCCAGCCGAGTTCCCTGGCGCGGCCCACGAACCCGGCCGCGCGGCGCGGCAGCAGCCGTACCGGTGGGCGCTCCGGGGTCCGTTCCGGGGCCCGTTCGGCGGCCGGAGGGGTGCGGGGGGCGGCGACCACCGGGCCGCGCCGTACCTCCTGGACCGCCTCCCGCAGCCGGGGTCCCGGCTCCATGCCGAGCGCCTCGTCCAGCGCCGCGCGGGCCTCCTCGAAGACCTCCAGCGCCTCCGAGCGGCGCCCCGCCTGGCCCAGACAGCGCACCAGCAGGGCGACGGCGGGTTCGCGCAGCGGGTCGGCCCGTACCGCCTGCTCCAGCGCCGGGACCGCGTCCGCCCCGCTGCCCAGCCGCAGTTCGCGCCCGGCCCACGCCTCCAGGCACCGGCCGCGGCTGTCGCCCAGCCGTACCGCCCAGCGCTTGCGGGCCGGGGTCTCCGGCAGCCCGGTCAGCGCCTCGGCGCCCTTCCAGTGCCCGAGCGCCTCCTTGAGCAGGTCGGCCGCCCGCCGGTCGTCGGTGAGGGACTCGGCCCGCTCGGTGAGCGCGGCGAACCGCAGCGCGTCCACCGCGTCCCGGTCGCCCGACATCTGATAGCCGGGCGCCTTGCGCACCAGCGTGAACGTGTCGTCCTCGGCGAGCGCCTTGCGCAGCGCCGCGATATGCCCCTGGAGCGCGGCCCGCGCCTGTACGGGGGGCTCCTCGCCCCACAGGAACTCGAAGAACCGCTCCACCGGCACCATCCGGTCGAACTCCAGCGCGAGCAGAGCCAGTACCGCGAGCCGCTTGCCCCCGGACACCTGGGCTCCGGGATCTCCTGCGCCGGTCAGTTGGACGGGGCCGAGCAAGCGAACCTGCACTCGGTGCCTCACTCTCCGCAGTCGCCGTAGAGGAGGTCAGGGTAATGGAATCGGATGATCACGACCATCCGTCCGGCCACTCCGGTGACAAGTCAATTCGCGTACCCGGCACGGCTCTTGGCCCTACTGGGCAGTACGTTCGGCTCAGCTCACGACCAGCCTGGTGCGCAGATACTCCGAGTACGCCTCCAGCTTCTCCGCGACGAAGGCGCCCGTGGCCAGGGCCGGAGTGGGGGTCACCTCCAGTAGCGACCACTCCCCGGTCGTCCGGTCCTGGACCAGGTTGATCCCGGCGATGTCGTACCCCAGCGCCTTGGTGGCGCGGACCGCCGTCTCCAGGGCCACCCGGTCGAACGTGGCCAGATCGAAGAGGGTGGCGTGGGCACCGCGGGCCGTGTTGGTCAGATGGCTGCCGTCGGTGGCGCACCGGTGGATCGCGAGCCGCACCTCGTTCCCGAACACCAGTAGCCGGAACGTACCGTTGTGCGGGACGTAGCGCTGGGCCAGGAACAACTCGTTGGCGTGCGCCGGGTCCTCGACCCGCTGGCGCAGCTCCTCCTCGTCGTGGATCAGGAAGTTCAGCCGCCCGCCCGTCGCCTTGAGCGCCTTGAGGACGAACGGGGCGCCCAGCACGGACGACAGCTCGTCATAGGAGTCCCGGAGCTGCTCACGGGGCAGCGCGTAGGTGATCGGCACCGGCAGATCGGCGTGCGCCAGCCGCACCAGCTGGTACAGCTTGGACGGCGCGGCCACCGCGCTGGTGCTCGTCGTGGGACGGCCCGCGGCCCGCAGATGCGCGCTGATCGCGCTCAGCACGGTCGCCGTCGGCCGGGGGAAGGTCGCCACCTGGACCAGCCCGAAGTCCGCCAGGTCCCGGCCGCTGACCGTCTCGTACACCCGGGTCCAGCCCGGGGCGACGGCGAACGCGATCTCCTCGATGCCCCGGAACACCGGGTCGACGCCCAGCGGCATCAGGTCCGGCAGCGCGTCCAGCGCCCAGGTCATGGCCTCTCCGTTGAGGACCAGGACGGACGAGTTGGGAGTGGCGCGGCGACGGCGGGGCAGGGCAGGCTGCCCAGAGAGGTCGGCGGGATCGGCGGGATCGGCGAGGTCGGCGAGGTCGGCGAAGGCCGGTGCGGTCTCCGGGTGGGGCCTGGCGCGCTCCCTGTCGACGGGGGCGACAGGGGCGACAGGGGCGACGGGGGCGGCGGGATCGGCGAGGTCGGCGAGGTCTTGGGCCCGGAACGCGGTGCCGGGCTCGGGCGCGGCCCTGCGGATGGTGCAGACCGCGGTGAGCAGGATGAGCAGCGTGGCCTGGAGGAACTCGACGGCCCCGTTCATGACCGGCACCTCGCCGGACGACCGGCGGTCCGGCCGGGCGACTGCCGCCGCACAGCGGATGGGACATGGAGAGCCATGGTGGGTTCTCTGCCTTCCTGGTCCGTGGTCCCGGAAGGTCGTTCCGGGACGGGTGTGTGGGTGCGGGGGGCGGGTCTTGCACGTGCGGCGGGCACGCTCCCTGTCCAGGTCAACGGATGCGGACACGGGTTGGGTTCGACGCCGCCCACAGCGCCCACCAGCCGCTTCAGCGGCCGTCGCCGGTCACCCGCTCGGGACGCACCACCGACCACTGCACGAGACTGGCGTCCCCGTCCTCGCGCGCCTCGGTGAGGGAGGCACCGGTCGCCACGGTGAGCGGGCAGCCGTGTACGTCCGCCAGGTACTGGAGGGGACCGGCCGGGCCGTCGGCGTGCGCCATGACGAGCCGCAGCCGGGCCCGTAACTCGGGCGGACTCGCCGCCAGCAGGCCCCGCAGCGGCTCGTGATCGCGGAGGTCGTCCGCGTCGCCGTCCACCAGCACGGTGAGCCGGTCCTGGTGCGGCGGCAGCCGCTCGGCCAGCCAGCCCAGCGACGGCTCCGCGGTGCCCCGCAGATGCAGCCCGGCCGGGCAGAGCCCCACCGAGGTACCCGCGGTGAGACCGTCGAGGAGCCCGGCCGCCCCGGCGGACCAGGCCGGGGCCGGAACCACCGCGCCGAGCGTCCACCGCCGCCCGTCCGGGCCGCACACCTGCCAGCGGCCCAGCCGCCCGTCCGGGTGCGCCACATGGACGTCATGGGTGGTGAGGGCGTCAGGGTCGGTGGCGGCGGGGGAGTGCGGGACGGGGAGGGTGAGTGTCGTGTGGTCCACACCCGACTCCGCGCCGCTCACCGTCAGACCCGCCATGGGCGCGGTGATCTCACAGCCCAGCGTCCGGGCCAGCCGGGACAGCGCGGGCGCGCCCGCCGCGTCACCCGCGTACGGCCACACCAGCTGCACCCGCCGCACCGCCGCCTCGGGCAGCGTGGCGAGCAGCTCGCCGACGGCCGCCAGGAGCCTGGCGTTCGGGCAGCGGCCCCGCACGATCAACCGCAGCGCCGAGTCCAGCGGGCGCAGCCGCGCCGCGTCCTGGGCGAACGCCGGGTCGCGCACGCCCTGCGGCTGGATCGCGAACCCCGACATCACCCGCAGGACCGAGGCCCCGGCCGGCTGCGGCACGGCCGGCTCCCTGTTCAGGGCGCGCTCCCAGCCCGGTTGCGGGTGCAGGGCGCCGTGCAGACCGACCGGGACACCGGCCCGGTAGCGCTGCCAGTGCCCGAACACCTCCGGATGGCCCGGCTCGCTCCAGGCGGTGGTGACGAAGCCCTGAGTGAACGTCAGCGGGCCCACGGAGGCGATCAGGTCGAGGTCGTGCAGCCGGGCCGCCCGCAGTCCCGTGTGCGCTTCGAGGCCCGGCATGAGCAGCCGCACCGGACGGGGGCCCTCCGGGGGCAGCGCGCTCAGCGCGCCCGCCAGGGCCGCCAGGAGCGCGTCCTCGTGCTCGCTGCCGTCGGCGTCCACCACCACGACCGTGCGGCCCGGTTCCGGACGGACCCGGGCGACGACCGCCGCGCGTGCGGCGTCCGGGGAGCCCCGGTACAGCCAGATGCCCGCCGGGACGCGCCGGGCCCGCCACGGGGCCGTGGGCGCGTGCGTGGGGGCTGGTGGAGCGGGTGCCGCGGGTACGGGCGGGGCGGGTGCCGCGGGTGCGGGCGGAACGGGTGCCGCGGGCGGAGCGGGTGTCACGAGTGCGGGCGGAACGGGTGTCGCGGGCGGAGCTGGTAAGGCGCGTGGGGTGTCCATGGCGGGAGCCTCCTGGGGCGGCGGGTCGAGCGGTTTCATTCGGCGGGGTGCTGCCGGGGGCCCTGCGGCGCGTCCACACCCGGTGTCAGCTGGAAGCGGGCGGGACGGGCCGCGGGGCGCCGCTCGGCGGACTCGATCGCGTCCCGGCGCTCCAGCCAGGCCGTGAGCCGGGTGTGGGTCGCCTCGTCGCGGTCCGGGCCCCCGGGGGCGGCGGGGTTCACCTCCCGCAGCAGGACCCGGGCCGGGATCGCCGCGTCCGGCGCGGGGACCGTGCCCAGCACCCGGAACGCCGAGCGGGGCGCGAACACCACCTCCGGGTCGGTGTCCCCCTCGGCGAACACCGTCGTACGGCGGCCCGTCGTCGACCACACCGCGAACTCCACCGGCGCCCCGAACATCACCTCGGGCGCGTTCACCGTGAGCAGCGGCGCCGGTTCCACGAGCAGTTCGCCCGGCGTGTAAAGGCGCAGGGCGTCCTCCGGTACGGCCGCGCCCAGCACGGTCCCGCCGTGGTGCACCGGCAGCCGCCGCAGCCCCGACGCCAGACAGCGCAGCCACGGCACCGCCGGTCCGGTCCCGCCCGCGCGGGCCAGCGCGGTCAGCTCCGCCAGCGGGAACGGCTCACCGCTGTCCGCGGCCAGCAGCAGCACCGCGACCAGATCCGGCTTGAAGTCGTCCTGGTGCGAGGAGCGCAGCGCGGGCAGCCGGGTCGCCGCCAGGTCGGCACGGGCGGCGAGATGCAGATAGCGCGGCCCGAGCAGCGCCCGCAGCGCGTCCCGCTCCTCGGCGGTGCTGGAGCCGGGCGGCTGGGGGAAGCGGGCCGGGTCGAGGAGTCGGGCGGGCGGGGGAGGTTGCCGGGGGGTCTGGGGCGGGGCGGCGGCGGGTGGTTCGGGGGTCTCCGGCGGGGCGGGGGTGTCCTCGACCGGGGCCGGGGCCGGGGCCGGGGCCGGGGGCGCGGTGGCGGTCGGGGCCGGTGGCGGCGGTGGCGGCTCGTGCTCCAGATAGCCCAGCCACCGCATACCGTTGCGCGCGGCGAGGAAACTGCCCAGCTCGGTGCTGGCGGCGGTACGGGTGCCCGCCACCGCCAGCCCGTAAGGGAAGGCCGGATCGACCGGTGTGCGGCGCAGCAGCGCGGCGATCTCCTCCCACTCCCGCGGACCGACCGGCGTGTCCGGCGCCCCGATCACCACGAGCGGGGTCGCCGGGTCCGCGGCCCGCGTCCTCGGCCCGGTGCCGCTCGGCACACCTCGGGGCCGCAGCCAGACCCCGCAGACCACCGACTCCGCGCACCAGCCCTCGAACGCCGAGGACAGCGCGGGCCTGGCCTGTTCCGTGCCGGGGACGAGGGCGCTCCACAGGGTGGGCAGGATGCGCCCCTGCTCGCCGTCCGTGCACAGCTCCGCCAGATGGGGCTGCCAGGTGGGCGCGCCCGTGGCGTCCAGCATCCGGTGACCGCCCGCGTCATGCGGGACGCCGACGGTGAAGCGGACGTCCCGGCCCAGCACGTCCAGGGCGGTCACGGCGTACCGGGTCAGCTCGGCGGCCCCGGCCCAGGGGGCGCAGAGGATCACCTCGGCGCCGTCCAGGGGGAGTCGGCCCAACTGGTCGCGGACGTCGGCGTCGTCGTGGGGCGGGGCGCCGGGCGCGCCGACGACGAGGGTGACGGTGCCGGGTTCGGCGGGCAGGTCGGTGAGGGCGGGGGGCGGGGGAGGGGTGGCGGAGGTGCCGTGCAGCCAGTAGCCGGCGGGGAGTCGGAGGACGGAGGGCGGGAGGTCGGGTGCGTCGGCTTCGGGGCCGGGCGGGGCGGGGTCGGTGGCTAGGGCGGCGAAGGCGGTGTCGGCGTCGTCGTCGTCGGAGGGGGGCGCCTCGGCGGACGGTGCTTCGCCCTCCGGGGCCTGGGCAGGTGCCGCTTCCTCCGGGGCCTCGGGCGGGAGTTCCCGCTCCGGCCCCTCGGACGGGGGCTCCTCCGCCGGGTCGTCCGCCGGGTCCTCGTCGGGGCCGCCGGCCAGGCGGCTCGGCGGCGGGGCGGGTGGGGGTATGGCGGCGGCGAGGGCCTCGGCTTCGGCCTGGGCCTGGGCCTGGGCTTGGGCTTGGGCCTTGGCCTTGGCTTCGGCTTCGGCCTGGGCCTCGGCCTCGGCCTCGGCGGCTTTGGCTTCGGCCTCGGCTTTGGCCGCCTTGGCCTGGATTTCGGCTTCGGCCTTGGCTCTGGCCTGCGCTTCGGCTTCGGCCTTGGCTTTGGCCTGCGCTTCGGCTTCGGCCTTGGCCTGCGCCTTGGCTTCGGCTTCGGCTTGGGCCTGCGCCTGGGCTTCGGCCTGGGCCTGGGCTTCGGCTTTGGCCTTGGCTTTGGCTTTGGCCTTGGCCTTGGCCTGGGCTTGGGCCTTGGCTTTGGCTTTGGCCTGGGCTTCGGCCTTGGCCTTGGCTTCGGCGGCCTCAGCCTCAGCCTGGGCCTGGGCCAGCGCCTCAGCCTCGGCCTGGATTTCGGCCTCCGCCTCCGCCTCGGCCCCCGCCCAGTCCCCCCCAAGGAACCCCGTCAGCTCGTCGTCCGCCCCGTAGTCCTCCGTCCGCGCCGCGTCCGGCAGGCCCACGTCCTCGATGGACCGCCCCCAGGACTCCCGGGGGAGATCCGCGGGCACGGCGACCGGGGCCGGGGCGGGCTCGGGCTCCAGGTCCAGGAAGGGCCACAGGTCGCCGTACCCGGTCATCTCACCCGATGGCTCGAACCGCCACCATGTACGGCCGCCCGAACCGACCCGCAGCGCGTCCCCGGCGATGTCGACCCGGCCGTCGGGAGCGACCACCGGCAGTCCGAGCAGCGTGGCGATCCGGGCGGCGGGCCGCAGTCCGTCGCCGGTCGGGGTCGCGAGGTTGGGCGTGGCGAGGACCAGCAGCTCCGCCTCCCGCCCGTACGCGAGGTCGGCCAGCGTGGGAAGCAACTGGACCAGTTCGCGCCCGGCTCCCGGGTCGAGGGCGACGACGAGAAGGTCGTCCGGGTCCGCCACGATCCCCAGTACGGCGTGCGCGGTCGTCTCCCGGCCGATCACGACATGCGGCCCGGCCTCCAGGAATCCCGCCTCCTGGACTTCCTCGGCCACCTGGTCGTCGTCGCCGACCTCCATGTCCCGCTCCGTCTCCGTCACGCTCATGACCCCTCCCCCTCGGTGTCGTCCGCCGGGTCGCCCTCGTCCGGCAGCAACCCGGTCTGCACCTGCACCACCGAACGGCGGGTGATGTACTGCCCGCGTCCGGCGGGGTACTGCTTCGGCTTGACACTGCCGAAGATGTACGACTCCTCCTTCGGGCACGACATCAGCAGCGCGGGCGTGTTGACCTCCATCAGCTTGCGCAGCAGGGCGTCGCTCATGCCCCGCGAGGCGCCGTTCGCGCCCCGGGCGACGATGACGTGCAGACCCAGTTCGACGCCCTGGGACAGGTACTGGAGCAGCGGCTCGAAGGGATGCTTGACCGGGTTGAGGCCGCCGAGCATGTCGTAGTCGTCGACGATGACGAACAGCTCCGGGCCGGTCCACCAGTCGCGGCGCTTGAGCTGGGCGGGGCTGGTGTCGGCGGGCGGACGGCGGGTCTGCATCGCGCGGGCCGCTCCCTTGAGGAGTTCGGTCACCGTGTCGATGGACACCGCGTAGCCCAGCTGCTGTTCCTTCGGCACGGCCTCGTACAGTCCCCGGCGCGGGTCGACCAGCAGGATGCGGGCCTCGTCGGGGGTGTAGGCGCGCTGGATGTTCTCGGTGAGGTGGCGCAGCAGATTGGTCTTGCCGCACTCGGTGTCGCCGACGACCAGCAGATGCGCGCTGTCCTCGAAGTCGTGCCACATCGGGCCGATGTGCTGGTCCTCGAGGCCGAGGGCGACCTTGAGGCGCCCGGTCGGGGCGGGCAGGTCGGCCGCGGGCAGCAGCACCGGCAGCATCCGCACCTCCGGGACGCGCGGCCCCGTCCAGTGCTCGGCCACCGCGTCCACCAGGTCGGTCACCCCGTCGCCCAGGTCGGCGGTGGTGCCCAGTCCGTCCATCCGGGGCAGCGCGACCAGATAGTGCAGCCGGTCGGCGGTCAGACCGCGCCCGGGGATCTTCGGCACCGACTCGGCGGCCTTCATATGGATCACCGAGTCCACGGGGTCGCCGAGGCGCAGTTCGAAGCGGGTGCCGAGCTGGTCGCGCAGCGCGCTGCCCATCTCGCTCCAGCGGGTCGCGGCGACGACGAGATGGACGCCGTAGTTGAGTCCGCGCCCGGCGATCAGCACCAGCGTGGCCACCAGGTCCATGTACTCCTGGCGCAGGGTGTTCCAGCCGTCCACGACCAGGAACACATCGCTGGCGTGCGGATCGTCGGCGAACTCCCCGGCCGCCCGCCGCTTGCGGTACGAGGCGATGGAGTCCACGCCCTCCTGGGCGAACCGCACCTCCCGCTCGCTGAGGATGGTCTGCACCTCGGAGATGGTCCGCATCAGCCGCTCGGCGTCGTGCCGTCCCGTCACCCCGCTCAGGTGCGGCAGCCCGCGCAGCGAGGTGAGGGTGCCGCCGCCGAAGTCCAGACAGAGGAACTGCACCTCGCGGGGGGTGTGGGTGAGGGCCAGCGCGGTGATCAGGGTCCGCAGCAGGGTGCTCTTGCCGGACTGCGGGCCGCCCGCGATGGCCACATGCCCGCCGCCCGCCGACACATCCGCGTACAGCACCTCGCGGCGCTGGTGGAAGGGCCGGTCCACATAGCCGACCGGGACCTTCAGCTTCCCGCGCAGTGCGGGGTCGTCGACGGTCATCCCGTACTCCGGGTGCGGGCTCAACGGTGGCAGCAGCTCGTCCAGGGTCGGCGGCACGTCCAGCGGCGGCAGCCACACCCGGTGGGCCGGCGGCCCGGTGTCGGTGAGCCGCTCCGCCGCCACCTCCAGCAGACTCCGGGTGTCCGCCGCGCCCGCCTCGGGCTCGCCCGGCGTCTCCTCCGGCGGCAGCTCGCGCACCGCCACCTCGGCGGTGCCGTACGGCACGACCTGACCGGCGGCGAGCGCGAGCCGCGCCTCACGGTGGCGGTGCCGGTACGTCCCCGACACATAGGCCGCCTTGAACCGGGTCAGCGTCGAGATGTCGCTGCGCAGGAAGCCGTTGCCCGGCTGGGGCGGCAGCTCGTAGGCGTCGGTCACACCGAGCACCGCGCGGGACTCCATCGCGGAGAACGTGCGCAGCGCCATCCGGTACGACAGATGGGACTCCAGGGCGTGGATACGGCCCTCGTCCAGGCGCTGCGAGGCCAGCAGCAGATGCACACCCAGGGACCGGCCGAGCCGCCCGATCATCACGAACAGGTCCATGAAGTCCCGGTGCTGGGCGAGGAGTTCGCTGAACTCGTCGACGATCACGAACAGCGTCGGCAGCGGTGCCAGACCGGCGCCGCCCGCCCGTGCCGTCTCGTACTCCAGCAGCGAGGCGTAGTTGCCCGCCTTGCGCAGCAGTTCCTGGCGGCGGACCAGCTCGCCGTGCAGGGCGTCCCGCATCCGGTCCACCAGCGCGGCCTCGTCCTCCAGGTTGGTGATGACCGCCGAGGTGTGCGGCAGCCGGTCCAGGCCGAGGAAGGTGGCGCCGCCCTTGAAGTCGACCAGGACGAAGTTCAGGGTCTCGGAGGAGTGGGTGAGGGCCAGGCCCAGGACGAGGGTCCGCAGCAGTTCCGACTTGCCCGAGCCGGTCGCGCCGATCAGCATGCCGTGCGGGCCCATGCCGCCCTGCGCCGACTCCTTGATGTCCAGCGCGGTCGGGGTGCCGTCGGCCGCCTTGCCGATCGGCACGCGCAGCCGGTCGGCCGGTGTCCGGGTCTCCCACAGCCGCTTGGGCTCGAACTCGTGCAGATCACGGATGCCGAGCAGCGACGTCAGCTCGATGTCGGTGTCGAGGGGCTCGGTGCTGTCGGTGGAGTCGCCCAGCCGGAACGGCGCGAGCTGCGCGGCCAGGGAGGTGGCGGTGTGCGGGTCGGTCGCGTCGGGCACGCCGAGCGGCTTGGCCGTCAGCTTGCCGTTGCGGTCCGTGCCGATCATCTCCAGCGCCCCGGCGTTGATCCGCAGCCGCAGCACCCGGCGGTCGGGCTTCCAGTCCAGCGCGTCGCCGATGTCCATGATCACCGCGTTGCGGTATCCGGCGATGGCCGGGCGGCTGGCGGGGGCGAAGCCGGGGCCGTCCAGCACCAGCACCGTGAACGGCTCGTCCCGGGTGGGCGGCGCGTCTGGTTCGAACGCGGAGCGCCCGCTGAACTCGTCCCCGAGCAGCTGCTCGGCCTCCGCGACGGTGTGGGCGAGCAGCCGGACCGGGCCCGCGCCGTCGGTCCGGCGCGGATGCAGCGCGTGCGGCAGCCACTTCAGCCACTGCCAGTGCTCCGCGCCGTCCTGGTCGCACACCACGACGATCCGCAGCTCGTCCGGGGCGTGGAACACGGCGAGCTGGAGCAGCATCGAGCGGACCAGGGCGCGGCCCTGCTCCCGGGCCGCCGCCCGCGCCTGCTCCGCCGCCTCCTCCTGGGCCGCGGCCCGGGTCTCCTCCTGGGCGGCCGACGTGCCCTCCGCTCCCTCCGCGGTGTCGTCGTCGGGTGCCGGGTCCTCGTCCTCCGCCACGACCCGGAGCAGGATCTGCGCGTAGCCGCGCAGCGACGCCGCGATCGGCTGGTCCGGCACCGTGCTGTACGCGTGGATGAACCGCCGCAGCGCGTGTGCGCACAGCGGCTCCAGGTCCTCCACGGGCTTCGTCTGGAGCGGCGCCAGCTGCATCGCGAGGCGCTGCGGCCCCGACGCCATCCGGACGTCCGCGAAGTCCGGATGGTTGACCCGGCGCTCCCACAGCCGGGACGTGCGGACGACGTCCCGCAGCGCGTCCGTCTCCGGGTGCCGCCAGGCGAGCGCGTCCTGCTGCGCGCGGATGGTCTTGCGGACACTGCGGCGCATCTGGTTGAGATAGCGGAAGTAGTCCCGCCGTTCGCCCCGCAGGGTCTGCTTGCGCTCGCTGAGGGTGCGGAAGAACTGCGCCACCAGCATGCCGATCGCGCCCAGCGCCATCATGCCCATCGCGATCCAGCTGAGCATGCCGGAGTTCGCGTTCATCGGCAGGAACATCATCATCATGGCCATGGAGCTGAGCGCCATCGGCAGATAGCTGATGACATGTGACATGCCGCTCTGCGTCTCGGGCAGAGTGGGCGGCTCCTGCAACTGGAGTTCACCCGACGGCATCTCCGGTCCCGGCCGCCGCGGCGACCGGTTGATCAGCACGACAGTCACCCGCCGCTCCCTTCGTCTCCCCGCGCAACGCGGGCTGCGGTCCGCCCGCACATCCCGCCGTCTCTTGACGGGCCCATGGGGTGTGCGGTGCACTCCGCTCCACGGGGGCGGACGGGGGCCGGGTTCACCGGCCGGTGCGGGGAGCGCCGGTCACCGGTCCGCGGACCCGGCGGCGACCGGGGACCGTCGTGAACCCGCCAAGGGGTGCGGCCCGTTGCCTCCCTCGGGCTTTCGTTCGAATCGCCCCCTACGGACGTGAGGGGAGCGTGGGCGCGGTGAGCGGGAACACCGTCGCGGGGCTGTGCAGACTGCGGTTCAGGAGCGAGGACACGGCATTCGATCTGGCCGTGCCGGCGGATGTGCCGCTGGCCGATCTGATGCCCAGCGTCATCGCCTACGCGGGCGCGGAACTCGCCGAACAGGGCGTCGAGCACGGCGGCTGGATACTGCAACGGGTGGGCGGCGAACCGCTCCAGGAACAGGCGGGCTGCACGGAACTGGGCCTCGCCGACGGCGACGAGCTGTTCCTCAGGCCGCGCCGGGAGGCGATCCCGCCCGTCCACTTCGACGACATCGTGGACGGCGTCGCCGCGGGCATGAACGACCGCCCCAACTCCTGGGAACCCCGCTCCACCTACCGCTTCGCCGTCGTCATGGCCACGCTGGTGTGCGGGATGGCGCTCACCGTCGTCGCCCTGCCCGGACCCCATCTGATCCGGGCCGTCGCCGCCGCCGTGGTCGGCGTCCTGCTGCTGCTCGGTGCGGCCAGCGCGTCCCGCGCGATGGGCGACGCGGTCGCCGCGACCGCCCTCGCCACCGCCGCCGTCGCCGCGCTGGCGACGGCCGGGGCGCTGCTGCCCTCCGGCGGCGGAGGCGACGACTTCTACGCCCCGAGGATGCTCGCGGGCGGGGCCGGAGCCGCGGGCGGCACCGTGCTCGCCCTCGCCGCGGTCGCCGCGTCGGGGCCGCTGTTCGTGGCGATCGGCCTGGGCACAGCCCTGGTGATGTTCGCCGCCGCCTTCCCCTTCGCCGGATTCCCGCTGAGCCACGGGATCGCCTGGACCGTCATCGTCACGGTCCTGTTCGGGTCGTTCATCCCGGCCATCTCCTTCCGCTTCTCCGGGATGAAGCTGCCCGCGATGCCCCGCGACGCCGAGGAACTCCAGCAGGAGATCGACCCGTTCCCGGCCCGGGACGTGCTGACCCGGACCGTGGTCGCCGACGAGTACCTCACCGCGTTCTACACGGTCGTCGGACTGCTCGCCGCCGCCTTCGGGACCGTCCTCGCCCTCGACGACGCCTGGGCCGCCCAGTGGATGGTGATCGCGCTCGGCGTGCTGCTCCTGCTGCACGGCCGGATGATCGGCTCGACCTGGCAGCGGCTCGTCGTCCAGCTCGCGGGCGTGTGGCTGCTGTTCCTGCTCACCGCCCGCGAGGCCCTCGCCGCCTCACCGGGGGAGCGGCTCCTCATGGTCGCCGGGCTGCTGCTGCTCGCCGCGATCCTCGCGGTGGTCGCCTGGACCATCCCCGGCCGGCGGCTCATCCCGCACTGGGGCCGCGCCGCCGACCTGCTGCACACCTTCTCGGCGATCGCCCTGCTGCCCCTCGTCATGCAATACAGCGGCCTGTACCGGTGGGCCCGCACGGTACTGAGCTGAGCGGGGGAGCGGAACCATGCAGACACGCAAGGACCAGATCCAGGCGCACACCTTCGTGATGCGCAGGCTCGCCTCCGCCATGGTGCGGGCCAACCCCGACACACCCGACACCCCCGTCAGCCGCACCTCCAAGGGCTATCTGTGGGGACTGGTCATCGGGCTCTTCATCGGGCTCGTCGTCTTCGTCATCGGCGTGCTCTTCCCGGCCGCCAAGTCCGACTGGCGCACCCCGGGCACCCTCGTCCTCGTCAAGGGCGGCGGCGGACGCTATCTCTTCCTCGGCGACAGGCTGCACCCGGTCCTCAACGAGACCAGCGCCCGGCTCGTGGCCGGCGACCGGATGAAGGTCGCCGAGGTGAAGGCGAAGAGCCTGGAGTCCACCCCGCGCGGCGCGCCCCTCGGTCTGATCGGCGCCCCCGACGTCCTGCCCCCGGCCGACCGGATGAAGGGCGGGAGCTGGCTCGCCTGCGCCACCCGGACCACCACCGACACCGGCGCCACCGCCCCCGTGCTCACCCTCGCCGTGGGCCTCGGCACCGGCCACCCCGCCCTGGACGACCGGCGGGGCGTCGTCGTGAGCGACCCGCAGGGCGCCCGGCACCTCCTGTGGGACGGCCGGCGACTGCGCCTGGACGACGCGAGCGAGGCCGTACAGGCACTGGGCTACGGCAATGTCCCGCCCATCCCGGTCAGCGACGGGTTCCTCAACGCACTGCCCGAGGGCCCCACCCTCGCCGCCCCCGACATCCCCGGCCGGGGCGCCCCGGCCGACCCGCTCGCGGGCGCCCCGGCGACGGTCGGCCAGCTCTTCACCGGCCCGTCCGGCGACCCGTACGTCCTCACCGGCGACGGCCTCGCCCCACTCACCGCCACCGGCTTCGACCTGCTGAAGGGCGACCCGCGCACCCAGCGCGAGGCGTACGACGGCGCGCCCGTCACCCCCCGCCCGCTCGGCCCCGACGACCTCTCGGCCCGCAGCGCCGGGGAGAGCCCGCGCCCGCTCGCCGCCCTGGACGGGCTGCCGCTGACGACCCCCGAGGCCCGGGTGACCGGCGCCGACCACGCCGTGTGCGCGGGTGTCACCCCCGACGAGGACACCACCCGGCGCACCCTCACCGTCGTACCCGCCGCCGAACTCGACGGTGGCCCCCCGGCCGTACAGCCCGGCGTCACCCCGTCCTGCACCCCCGCCGACCGGATCGCGGTACGGCCCGGCACCGGAGCCCTCGTCCAGGGCCTGTCCGGCGGCGACGCCGACGCCACGCCCTATCTGGTCACCGACGGCGGGGTGAAGTACCCGGTACCCGGCGCGGAAGCGGCGGCCCAGCTCGGCTACGGCGGTGTGGAGCCCCAGCGGGTCCCCACCACGCTGCTGCGGATGCTCCCCACCGGCCCGAGCCTCGATCCCGCGCTGATGGCGAAAGGCGGTGTCGTCACCCCGCAGGGCGCCCCGGAGCAGTGCCTCGGCTGACCCTCCGCCACCCCCCTCAAGACCGCACCACCGCACCACCGCACCACCGTTCCACCGCAACACCGCACCACCGGACAGCTGAAACCGACGCGAAAGCGAGGCCCCCAATGTCGAACGCGCCGATACCGTCCACCCCGTCGGCCATCCTCCCGCCCCGATCCCCGTCCACCCCGTCCACCCCGTCCACCCCGTCCTCCACGTCCTCCACGTCCTCGGCGACCGCCCCGCCCACCACCGACTCCTCCGCCCGCGTCCCCTACCCCTCGCCCCGCAGCGGCTGCCCCTTCGCCCCGGCCCCCGCCTACGAGGCGGCCCGCGACCTCCCGCCGTCCCAGGTCGAGCTGTACGACGGACGCCTCGCCTGGCTGATCACCCGGCACGCCGACGCCCGGATCGTGCTGTCGGACTCCCGCTTCAGCGCCGACGGCCGCACCCCGGGCTTCCCGCTGATCAACGAGCGCATGAAGTACCTCTTGAAGGGCGAACCCTCGTTCATCCGGATGGACGCCCCGGAACACACCCGGCTGCGCAAGCACGTCACCAGCTGGTTCACCAACCGCCGGGTCCAGCAGCTGCGGCCGAGGATCCAGGAGATCGTCGATGAGCGCATCGACCTCATCGAGGCGCGGGGCGCCGCCGAACTGATCGCCGACTTCGCCCTGCCCATCCCCTCCCTGGTCATCTGCGAGATCCTCGGCGTGCCCTACGAGGACCACGACTTCTTCGAACAGGCCAGCCAGGCCATCCTGCGCTGGAACGTCAGCCAGGCCGAGACCGAGAAGAGCTGGGCGGCGCTCCAGGACTATCTGGTCGCGCTGACGGACCTCAAGCGCAAGGAGCCCGACGACCGGATCGTCAGCCATCTCGGCGCCCGGGACGACCTGACCACCGCCCAGGTCGCCTCCATCTCCCGCACCCTGCTGGTCGCCGGGCACGACACCACGGCCGCGACCATCGGCCTGGCGGTCGCGGCGCTGCTGCGCGAGCCGGAGAAGCTGGACCGGCTGAAGGCCGACCCCGAGCTGTATCCCGAGGCCGCCGAGGAACTGCTGCGCTATCTGGCGCCGGTGGGTGGGGTCGGCCTGGGCCGGGCCGCCGTCGAGGACGTCGACGTCAACGGGACCGTCATCCGGGCCGGGGAGGGCGCGCTCGTGGTGCTGCCCGCCGCCAACCGGGACGCGGCGGTGTGGCCGGACGCCGCTGAGCTGCTTCTCGAAGGGGAGCGGGAGAGCGGCGGCAGCCACATGACCTTCGGGCATGGCCCGCATCTGTGCCTGGGCGCCCCGCTGGCCCGGCTGGAGTTCGTGATCGCCCTGGAGACCCTGTTCCGCAGGCTGCCGGGGCTGCGGCTCGCCGTGCCGTTCGAGGAACTGGGTTTCCGCGGTGACGCGTCCGTCTACGGACTTCAGGAGCTGCCGGTCCGCTGGTGATGCCTTTTCCCGTGCCGGGTCCCGGAATTCCGGGACCCGGCACACGCATGCTGAACCCTTTAGCGATCAGCCCTCGTTGACTGAAATGAAGCGGTTCCGTCAGAGCCAGGAATTACCCGGCCGCCCGCTTCACGGATTCTCCGACCAGGAGGGCTCATGAGCACACCCACGACGAAGACAACGGATGCCGCGTTTAGCCAGATTCTCGGCGGGCTGAGCGGGCACATCGAATCCATGATGCGCACCAGCCTTTTCGTCGAGGACGTCCGGCTGGAACTCAACGCGAACTACCAGGGGCAGTCGGGAAGCGCGTTCTCGCGGAACGTGGAAACGTGGATGCAGAAGTTCCGCAAGCTGATGGTCGACTTCGAGCGGCTCGGCGAGAACTCCCAGATCGTCCAGAAGGAGTTCAACGAGGGCGAGGAGCAGGCCAGGATGCAGGGTGAGTCCTGGCTCGACGCGGGCGACACCGTCGGCATGAACTCCGCCGCGACCGACACCGGCCGGCACGCCGACTACGTCAACGACGTGCTCGTCCCGAAGAACTAACCCCGCCGTAGAACTCAAGAAGACCGGAACGAAAGGACTCCCGCTGTGCCCGATCTCAGCATCAACCACAACTCCATCGAGGAACTCCAGCAGCAGATGCACCAGGCGACCTCGGTCATGAGCGACGACATCGAGGCGCTCATCACCGCCCTCAACCAGGTGAAGGAGGAGTTCATCGGTACGTCCAAGCAGGCATTCGACGTGCTGATGAGCGACCTCCAGCAGACGAACACCTGGATGACGTCGACGTTCGGAAAGGGCAGTGTCGCCCTCCAGACCGCCCAGTCGGGCCTTCGGTCGACCGACAACAAGTGCGCCAACCTCATGGCCATGTGAGACCCGCACCGCGGGGCGAAGGGAGGTAGAGCATGGCCGTCACGAAAATCACGGAGGCCGCTCTGCGCAACTTCTCCGAGAACGAACTGGAGAAGTTCAACGAGGAGTCCGAGAACCACGATGGTCCCCGCCGGATCAAGAACTTCAGCCGGCAGACGGGTGGTCGGCTCTACGGCGACTACTACGGCAAGATCATGCCGGGCCCGGACAGCGTGCCGGTCTCCAAGGAACTCCGGGAGAGCTTCAACCTGGTGTGCAAGGAGTTCGCCGCCCAGCTGGAGAAGGTCCAGGGCCACGCCAACCGGCTCGGTGTCCATCTGGGGAAGGTGAACCTCTTCTTCCAGGAGGCCGAAGACAGCAACGACATCACGGCGAAGACCATGCTCGAGGTGCTGGACAAGGCCACCCCCAAGGGCGGCGGGCCCTCGGTCTCCAACGGCTCCGGAGGGAACCCCGCAGCCTGACGGAACGCCTCGGGGGTGCGCGCCCCGGACACCGGGCCGCCCGCGCGCACTCCTGAGGCGTGGCCGACGAGAGGGAATGGCATGGCTGGGAACGCCGGAGTGACCTGGGAATCCGCGCTCAAGAGATTCGCGAGTATTGCCCAGAATGATAAGTTGACGGACCGTTCGAAGGTGACCGGCTCCGAGACGAAATGGATCGCGAACTGGAAAGTCACCAACGGGGTTGGCCCTATCACCGGTATGGACTTCTGGACCGGAATCCCCTACACGACAGATGAGATCATCATCGATTCGACCTCCAATGCTGTCTCCAACACGTCCCGCGGAGTGGTCTCGCTGTCCGGGAACGTCAACTGGACCGGTGTGGACAAGTCCGGCGGTGAGCTGAGCCGATTCATTGCTCAGCCGATCGAGATCCTGACCCCCCTCATCTGGGGGGAGGGCGAGAACGACAATTTCTCCATCCCCAGCTTCTATGCCGGGGAGAAGGCCCTGCTGGACCTTTCGACCTGGCTCAACGGGTGGGCCGGTGAGTTCCGCCGGATCGCCGGAACGGTGGAGACCGAGGGCTCGGAGTGGCGGGGATCGGCCGCCGGGGTCTTCAAGGAACTGCTGAACACCTGGGCGGAGCAATTCGTCGTCCTCGACGGCTTCATGAAGTACCCCAGTGACATGAGCAGCGCGCTGCCACCGCTCGCCACCGCGTCGAAGGAAGCACTGTGGGGAATGTGGGAGGCGTACGAGGGCTGGCGGTACCATCCGGACGGATTCGCCTGGCCGGTCAAGTGCCTGGAATGGGCGCTGCGTGACGCGGTGGGTGAGAATCCCACGATTCACCCCACGACCCTGGTACCTACCACCAAGCTCGGAAACCCCAACGACCAGTCCTTCTGGGACAGCGTCGAGACCTCCGCCAAGGCGAAGTGGACGAGCTTTCTCTTCGACCAGGTCGATGTCAGGATCGGACCGGTCATCGACAGACTCGGTGCCGCTTTCGACACGGCCAAGTCCTTCTTCCCGTCCAACCCGGACTTCTCCGTCGACTTCTCCGTCACCGCCACATCCTTGGCGGACGAGAAGAAGAAGCTGGACGAGGACTACAAGAAGCAGATCGACGACCTCAAGACCGATTCTGACGCCGCCCAGCAGAAGCTGAAGGAAGAGTACGAGGCGCAGCAGGAGAAAGCGAAGCAGGGATACGAGGACTCTCTCGGCAAGACCCAGGAACAGCAGGACCAGGCGAAGAAGGAGTTCGAGGATTCCCTCGGCAAGACCAAGGAAGAGCAGGACCAGGCCAAGAAGGAGTACGAGGACTCCCTGGCGAAGCTGAAGGAGCCCCCGACCACGACCGCGGGGCCCCCCACCAGTGGCTCCGCCGATGATCCGCTCAAGGGGATCACCGACACGCCCACCGCCAACCCCTTCTCGAACATCACCGCGGGCGGCCCGGAGTCCGGCTCCCAGAACCCGGTCACCGACATCCCCACGACCAGTCCGTTCTCCGGGAACGGTCAGAACCCGGTCACCGACACCCCCACGACCAGCCCGTTCGCCGGCGCCGGTCAGAACCCGCTGACCAACCTCACCACGACGGGCAGCCCCGAGTCGGGCTCCTCCCAGAACCCGCTCACCGGTGGGACCCCGCCGCCGCTGACCAACCAGATCCTGGGCCCGGACGGCAATCCCGTCCTCGGTGAGGACGGCCGCCCCATCCAGGTGCCCTACGGCTCGTCCATCGGCTCCACCGCCACACCGGGCGGCGCGAACTCCGGCTCCACCAAACGGCCCGCCGCGGTCGACACGCCCTTCACCTCGCCGTTCACCGACTCCCTCACGACCGTCGACCCGAACGGCGTCACCTCGGGATCGGGCTCGGGGACCGGGGTGGGCTCGGGCAACAGTTTCGGCAGCGGGACCGGCAGTTCGGGCAGCGGGCTCGGCGACAAGCCGTTGCTGGGCCCCGACGGACAGCCGCTCAAGGACAGCAAGGGCAACCCGATCACCGTCCCCGACGGCAGCGCCTTCTCCGACAAGGGCTTCGTGGTCGGCCCCGACGGCGACCTGATCCGGGACACCAGTGGCCGCCCGATCACCGTGCCCAACGGCTCCTCGGTCGGCTCGGACGGCACGGTCCTGGGCCCGGACGGAGAACCGTTGCTCGGCGCGGACGGCAAGAAGATCACCGTGCCCGAGGGCTCGAAGATCGGCACCGGCTCACCCTTCAGCGGCGGCTCCTCCGGCTCGGGCGGCCCGAACCTGCCGTCCTTCGGGTCCGGCGGGGGCGGCGCCCCGGGCAGCGGCATCTCCACCGGTGGTGTCTCCTCCGGGATCGGACCCAAGGCACAGCAGCAGCTCAACTCCCTGGTCGACCCCAACGCGGCCAGCCAGGGGGCCAACCGGCAGAACACCGTGGTGTCCGGCGGCTCGGGCCAGACCGGGGTCAACACCCCGGCCATCAACAAGCTGAGCACGGTCGGCGGCACCCAGGTGCAGAGCCAGCAGCAGATGCCGTACATGCCGCCGCTGGGTGGCTCACCGGCCGGCGGTCAGGGTGACAAGGGCCGTCAGCGCAGCACCTGGGTGTCCGAGGACGAGGAGACCTGGGGGACCGATACCGAGGCGGTCGACGGCGTCATCGGACGCTGAGCACCGCGGCGGAGGCCAGGCATCGACACCAGGGTGACACGCGTGCCCGCGGTGCGAGCGACGACAGGAAGGAAGGGAACCGGTTGTGAGTACGGGCATGCACGAGGCCATCGAGCAGGCCGTGAGCCGCCTCAAGGACTACCAGGGCGAGCTGGACCAGGTGAAGCGCCGGCTGGACGAGGCCACGGCCACCGTGACCTCCAAGGACCGGATGGTCACCGTGAAGGTCGGCTCCCAGGGCCAGGTGGTGGACATGACGTTCCACACCAACGACTACCGGCAGATGGCGCCGAGCGAACTCGGCTCGGCCCTGGTGAAGGTGCTCAACGAGGCGCGCGCCCAGATCGGCGAGCAGGTCATCGAGGAGTACCGGACCATGCAGGGCGTCGGCGAGACCATCGGCTCGGCACTCGTCGGAGGCACGCCCTTCGACGACCTCCTCGCCCCGCTCAGGGAGATGCGTCCCGGGGCGAAGGAGGAGGCGGAGAAGCGCAAGCGGATCAAGAAGCAGGAGGCATTCGATGGCTGACAGCAACACCTTCCGCAAGGACGAGGGCCTGACCAGCAGGTTCTCCAGGTTCCAGGAGCTGGAGGACGTCCTCGGGCATCTGGAGTGGGCCGTCGACTGGATCGGCAAGGAGAACGGCCCGTCCGCGGGCTCGGACGCCGTCGGCACGAACTACAAGAACAAGGTGACCAAGCCGACGGCCAACCTCAAGACCCTCCTGGAAGGGACCCGCGCGATCGTCGGGGGTACCGCCACCAAGGGAGTCAGTACCTCCAAGCAGATCGACGACACCGAGGAAGAGAACACCAGCGCGGCCAACGCGTCGTTCAAGTGACACCGGCCTGAGCCGGACCCGATCCCTACCCGGCGGTGTGAGCGCCGGACCCCCTCACCACAGGAGTGAGGGGCGTCCGGCACTCACACCGCTTTCACGTGTCCACGGAGGATGGAGGGATGCGATCCAGCCATGAACGTGAACCTGGCGTCCCAACAGTCCGTTCGATCAAGTGGACCAGCGCTCAAGCAATAGTGAGGTGGCTCGCGATGTCCCTTCAGATCACCGATCCTC
>NZ_JBEZLM010000040.1:0-55972 GCF_040652095.1 Streptomyces sp. NPDC048290
GCAATGGCTCCACACCTACAATCACCACCGCGGACACACCGCACTCGCAGGCAAACCACCCGCCAGCCGCGTCCCCAACCTCACAGGGCAATACATCTAGCCCGCCCGGCCCCGCGCACACCATCCGCCGGGCTCGCCTCACAACCACGTGTTGTGGGGCGGGCCCGGCGGTTGTTTGTGTCCGGTCCCGCCGGTCGTTTGGATGACCGGTCCGGAGTCCGGACGGTGTCAGGGGCGGAGGAGTGTCATGGGGCGGCGGTCGCTGGGGCCCGCGTTCACCCGGCTGTGGGCGGCGTACGCCGTCAGTTCTTTCGGTACGCGGCTGGCGTTCGACGCGTTCCCGATGATCGCGGTGCTGGTGCTGCACGCCGGGCCCACCCGGGTCGCGGTGCTCGCGGCGGCCGGTACCGCGGTCGGCGCGGTGGCGGCGGTGCCGCTCGGGCCCTGGGTGGAGTTCCGGTACAAGCGGCCGGTGATGATCGGCACGGATCTGGTCCGGGCCGCGGCGCTGGGGACCGTGCCGGTCGCCTTCGTGCTCGGCCTGCTGACCTTCGGCCAGCTGCTGGTCGTGTCGGTGGTGGTCGCCGGGGCCGACATCGCGTTCGGCGCGGCGGCGGGCGCCCATCTGAAGGCACTGCTCCCGCCACGGGACCTGCTGGCCGCCAACGCCCGCTTCGAGTCGACCAACTGGACGGTCACCATGGTCGGGCCGCCGCTCGGCGGGGCCGCCGTCGGACTGCTCGGGCCGATGGTGACCGTGCTCGCCGACGCCGTGAGCCATCTCCTGTCCGCGCTGGGCATCCACGCCACCCCCGGCACGGAGGCCGCCCCGCGCCCCGCCCCGGCCGGCGGACCCGGCCGCGCGGACCTGCTGGACGGCTGGCGCCACCTCCTCGGCCACCCGGTCCTGCGCCCGCTGCTGCTGAACAACGCCCTGGTGAACGGTCTGATCATGGCCGGTGCGCCGCTGCTCGCCGTGCTCATGCTCGGCCCGCTCGGCTTCGCCCCCTGGGTCTACGCCCTCGCCTTCGCCGCGCCCTGTCTGGGCGGACTGCTGGGCTCCCGGCTGTCCCGGCCCCTGGTGGCCCGCCATGGCGCGCACCGGGTGCTGCGGGTCGCCGGGACCCTGCGCGTCTGCTGGTCAGTGCCGCTGGCCTTCGTGGGGCCCGGCACGGGCGGACTGCTGCTGGTCATGGCCGCCGAACTCGCGCTGATCACCTGCGCCGCCGTCTTCACGCCGGTCCTCGCCACCCGTCGGCTGGACCTCACCCCGCCCGGCCAGGTCGCCCGTACGCTCGCCGCCTGGACCGTCACCACCAGGACCGTCACCGCCGCGACCACGGCCCTGTGGGGGCTGCTCGCCGCCGCCGTGGGCATCCGCCCCGCGCTCGCGCTCGCGGGTCTGCTGCTCCTGGCGACCCCGCTGCTGCTGCCCCGCCACGACCCGGACCCGGAACCGGACCGGGAGCGGCCCGCCGTCACACCGGGCTGACGCCCTGCGCCCGCGCCGCCAGCCCGGACGTGCGCAGCACCAGCTCCACCGTCTCGGCCAGCGCACTGCTCGCCGGTACGACCGTCTCCAGCCCGCCCGGCAGCAGATCGGCCGGGTGGTACCACTCCCGTAGCTGCGCGGCGCCGACCGTGTCCGCGATCGGCTTGGTGGCGTGCCGGGCGAGGGTCTCCTCGAAGGGGACGTCGAGGTAGAACCAGTGGTCCCGCCCCGCGTAGTCGGCCCGCAGCCGGGCCAGCATGGCGCCGTAGTGGGCGACGGAGAGGATGCCTTCGAGGACCGTGTGGAAGCCGTGGTCCAGCGCGTGCCGCACGGTCAGTTCGATCAGGCCGATGTTCGCCCCACCGGGGACGTCCCGCTCGCGCAGCACCTCGCGCCGCAGCACGTCCTGGCCGACCAGGGCGATGCCCCGGCCGTACCGTGCGCGCAGCCCGGCGGCCACGGAACTCTTGCCGGAGGCGCTGTTGCCGCGCAGCACCAGCAACTGAGTGGGGGGAGTGGTCGGGTCCTTCGTCACCGGGTCATCATCGCCGACCGGTGGGGTCCACCGGTGACGGTCCGTACACCGCCGCCTCAGCCGTCGACGGTCGTCTCCCAGGTGTCCACCGCGTAGCGGACCGTCATGCCGTGGCGGCCGTAGAGCTGGGGCGCTCCCGTGTCGTTGGCCGTGTCGACGCCCAGGCCGATCTTCTCCCGGCCCCGGCTCGCGAACTCGGCGAACGCCCGGCGCAGCAGGAAGCCGCCGAGGCCGCGGCCCCGGGCCTCGCGGACCACACCGAGACCGCTGACCCAGGCCGAGCTGCTGAGGTCGTTGCGGCCCAGCAGGAATCCGGCGTCGCCCAGACCGTCGACCGAGACGATCCAGACCAGGGACCAGTCGATCAGCTCGGTGTCGAGGTCGGCCAGCCACTGCTCGTAGGTGCGTGCCTGGTGGTCGAAGTGGTCGACGAACGTCAGCTGGTCCAGGGCGTGGGCGCGGACCTGGTCCTCCTCGGTGAGACACGCCCGCACGCTCACTCCGGGCGGCGCCTCGGGCGCCAGGTCGCGCGCCGGGTCCAGGGGACGGGTCAGATGGTGGTAGCGCCGTACGGGATGCCAGCCGTGCTCGGTGAGCAGGGCCGTGTCGGTGGTGGGGCTGGTGTTGAGGGCCATGTGGATCACGGCCCGCGCGGCGCCGTTGGAGCGGGCCTTGGCCAGGGCGCGGGCCTCCATCGCCCGCAGCACCCGCTGGCCGGTCTCCTGGTGGTCGGGCAGCACATAGTGCTCGATGTCGATGCGCTCGGCGCCCGAGTCGTCCCAGAGCAGCCCATAGGCGACCAGCCGGTCCCCGTCGTAGGCGAGCCAGGAGTCGGTCTTCAGGTCCGCCTCCGGGTGCCGCAGGTCCGACTCGATGGTGTGCAGATCCGTGTCGGGGGTGCCGATCTCGATCCGGTCGATCTCATTGAGCAACTCGGTGATGGCCGGGGCGTCGGCGAGCGTGGCGGGACGTATGGAGAGGGAGGAGGTGGGCATGGCGCCAGGCTCCGGGACGAACGGGGCGGCACGCAACGGAATTTATCCCCGGTGGTCGGCCTCGCGGCCCGGTCGGTGGCGGCTGACCTCGCCGCGTGGTCCCTGGTGGTCGGTCTCGCTGCCTGGTCTCCGGCGGCCGACCGAGCTGCCCGGTCCGCGGCGGCCGACCGCGCTGCCTGGCTCCCGGTGGTCGGCCTTGCTGCCTGGCTCTTGGTGGTCGGTCTCGCTGCCTGGTCTCCGGCGGCCGACCGAGCTGCCCGGTCCGCGGCGGCCGACCGCGCTGTCTGGTCTCCGGCGGCCGACCGAGCTGCCCGGTCCGCGGCGGCCGACCGCGCTGTCTGGTCTCCGGCGGCCGACTGCGCTGCCTGGCTCCCGGTGGTCGGCCTTGCTGCCTGGCTCTTGGTGGTCGGTCTCGCTGCCTGGTCTCCGGCAGCCGGCCGAGCTGCCCGGTCCGCGGCGGCCGACTGCGCTGCCTGGCTCCCGGCGGTCGGCCTTGCTGCCTGGCTCCCGGTGGTCGGTCTCGCTGCCTGGCTCTTGGTGGTCGGTCCCGCCGCCCGGTCTCCGGCGGCCGGCCGAGCTGCCTGGCTCCCGCTGGTCGGCCTTGCCGCCCGGCTGCCGCTGGTCGGCCGCGCTGCCCGGCTCCTGGTGGTCGGCCTCGCCGCCCTGGTCTCCGGCGGCCGACCGCGCTGCCTGGCTCCCGGCAGCCGACCGAGCTGCCCGGCTTCCGGTGGCCGACCGCGCCGCCCGGCTTCCGGTGGTCGGACTCGCGGCCCAGCCCCCCACAGCCGCCCGCGCCGCCCAGCCCCCACAGCCGCCCGCGCCGCCCGGTCCCCGGCGACCGATCGCGCCGCCCGCCCCCTCCCGCCTCCTCGTCGCGCTCAGCTCTCCGCCACCAGTGCCGGTGTCGACTTCGTCAGGATCTCGCCGCGGAAGAACGCCGGGCTCTTCCAGCGCATCACGAACATGATCACCAGGCCGAGGGCCAGCAGACCCACGCCGATCACGAAGACCGAGCCCACACCGAACACTGACGAGCCGCTGCCGTACGCCGGGTCCCACATGTCCGCGAGGGTCTTGCCGAAGACCGCCGCCAGCAGCAGTCCGCCGACCACCGGGAACAGTCCCTTGAAGAGGAGGTCGCGGCCCGACCTGCGCAGCTCGGCGCGGAAGTACCAGGCGCAGGCGAAGGCGGTGAGCGCGTAGTAGAAGCAGATCATCAGGCCGAGCGCGTAGATCGTGTCCACCAGGACGTGCTCGCTGACCAGCGTCATCAGGGTGTAGAACACACCGGTCGCCACGCCCGCCGTGACGGTCGCCCGGCCCGGTGTGCGGAACCGCTCGTGCACCCGCGCGTAGGACGCGGGCAGCGCCTCGTACGTCGACATGGCGAGGACCGTGCGGGCCACCGGGATGAACGTGGTCTGGAGGCTGGCCGCCGCCGACGCGAGGACCGCGACGAACAGCAGGACGCCGAGGCCGGGACCCATGATGGGACCGGCCAGCGCGGCGAAGACGTTGTCCGAGGTCTCCGGGTTGGCGAGGCCGAGGCCCTGGTCGCCGGAGCCGACCACCATCTGCGCGGCCACCCCGGTGGCCAGGTAGGAGCCGACCAGGACCACCATGGCGACCAGCGCCGCGCGGCCCGGCGTACGGTCGCTGCCGGTGGTCTCCTCGTTGGCGGTGAGACAGGCGTCCCAGCCCCAGTACATGAAGATCGACAGCGACAGGCCCGCCGTGAAGGCGGCGAAGGACTGGACGGCGAACGGATTGAGCCAGGACCAGGAGAAGTCCATGGAGGTGGTGAAGTCCGCGCTGCCCGCCTTGCCGAAGGCCATGGCGACGAAGACCGCGAGCACCACCAGCTGGAGCGCCACCAGCGCGTACTGCACGCCCTTGGTGGCCGTCATGCCCCGGTAGCTGATCACCGTGGCGATGGCGATCAGCGCCAGACAGGTGCCGATGTGGACCGCCTTGTTGTCGTCCAGCGCGGCCACCGCGGAACTGCCGGTGATCTCCCCGGCCAGCAGCCAGAAGTACGAGGTCGCCACGCCCGCCAGGTTCGACAGCACGATGATCGTGGCGATCACCAGACCCCAGCCGCACATCCAGCCGACCTTCGGGCCGAACGCCTTGACCGTCCAGGTGAAGGAGGTGCCGCAGTCCGGCATCGCCCGGTTCAGCTCACGGTAGGCGAAGGCGACCAGCAGCATCGGCAGGAAGCCCGCGAGGAACACCGCCGGCATCTGCACGCCGACCTCCCCGGCCGTGGAGCCGAGCGTGGAGGTGAGGCAGTAGACGGGGGCGACCGTGGAGACACCGATGACCGCGCTGCCCAGCAGGCCGACGGAGTTCCCGCTCAGGCCCTTGGTGCGTATGCCGTCGGCGGGGGCCCCGTCGCCGTGGTCGGTGGCCTGGGGCCGTACGTCCAGCTCAGTCATGAACGAGACGTTAAATCCTGCGGTTTCCGTGGTTCCGGTTGTGTGGACCGGACAGGGGGAAGGGGGCGGGTCTGGCAATCCAGTGTGTCTGGTGTTGTATGCCTCTGATTGGAAGGTCACGTGGGGGTTGTGGGCGCTGCTTCTCATGGCTGATGACGGGTGTCCGATATGCGGTTATCGCAGGTGTGTCCGGATTTCGGTGTCCAGGATTTTCCCGTGTGGGCCGCGTCACATTCGACGGCCGGTGGCGGGACGGGGGTCCCCGGGTCACCGCGCACGCCCGCGCGCATCTACAGTGTCCGTCCTCAGTGGATCAAGACGGGGAGCGTGAACAGTGCGGGTGGGACCGGGGAACAGAGCGGCGGCCGTGGCGGTGGCGGTGGCGGTGATCGGGCTGACCGGGTGCGGGAGCGGCGGGGGCGGCCGGGCCTCCACCCCGGAACCGGCCTCGACCCTGGCGTCGGCGTCGGCGTCGGCGTCGGCGGCGCAGATACGCCCCGGCGGCACCCTCGGCGGCGCCGGGTCCCCGTGTGAGCTGCCGGTGACCTTCGACATCGCCGAGGAGTGGACGGCCGAGTCCGTCGACACCCCGCTGGAGATCGGGTCCGTCACCCTGGCCTGCGAGATCGACGCCAAGCCCGCCGGACACATCGGCTACCTCCGGGTGTGGACCGGAACGCCGGGCGACGACGACCCCGAGGCGGTGCTGCGCGCCCACCTCGCCGTGGACACCGGAGCCGTGAAGAGCGGGGAGCGCTACCGCTCGCTCACCATCGGCGGAGCCCCCGCCGCCGAGGTCTCCTATGTCTCCAGCGACGACATCCTCGGGGAGCGGCCGGAGCTGGCGTTCGCCCTGACGACTCCGGACGGCCCCGTCGTCGTCACCCTCGACGCACCCGACGCGGACGAGCACGAAGCCGTGCGGCCGGGGTACGAACTGGCCAGGCGCACTCTGCGCCCCGCTGGCTGAAAACCGTAACGTACTGCGCCGTACGGGTTGTTGTTCACCTCCACGGAGGCGTGAAAACAACTGGCCCTGTGGTGCCCGTCGTCTGGGGCGCTCAAGCTCCCCGCATGACTGCCTTCCGACGACCGATCAGACCCCAGGTGATCCGAGGAGCCGCAGCTACGGCGGCGGCTCTGACGCTGTTCCTCGCCCCGGCCGTCCACGCCTCGGCGGCACCGTCCCGCACCCCCTCGGTGCAGGCGACGCTGCCGCTCGGGGACGCCGGACTCACGGAGACCCGCAGCACCCAGACGCTCGCTCGCGGAGTCACCCTCACCACGATCGTCCGCGGCACCGAGCCCGCGCCGCCGGACCAGATCAACACCACCACCAAGGGCCCCTGGGTGGTCAACGTCCTGACCATCGACCCCGGCGCGGCCGGCGGCCACCTCACCGCCGTCCACGGCCCCGACCTCGCTCGCACCGAGCGCACCACCGATCTCGTCCGGCAGTCCGGCGCGCTGGCCGGCGTCAACGGCTCCTTCTTCACCTTCACCGCCAGCCAGCAGTACCCCGGCGACCCCGTCGGCCTCGGTCTGTACGGCGGGAAGCTGCTCAGCGAGCCCACCGCCGACCCCGCCGAGACCTCCTTCGTGGTCGACGCCCGCACCGGCAAGGCGCTCGTCGGCAGGTTCAGCTGGACCGGCGGCGTCCGCAACCGGCAGTCCGGCGCCACCGTCCCGCTGGAGTACCTCAACCATCCGCCCGTCGTCCCCGCCGGATGCGCCCAGCTCCCCGACCCGACGACCTGCACCGCGACCGGTGACGTCGTCCGCTTCACCCCGGAGTTCGCCGCCACCACCCCGTCCGGCGCCGGTGTCGAGATGGTCCTCGACCAGCGCGGCTGTGTGGTGCGCACCGCGCGGACCCGGGGCACCGCCCTGACCGCCGGACAGACCTCCCTCCAGGCCACCGGCAGGGAGACGGCCACGCTCCTCAAGGCCGCGGGCACCGGATGCGTGAACATCACCTCGACCCTGCGCGACGAGAAGGGCGCCACGGTGCCGGTGCACTCCGGACTGTCCGGTGTGAACGGCCGCTACCGGCTCACCGCGGGCGGCGAGATCGTCGTACCGCCCGGCACGGGCAGCTTCTTCGACCGCAACCCGCGCACCATCGCGGGGACCACCGTGGACGGGAAGATCGTCCTGGGTACCGTCGACGGCCGCATGACCACCAGCGTCGGTACGACGATGAACGAGACCGCCGCCGTCGCCGACGCGCTCGGGATGCGGGACGCCGTGAACCTCGACGGAGGCGGCTCCACCACGCTGTCCGTCCGGGGCGAACTGGTGAACCGGCCCAGCGGCACCACGGAACGGCCCGTCGGGGACGCGCTGGTCTTCCTGGAGACGCCCTACCGGCGCTGAGCCCCCTAGTAGTCCTGGAGACGCACGCCCTACCGGCGCTGAGCCCCCCCCCGGTAATCCACGCGCCGCACGCCACCGCCCCGGCTACCGTGACCCGGGTGACCGAACTCCATGGCACCCGGGTCGTCCCGCGCACCAGCGAGCCCGGCGACATCCCCGCCCTCGCCGCCCTGCGCGCCACCTCTGAGGTCGCCGTGTACTGGCGCGGGGGCCCCGACCTGACGGCCGACGTCGCCGAGGACCTGGCCGACCCCGACAGCCGCTGAGTCAGTCCGCGCGGCGGCAGTGCAGGAACAGCTGCGGCTCCGGGCCCGCCCCGGGCAGCGCGGGGGTGAACAGCACCTCGTCGCGGTCCAGCACGGTCAGCCCCGCCTCCGCCGCCAGGGCCAGCACGCGGTCGGCGGAGAAACTCGTCGCCCGCACGGTCTGGCCCATGAACACCACCTCGACGTCCTCGACCTCCAGCGGCACCGTGGCCAGCATCAGATGGCCGCCCGGCTTCAGCGCCCCGGCCAGCCGCCCCAGCAGCTCCGACTGTTCGGACCTGGCCATCTGGAGCAGCGAGAAGTACACACAGACCGCGTCGAACCGGGCCCGCGGCAGCGGCAGCGCCCTGATGTCGGCGCACTCGAAGGACGCCCCCGGCACCTGACGGGCGGCGATCCCCACCATCACCGGCGAGATGTCGATGCCCCGTACGTCATGTCCGGCCGCGGCGAGCGTCTCGGCGGTCGGTCGGCCCGTGCCGCTCCCCACGTCCAGCACACTGCTGCCCGGCGCCAGCCGTGCCAGCAGGCGGTCCAGGGAGCGGCGGTGCGGCTCCGAGGCGGCGAACGCGTCCTGGTACGCGGCGCCGATCGCGTCGAACGTCACAGCGGCGGGGGGCCTGGCGGAGGCAGCGGTCACGATGCGGTTCCCTTCGTGGGGCGGGGCGGCGTACGCGATCGTCCCAGCCCGGACCGGCGGAGCCCAAGACCGCGGTTGCGCGTCGGCGCTGCGGCGGGCAGGGTTCCCGCGTGGCCACCTTGCTGATCGTGCATCACACCCCCTCGCCCCACTGCCAGGCACTGTTCGAAGCCGTGGTGTCCGGTGCCACCGACCCGGACATCGAGGGCGTCGACGTGGTACGGCGGGCCGCGCTGGCGGCGACCGCCTCGGACGTCCTCGCCGCCGACGGCCTGCTGCTCGGCACCCCGGCCAACCTGGGGTACATCAGCGGCGCCCTCAAGCATTTCTTCGACCAGATCTACTACCCGTGCCTGGACAGCACCCGGGGACGGCCCTTCGGTACCTGGGTGCACGGCGGCAGCGATGTCACCGGCGCGGCCCGCGCCCTCGACACCATCACCACCGGCCTCGGCTGGCGGCGGGCCGCCGAACCGGTCACCGTCACCGGGGCACCCGGCAAGACCGACCTGGAAGCCTGTTGGGAGCTGGGCGCGACCCTCGCCGCCGGTCTGATGGGCTGAGCGGGTCTGATGGGCTGAGCCGGTCTGATGGGCTGAGCCGGTCTGATGGGCTGAGCCCGTCTGATGCGCTGAGCCGGTCTGCTGCGCCGAGCCGGTCTGATGGGCTGAGCCCGTCTGATGCGCTGAGCCGGTCTGCTGCGCCGAGCGGCGCGGCGGCCGTCAGCCGCGCCAGCGGTACCGCCGCTCCGGACGCCCCGCCACCCCGTACCGCAGCGCCACCTCCGCCGTCCCGGTGGTGTGGAAGTACTCCAGATAGCGGCGGGCGCTGACCCGGGACACCCCGGTGAGGGTGGCGCACTCGGTCGCCGACAAGGTGCCCTCCGACTCCCGCAGGGTCCGCCCGATCAGATCGGCCGTCTCCACACTCATCCCCTTGGGCAGCCCGCCCGCCGCCGGACCCGAGCCGCCCGACAGCACCCGGTCCACATCGGCCTGGCTGCGCACCACCGTCGTCAGCAGCCGCCCGCGTTGCGCCGCGTACCGCTCCAGCCGGGACCGGAGGTCCTCGAACTCGAACGGCTTGAGGAGATAGTCGACCACCCCGTGCCGTACCGCGCCGCGCACGGTGTCGGCCTCCCGGGCGGCGCTGATCACCATCACGTCGCAGTCGTGTCCGGCGGCCCGCAGCCGGGGGATCACATCGAGCCCGAACCCGTCCGGCAGATACAGATCGAGCAGCACCAGATCGGGGCGGTGCTCGTCGGCCGCCGCCACCGCCTCCGCACCCGTGCTGGCGACCCCGACGACCCGGAACGGCCGTACCCGCTCCACGAAGGCGCGGTGCACCCGGGCCACCATGAAGTCGTCGTCCACGACGAGGACGTCCAGTGTCTTCGCCGGGTCCGCGTCCCGGGCCGGGCCGTTCGCCGCAGTCATCTCCGCGCTCCTTCCGTCGCCTCGCCGGTGAGACGACCGACTGTCATGCGCGCGGTGAACTGAGCCCCTTCGGGCGTGTTGGTCACGGCGATCTCCCCGCCGTGCCGTTCACAGACCAGCCGGGTCAGGGCCAGTCCGATGCCGCGCTCGCCCTCCCGGGCGACCTTGGTGGTGAAACCGTGCTCGAACACCTCACGGGCCAGCTCCGTCGGCACCCCGGGACCCGAGTCCCGTACGACGATCTCCACGCCGGAGGCGTCCTGGCGGATGTCGACCTCGACCCAGGCGTCCCGGTCACCGGCGGACCCGGCGGGGGCCGCCGCGTCGACCGCGTTGTCGACCAGGTTGCCCACCACGGTCGCCACATCGGCGGCGTCCTCGGGGGAGAGGCGGCCCAGCGCGGTGGCGTCCGAGATGCGCAGCGCCACCCGGCGCTCGGCGGCCAGCGACGACTTCGCGGTGAGCAGCGCCGCCACCGCCGTGTCCCGCACCCGGCGGCTCAGCGTGACGTCCAGGGACTGGCGGCGCAGGCTGAGCGCCCGGATGTAGCGCACCACCTCGTCCTGCTCGCCGAGCTGGATCAGCCCGGAGATGGTGTGCAACTGGTTGGCGAACTCATGGGCCTGCGCCCGCAGCAGCTCCGAGGAGCTGCGGAAGGAGCCGATCTCCCGCTCCAGCCGGGCCAGTTCGGTGCGGTCGCGCAAGGTGGTGACCGAGCCGAGGTGACGGCCGTCCTTGGTGACCGTCATCCGGTTCATCACGAGGACCCGGCCGCCGCGCAGGACGACCTCGTCCCGGCGGACCGGCGCCGCGCCCTCGCGCCGGTCCGGTGTCCCGCCGGTGAGCACATCGCGCAGTCTGCCGTCGATGCCGAGCGCGTCCAGGCCCCGCCCCTCGCAGTCCCCGGGCAGCTCGAGGAGGCGTCGGCCCACCTCGTTGACCAGGGTCAGCCGGTGCTGCGGATCGAGCGCGACCACGCCCTCGGCGATCCCGTACAGCATCGCCTCCCGGTGCTCCGCCAGACCGGCGATCTCCCGGGGCTCAAGCCCCAGCGTCTGCCGCTTGACCCGCCGGGCCAGCAGCCAGGAACCGGCCAGCCCGAGCCCGCTGGCGATCCCGAGATAGGCGATCAGATACGACGAGGCGTTGCTCAGCCGCTCCCAGACCGTGGGGGACTCCTCCCCGATCATCACCGTGCCCAGCAGCCGGCCGACACTGCCCTCCTGCTCGCCCAGCACGGGGACGCGCGCCACCCGCTCCCGGCTGTCACCGAGCGTCAGCTCGCCCGACCAGCCCCGGTCCGGCTCGACCCCCGGCGCGGACGGCAGCGGCTCCCCGATCATCGTGGGGTCGGTCGAGCTGACGATCAGACCGCCGCCGTCCGCGATGGTCACCGAGGTCACCCCGGACTGGGTCTGGGTGGAGTTCACCAGCGGTGCCAGCGCCTCGCGCGGCAGCAGCGGCTGCTCCAGCTGGCCGCGGACCAGCGGGGTCGCGGCGAGCTGCTCCGCCAGCGCGGTGACCCGGCGCCCCTCCACCCGGTCGAACGTGGCCTCCGACTGCGCCAGCGACACCGCCGCCACCGCCAGCAGCACCATCACCACGATGGCGAGCTGCAACACCAGCATCTCGCCCGCGAGGGTGTGACGGCGGAAGGTGGCGGCCATGGCGGGGTCAACCTCGGGGACGGGTGCGCGGGGACGGGGGCGGTGGCACGGCGGGCGGGGCACGGCGAGCGGGGGTAACAGGTCGCCTCATGATGGCCGTCAACCGCGCCCAGGGAAAGGCACCAGTCGGTAACGGACGGTGAGGGGGACCCGCGCCGCCCCTGTTCACCCGGCCTGGCGCCCGTGGCCACAAAGACCAAAACCTCCGTTGGTTCCGGAAGCGAGACACGGTCTTTACGCCGGTGCAACATGTGGCCCACATCACCCTCCCCCACAGGGCTTCTCCGATAGGCACTACACGCAACCGACAGGTGGTGGCATTCGTGCGCCTGCGCACTCCCCTCGCCCTGCTCGGGGCCGCCGTGCTGGTCCTCCTCGGGCCGCCGCTGCTGACCACCGGCAGCGGCGCCGAGACCGGCACCCAGATCCCGGGCCTGCGCTTCATGGTCCCCAACACGCCCGGAGGCGGCTACGACATCACCGCCCGCACGGCCGCGAAGAACGCCGAGGACGCCGGACTCACCTCCGGTATCGAGGTGTTCAACCTGCCCGGCGCGGGCGGCACCGTCGGACTGACCCGGCTGGTCAGCGAGCACGGCAACGGCAAGCTGGCGATGTCGATGGGGCTCGGCGTGGTCGGCGCGGTCCGCTCCAACGACGCGCCCAAGACGCTCGCCGACACCACCCCGATCGCCCGCCTCACCGAGGAGCAGGACGTGGTCGTGGTCGCCAAGGACTCCCCCTACCGGTCCATCGACGACCTGATCACGGCCTGGAAGGCCGACCCCGGCAAACTGCCGGTCGGCGGCGGCTCCTCGCCCGGCGGCCCGGACCATCTCGCCCCCATGCTGATGGCCCAGGCCGCCGGGATCGCCCCGAAGGACGTCAACTACATCCCCTTCGACGGCGGCGGCGAACTCCTCGCCTCCATCCTCGGCAACAAGGTCGCCTTCGGTGTCTCCGGCGTCGGCGAGTACCTCGACCAGATCAAGGCGGGCGAGCTGCGGCTGCTCGCCGTCACCGGCCCCGAGCGGGTCGACGGCCTCGACGCCCCCACCCTGATCGAGTCCGGCTACGACGTGAACTTCACCAACTGGCGCGGCATCGTCGCCCCGCCCGGTCTCTCCGACGCCGAACGCGACAAGCTCGTCCGGCTGGTGGAGGAACTCCACGACTCACCGCAGTGGCAGAAGTCGATGCAGCAGAACGGCTGGAACGACGCCTTCCTGACCGGTGACGAATTCGGCGCGTTCCTGGACGCCCAGGACAAGCGCGTGGTCTCGGTGCTGAAGGAGCTGGGACTGTGACGACACAGACCACCGACACCTCCCCGGCGCCCGCCGGGGACCGCCGCTCCTGGTGGCGCGACAACTCCGAACTCGGCGTCTGCGCCCTGCTGCTGGTCCTCGGCGTGCTGGTGCTGACCGACGCCCTCACCATGGACGTCGACATCGCCCAGCGCGGCCCCGTCGGCCCCAAGACCGTCCCCATCGCGGTCGGCGTCGGACTCCTCGTCATCGCCGCGCTGCTCGCCGTGGACGTCCTGCGCGGCGGCCGGGGCCAGGCCGAGACCGGCGAGGACGTCGACCTGTCCGAACCGGCCGACTGGCGGACCGTGCTGCTGCTCGGCGGGGTCTTCCTGGCCACCGCCGTACTCATCGAACCGGTCGGCTTCCCCATCGCCGGGGCGCTGCTGTTCTGGGGCGCGGCCTTCGCCCTCGGCAGCCGCCGCCTGGACCGGGACCCGCTGATCGCGGCGGCCCTGTCCCTCGTCACCTATGTGCTCTTCAACGACCTGCTCGGAGTACCGCTCCCCGGCGGCCCGCTGATGGGAGTGCTGTGAGATGAACGCCCTGAACTCCCTGCTGGACGGCTTCGGGACCGCCCTGACGCCGATGAACCTCATGTGGGCCGCCCTCGGTGTGCTGCTCGGCACCGCCATCGGCGTGTTGCCCGGCATCGGCCCCGCCATGGCCGTCGCCCTGCTCCTCCCGGTGACCTACGGCCTCGATCCCATCGGCGCGTTCATCATGTTCGCCGGGATCTACTACGGCGCCATGTTCGGCGGCTCCACCACCTCCATCCTCCTCAACACCCCCGGGGAGAGCGCGGCCGTGGTCGCCGCGATGGAGGGCAACCCGATGGCCAAGTCCGGGCGCGGCGCACAGGCCCTGGCCGCCGCCGCCATCGGCCACTTCACCGGCGGCATGGTCGGCACGATCCTGCTGGTCGCGCTCGCCCCGGCGGTCGCCGAACTCGCCGTCGACATCGGCGCGCCCGACTACTTCGCCATCATGGTCCTCGCGTTCATCGCGGTGACCTCGGTCCTCGGCTCCTCCCGCATCCGCGGTCTCGCCTCCCTGCTGATCGGTCTCACCATCGGCCTCGTCGGGCTCGACCAGATGACCGGACAGCAGCGCCTCACCTTCGGCTCGCTCCAGCTCGCCGACGGCGTCGACGTCGTCATCGTCGCCGTCGGACTGTTCGCCATCGGCGAGGCGCTGTGGGTCGCCGCGCATCTGCGGCGCAGACCGCCCGAGCCGATCCCGGTCGGCCGTCCCTGGCTCGGCAAGAAGGACGTCCGCCGCACCTGGAAGTCCTGGGCCCGCGGCCCGTTCATCGGCTTCCCGTTCGGCGCGATCCCCGCGGGCGGCGCCGAGATCCCCACCTTCCTGTCCTACGTCACCGAGAAGCGGCTGTCCAAGCACAAGGACGAGTGGGGCAAGGGCGCCATCGAGGGCGTCGCCGGACCCGAGTCCGCCGCGTCCGCCTCGGCGGCCGGCACCCTGGTCTCGATGCTCACCCTCGGCCTGCCCACCACGGCCGTCGCCGCCGTCATGCTGGCCGCCTTCCAGCAGTACGGCATCCAGCCCGGACCGCTGCTCTTCGAGCGCGAACCCGACCTGGTGTGGGGCCTGATCGCCTCCCTCTTCGTCGGCATGGTGCTGCTGCTCGCCCTCAACCTGCCGCTCGCGCCGGTCTGGGCGAAACTGCTGCGCATCCCGCGGCCGTACCTCTACGCGGGCATCCTGTTCTTCGCCGCGGTCGGCGCGTACGCGGTCGGCGGCGAGGTGATCGACCTGGTGATCCTGCTGGTCATCGGCCTGATCGGATTCGGTATGCGGCGCTACGGGCTGCCCGTGCTGCCGGCCGTCATCGGGGTCATCCTCGGCCCCAACGCCGAGCAACAGCTGCGCCGCGCCCTCCAGATCAGCGACGGCAGCGTGAGCGGGCTGGTGAACACCTGGTTCTCGGTGACCGTGTACGTGGTGATCGCGGTACTGCTGGCCTGGCCGCTGCTGAAGCGGCTCTTCCGGCGGGTGCGGCCGGTGGCCACCTCCTGATCCCCCCACAGGTACGCCGGCCGCCCTCCCGGAGACGGGGGAGCGGCCGGCGTTCGTGTGGGGTGGGGAGGGGACCGGTGTCCTGGTGCGGTGTCCAGGGCGAGGCGGGTGCCCCTTGTGACAGCACTGTGACCGGAACTGTGGCCTCCATCACGGTTGCCGGACGGGCGGGTTGATCGACTCGGCGGATGCGGCGCATCCCTCTTCTCCCCGCCCTCGCGGCCGGTGCCCTGGCGCTCACGGCCTGCGGAACCGGGCAGCCCGGCGCGCTCGGCCCCAGCCCCACCCCCACCGGCTGCGCCGCCGCCGCTTCGGCCGCGGCCTCGCCCGCCCCGGAGAAGGACGGCGTGCGCGTCCTCGGCTTCGCGGCGGGACCCCCCGACTGTGTCGCGTACGAGGTCACCAACCCCGGCTCCCAAGCCCTCACCTACACGATCGGCTTCACCTTCGCCGACGCCTCGGGCGGCGCCCTGCACCACGCCGAGGACACCGTGGAGGCGGTCGTGCCGGGCCGTACGGTCCGCCGCACCTTCAGCGCGGGGGGTCTGTCCGGCGGCTCCGTCCGGGCCCTCGTCTCCACCGTCCGCTCGGTCCCCGCCGACGAGGCCCCGGTCGCCGGCGGCCCCAGCTGCCCGCCCTCGGGGGTACGGGTGTACGCCGACGAGGGCGACGCGGCGATGGGCCTGCGGGTGGTGGGGCTGCACCTGGAGAACTGCGGCACCGACGCCTACGGCCTGGACGGACACCCGCGCCTCGAACTCCTCGACGCCGCCCATGACCCGGTCGACGGCGTCACGGTCCAGGAGGGCGGCAGCGGGATCGCCACCGGCACCGGCGCCGACACCCCGCCCGCCCCGCTCACCCTGCGGCGCGGCGAACGGGCGAGCGCCACCCTGGTCTGGCGCAACACCACGGAGCTGGGCGAGGACGCGGTGCACGCCCCCTACGTCCGCGTATGGGCCCGGCCCGGCGCCGATCCGGTGACGGTGACCCCGGAACTCGACCTCGGGACGACCGGACGGCTGGGTGTCGGGGCGTGGGCGAAGGAATAGGGGCGGGGGTGTGCGGCGGCCGGGCTACGTTGGCGCCATGCACACGACCCGGATCACCCGCCATGTGAACGCCGCCCCGCACCTCGTCTACCAGGCACTCATCGACCCGGAGGCGGTCGCCCGCTGGCGAGTGCCCGACGGGATGCGCACCGAGGTGCACACCTTCGAGGCGCGCGAGGGCGGCCGATTCCGGATCTCCCTGACGTACGACGCACCGGACGCGGCCGGGAAGTCCGGCGGCAACACCGACACCTACCACGGCCGCTTCACCCGGCTGCTGCCGGACGAACAGGTCGTGGAGGTGCTGGAGTTCGAGAGCGACGACCCGGCGATGCGGGGGGTCATGACGATGACGACCACGCTGGTCCCCGCCGGGGACGGCACGGATGTGGTGATGCTCCACGAGGGACTGCCCGACGCCGTGCCCGCCGCCGACAACGAGACCGGTACGCGGATGGCGCTGGACCGGCTCGCACGGCTGGTGGAGGGAAGGTAGCGCGGGCCGTCGGCGGTCTCTCCCCGTCGGGGAACGCGCAGGTCAGGGGCGTTGTCAGTGGTCCCGGCTATGTTCGTTGACGTCCCCGCCGATCGGCTGGGGAAATCCCCCTGTGCGCAAAGGAGATGGTGCGTTGTCGGCCTGGGAGAAGTCGAGCAGCGCGCGGGTGGTCCCACCCGCGCGACCCCGCAAGCTCGCGAAGGTCCCGTTCGTGGAACTGGCCGACGGACGGCTCCAGGGCGTGGTGTCCAGCGGCTCCGACATCGGGCGGGTCTATGTCTCGTCCGTCGAGGCGGGGACGTACGCGTTCGCGTGCAGCACCAACAACAACCGGCCGTGCGGCGGCGCCCGGGGCACGTTCTGCAAGCACATCACCGCCCTGCTGGACGAGTCGGTGCTCCAGTACGGGTTCGACCGTGTCGCCCGCTCGCTGCGCGTCGACCCGGTGAAGGGCACCGACCCGAGCGAACTCGACGCCGCGCACCTCGGCTACGTCATGACCCGCACCCGTCCCGCGCAGGCGGACGCAGGTGCCGCGGCGGCGGTCTTCAGCCGGTTCCTGAGGCATCTGGCCTATCTCGAACTCGCCCCGGCGACCGTGCCGCTGCCGGAGTTGCAGTGGTTCCCGCCGACGCGCCGGACGGGACTTGAGGGGACCGCCGAATCGGACGGCTCGGATGACTCCGGTGATTCCGGCTCCGGTGGTGCCGGTGGTTCCGGCGGCGGGATGCCGGGCGCCGCCGCGGGCGGGCCGGGCGGCGATCCCGTCGACGGGCTCGACGAGGCGCTCACCGCCGTCGACGCCTTCGACCGTGCCCTGTGCGGCGGGCTGCTGCGGCCCCGGCCCGAGGAGGCCGACGCCCTCGCCGACTTCGCCCGCTCCCTCGCCGGGACCCCGCTGGCCGAGCGGGTCGGCGAGGCGGCCGACAAGGCGGCGGCCGGTGCCGCGAGCGAGGAGCATCTCGTCGTCCTCGCCGCCGCCCGCACCGCCCTGCTCGGCTCCGTCCACGACGCGCTCCTGATCCGCGCCGACGCCTTCGCCGGACGCCCCCGCGCCGCCGACACCGACGCCCTGCCCGGCCCCACGGCGGGAGAGACCGCCAATGTGCTCGCCGCCGCCCGCTCCTGGCTCGGCGACCTGGCGCGCACCGGATGGCAGGGCATCGACCACGAACTGATCTCCGCAGCCGCCCCGGTCGTCACCGCGCTGCTCCCGGACCCGGCGCTGCGCAGGCCGGCCACCCTCCTGGACGGCTTCGCCGCCGAACTCGCCGCGTCCTGCCCCGGCGCCACCCTGGAGCGGATCCCGGTCCGCCGCTGGGCCGACCTGTGGTCCCGCGCGACCCTGCTGACCCTGCCCGGCGCCGCGACCCCGGCCGCCACCGGCACGGTCACCGGCAGACTCCTCCCGCTCGGCGTCGATGTGCACGAACACGCCACCGCCGCCCAGGCCCAGGTGCACGCCGTCCTCGAACCCGCCGACGGCTCGTCCCCCCGGCTGGTGCGCGCCGCGATCTCGGTGCCCAAGCCGGACACGGTCCTCGGCGCGGGCGTCTGGCAGTTGATGCGCCCCCACATGTCCCTGCTGGCCGCCGTGAGCGAGGGCCGCTCCATGGAGCTGACCGGTATGCCGGTCACCGCCGAGGGCGACCTCCTGTGGAGCGACGAGCACGCCCGCGGGGGAGCACCGGCCGACGCCTTCGCCACCGCGCGGGTCGCGCTGCCGACCGCCACCGCGGCGCCCACGGCCCCCCTGGACCGCCACCCGGCCCGGATCGCCGTCCCGGTCTTCCTGGAGGGCTACGCGGTCCAGGGCGGCGGCGACACCGAGGAGCTGACGTTCACCGTCGCGGGCACACCGCTCGCCGTGGACACCGACCGGGTCCCGGTGGCCGGTCCGCTCACCCCGGAGGCCGTCGCCGCCTCCGGCGCCTGCATCGGACTGCTGCGGTGGGACGCCGGGGCGTTCCGGCTCCAGCCGCTCGCCGTGGAGGCGACCGTGCGCAAGAAGAGCGTGGCGGTGCACGCCGGGGGCTGGGCGGGCGGCACCAAGGACCGGGTCGGGGTGAAGGCGGAGAAGGCGGCGACCGACGCCGTGGCGGCCCTGCGCGAGCGGGCGGGAAGGCTGTTGCGGAAATGACCGACACACCTGACATGGCTGAGGTGGCCGCAGCGCCCGGGGCCGGGGCGAGCATCGAGGACAACCGGCGGCAGGTCCTGTACTGGCGGCTGCTGGCCCGGCTCTTCGACCACGACGAACAGGCCACGCTGGAGTCCGCGAGCCTCGCCGTCGTCGAGGACATCGGACTGCCGCCCGCGCTGCTGGACCCGCAGATCTCCGTGGACTCGATCGTGCAGCGCCATCCCGATCTGGCCGGGGAGTTCGACGGGCTGATGGTGCCCGAGCCGGACGGGGCCGACGGGAAGGGGGACGGTCGGGACCGGGCCGCCGAGGTGCGCCGCGCCGCACTGGTCTCCAAGGTGCTGCTCAATGTCTTCGCCACCGGCAGCGGCACCGTCACCGCGGAGCAGCTCTCCCGCTGGCAGTCCGACGCGGGCTGGCTGGAGCGCGCCCTCGGCTGCGAGGTCGGCGGACTGCGCGGCGGCAACGGCCGCTCCGGACCAGGCGCGGCCGGCACCGGAGCGAGCCCGACCGGCGGAGGCGGCCGGTACACCATCCCCGACCTGAGCAATCTGCTGCCGGCCATCGGCCCCGAACTGGGCGCCCTGGAAGGCGATCTGGTCAAGCGGATGCATCTGCGCGAGGTCCTCGCCGATCCGCGGCTGGCCGCCCGGCTCACCCCCAGCATGTCCCTCATCGAGCAACTGCTGCGGGACAAGAACAACCTCTCCGGCGTCGCCCTCGCCAACGCCAAGGCGCTGATCCGGCGCTTCGTCGACGAGGTCGCCGACGTGCTGCGCACTCAGGTGGAGAAGGCCACCGTCGGCACCCTCGACCGGTCGATCCCCCCGAAGCGCGTCTACCGCAACCTGGACCTGGACCGCACGATCTGGAAGAACCTCACCAACTGGGACCCGGAGGAGGAGCGGCTGTACGTCGACCGCCTCTACTACCGGCACACCACCCGCAAGACCACACCGCAGCGGCTGATCGTGGTGGTCGACCAGTCGGGCTCCATGGTCGACTCCATGGTGAACTGCACGATCCTGGCGTCCATCTTCGCCGGACTCCCCAAGGTCGACGTCCACCTCCTCGCCTACGACACCCAGGCACTCGACCTCACCCCCTGGGTGCAGGACCCCTTCGAGACCCTGCTGCGCACCCAGCTCGGCGGCGGCACCGACGGCACGGTCGCGATGGCGCTGGCCCAGCCGAAGATCGCCGAGCCGCGCAACACGGTCGTGGTGTGGATCTCCGACTTCTACGAGTGGCGGAGCGAGGAACTGTTCCAGTCGATGGCGGCGATCCATCGCTCGGGCGTGAAGTTCATCCCGGTGGGATCGGTGACCAGCTCGGGGCGGGGGAGTGTGAACCCCTGGTTCCGGGACCGGTTCAAGGATCTGGGGACGCCGGTGATATCCGGGCACATCCGCAAGCTCGTCCATGAGCTGAAGAACTTCCTGACGTGACGTGACGTGACGTGACGTGACCTGGCCCTGACCTGGCCTGAGCGGGCCTGAGCGGGCCCGTACTGCCCGCCTTGATCCGGCCGGAGCTTCCTGACCCGAGCGGGCTGGGCGCTCCTCGGTGTCTCTCCGACTTCTCAACGCTTCCCGTATGCATAGAAAGGCATGACATGTCCGACCTGTTGCGCGCCCCCGCCGAGCTGAAGTACGCCGAGGAGCTGGACTGGCTGGAGTCCGTCGACGACGGCCCCAAGCCGTTCTCCTGGCGGCTGTCGCCGAAGATGGTCCGGCTGTTCATCCTCGGCTCCGAGCGTGCCGACGGTCTCGACCGTGAGATCTCCCAGAAGTGGTTCGGCGACCGCAGCTTCGTCGAGCGCTCCATCGTCACCCTGGCCTCCGACCGGGGACTGCTGCTCATCGGCGACCCCGGCACCGGCAAGAGCTGGCTGGCGGAGCTGCTGTCCGCCGCGATCTCCCGCAACTCCACCCTGGTGGTGCAGGGCACGGCGGGCACCACCGAGGACCACATCAAGTACTCCTGGAACGTGTCCATGGTCATCGCCAAGGGCCAGTCACGGCAGTCGATGATCCCCTCGCCCATCATGACCGCGATGGAGAGCGGCGCCATCGGCCGTTTCGAGGAGCTGACCCGCTCCACCAGCGATGTCCAGGACGCGCTGATCTCGATCCTCTCCGAGAAGTACATCTCCGTACCCGAACTCGGCGGCACCGCGGGTGACTCCGGGGATGGCGGCGAGGGCGCCGACAACATCGTCTTCGCCAAGCCCGGCTTCTCCATCATCGCCACCGCCAACAGCCGCGACCGGGGCGTCAACGACCTGTCGTCCGCGCTCAAGCGCCGCTTCAACTTCGTCCGTATCCCCGTCGTCACCAACAAGAAGGCGGAGGCGGAGATCGTCCGCTTCCGCACCGAGGAACTGCTGCGCCGCCACCACATAGCGCTGGACGTGCCGCCGACCCTGCTGGACGTGCTGCTCCAGAGCTTCGCCGATCTGCGGGCCTCCGCCGCCGCGGCGGGCAGCGACGACGAGAAGCTGGAGTCCGCGCTGTCCACCGCCGAGCAGATCGGCGTCCTGGAGGACGCCATCCTGCACAGCAACTTCTTCGGCGAGCGCGCCCTGACCGCGCACACCCTGGCCTCCTCCCTCGTCGGCTCGCTGGCCCGCCGCGCACCGGAGGACCTCGCCATCCTCAACAAGTATCTGCACGGGGTCGTCGAGCCGCGCAGCAAGGACGAGGGCGGCTCCTGGCCGGAGTTCCTCGAAGGCGGACGCGACGCCATCGCGACCCTGTCGTGAGCGCCCCCACCCCCGTGCCCGCCCGTCAGCAGGGCGACGGCGGCCCCTTCACCGCCCTGCGCGGCCAGCTCCAGGACGCCGCCACCGCCTTCGCCGACGGCCCCGGCGCGCTGGAGGGCATCCTCCTCGGCATCGTCGACGACGTCGACCGCGCTGTCCGGGAACCGCTGGAGATCTTCCCGGTCTGCCACCACTCGCCCGCCTCCGCCGTCGCCATGGCCCGCAGACTGCGCGAGAAGCAGCCCAAGGTGGTCTATCTGGAGCTGTGCGAGGACATGGCCCCGCTCCTGACCGAACTGCGCAACTGCAAGCTCCCGGTCGCCGTCCAGGCGTTCGCCAGTGACGTCGACGGGTTCCCCGCCGACTGGTCGCCGCTGTCGGTGGTCGCCCCGATCACCGAGGCGTCCGCCGAGTACCAGGCCATCGCCTACGCCCTGGACACCCCGGGCGTGGAACTCGTCCTGGTCGACCGGTCCGCGGACCATGTCTTCCAGTGGGACCGCCGCGACGAGACCTCCGAGACCCCCGCCGATCCCGACGCCCCGGAACCGGCGGAGGAGGCCGCGCTGCACGGCGACGCCGTCGGCGTGGAGATCGGCGACCTGCGCCCCCGCTTCGCCGAACTGGAGGAGCACCTGCTGCGGCACGGCCGGGTCCGGCACTGGTCCGAGTGGTGGCACCAGTACGTCGAACTGCCCCTCGGCGACAGCGACCACGACACCTACCGCCAGGTCATGCTGCTCATCGGCAGCCTCTTCCGGCGCCTCGCGCCCGGCGACCCGCACCGCGTCCGGGTCGACGAGGACCGCGAGCGCTATATGTGGACGAGGATGCGCGAGCACCTCGCCGCGACCGGCACCGACCCCGCCGACTGTCTCTATGTCTGCGGCGCCTTCCACGCGGCCAGCCGGGTCGAGGAGTTCGGCGTGCACGGCACGGACCGCTTCGAGATCAGCCCGCGCACCGCCACGACCTGGCAGTACGGACTGATCCCGTCCAGCCACGCGGCCATCGAGGCACAGTTCGGCCTCGCGGGCGGCTCGGTGTCCATCGCCGCGACGGTCTGGACAAAGAACCTCCGCCGTACCCGCGTCACCCCCTTCCGGCTGACCGGCCAGACCGGCACCAGGAAACCCGCCAAGGCCACCCGGCAGCCGCCCCCGGCCCAGCAGACCCCCGCCGCCGACCGGCTCACCGGCTTCCTGCACCGCCCGCCCGTCCTCGACCCGCTCGACGAGGCCGAACTCCTCGGCTGGTCCGTGGACATCGTCCGCGCGGCCCGCCGCAACGGCTACCTCGCCTCCACCGCCGACGCCATCGCCGTCTTCGAGACGTCGATCCTCCTCGCCGGGATGCGCGACCGCGCCCGCCCGACGCCGTACGACTTCCAGGACGCCGCCGTCACCTGCATCGAGAAGGACAGCGTGCCCGGCCGGCGCGATGTGCGCCGGATCGTGGAGATCATGATGGGCGGCGACCGGATCGGCCAGGTCGGCTACGAGTCGCTGCCGCCGCTCGCCCGGGATGTCCACGACCGGCTGGCCCCCCTCGGACTCCCCCTCCAGCAACGCGGCGTCAAACGGGCCCTGCTCGACATCGCCGGGGAGCCCGCGCTGCGGGCCTGCTCCGATGTGCTGTGGATGCTGCGCCATCTGCTGCCGCAGGGCGCGGCCCGCCCCATCATGGGCGAGCGCCGCCTCGGCGACGAACCCATCCAGGAGTCCTGGGACCTCGCCCTCGGCACCCACCAACGCGCCCTGATCGAACTCGGCTACGAGGGCGTCAGCCTCGAACAGGTCCTGGAGCAGCGACTGCGCCGCCGCGCCTACGACCCCCGGGCCACCGCGGCGACCGTCCTGGAGACCGTCGAGGACGCGACCCGACTGCTGCGCAGCCGCCGCCTCGCCGACGAACTCGGCAACCGCGCCCTGGCGGTCCTCGCCACCGAACGCGGCGTCGACGGGGCACCGGAGGTACTGCGCAGGGTCCGCCGGCTGCTGGCGTACTACCGCACCAGCGAACCGGCCCTCCCCGCCTGGATCGAGTCGTTCGTCACCGCGGGCTACGCGCACTACTGCACCCTGCTGCCGACCGCGTTCACCGACGAGGAGGCGGGTGTCCGGCAGGTCGGGGCGATGCTGGGGTTCCTGTTCAGCATGGAGGGCCTCGCCCTGTCGCTGGGCTGCGACCGGACCCAGCTCGAGCTGGCCGTCGCCCAGTCCCACCCCGAGGACCCGCCCAAGACGGCGCTGCTCTGGTCCGCGCGGACCCATGTGGGCACACTCACCCGCGAGGAACTGCGGACCCGGGTCGACGCCCTGCTCGCCAACCCGCTGACCGTGCCGTCCTACCCGCGCTACCTCAGCGGCTTCCTGCACGCCCTGGAGCCGGTCCCGGCGCTGACCGACTTCGTCGTGGAAGCGGTGTCCCACGCCTTCGCCCGGCTGCCCGACCCGGTGCTGCTGCCCTGGCTGCCCACCCTGATCACCACCCTGCGCGCGGACGGCGCCGAGTTCGCCCCCCTGCTGATCAAGGAGGCCGGACGGGTCTTCCCCGGGCGGCTGACGGCCCTGGACAGCTGGGTCCCGCCCTGGCGGACCGACCGCACCCGCACCAGGGCCCGCCGCCCCGCGGCCACGCCCACCGGAGCCGCACTGCTCCCCGCCCACCCGGCAACCTGCGACGCCCTGGCGGCCCTACTGGGCTGCGACACCCCTTGGCCCCTCCCCGAGCCCCCGTCCACCGGGGGCGCGAAGCTCCTCACCCACCATCCGCAGACAACCGGGGCGGTGACGGCGCTACTGGCCGGGAGACCATGACCGCAGGACCGGCGGGGCGCCGAGTGGGCACAACACCCACCTGGCGCCCCGCCGGAACCCGGACCACGAACCCGGGCTCACCCTCAGCCGATCCAGTCCCCAGTGTGCCGATGCCGGTCCAACCCCACCGCCGAGAATTCGTCCTCCCCGGCACCGGCCACCGCACCCAGCCGCCGCAGCGCCTGCGAGACCGGGCTCCCGGGCGCCGGACACGCCTCGCCCTCCCGGATCCGGAGAGGGCCCAGCACCAGCGCGCCCCGGTCCCAGACGGCGGCCGACTGCTCGCCCACGCCGCCGAAGAACTCGGCCTCCGCATAGGCCACCGGCCCGGCGGCGGACCAGTGGGCCAGCATCCGCGCGAACCCTTCCGACAGCCGCCAGAATCCCAGGGCGCCCACCCCGCCGCCGTCCGCGACGGAGTCGAAGAGGGCGTCCGTCATCGGCATCAGCGACAGCCCCTGCCCGATCGACGCCAGCCGCGCCGCGGGCAGCCCCCGTACGGCGTCGCTCAGGACCGCCTCGGAGGCGATCACCGCGTGCAGGGTGTATCCCATGTACCGGCTCCTACGACGTCAGCCCAGATTGCCCAGCCGGGCGTCCCGCCACAGGTCGACCCCGCCGTCCGTCGCGTATGTGTCGATCTCGGCGAGTTCCTCGGCGCTGAAGTCCAGGTTCTCCAGCGCGGCCACGTTCTGTTCCAGCTGCTCCACCCGGGACGCGCCGATGACCAGCGAGGTCACCCGCTTGTCCCGCAGCGCCCAGGCCAGCGCCAGCTGCGCCAGGGTCTGTCCGCGCCGCGCCGCGAGGTCGTTCAGCGCCCGCAGCCGGCCGAGCATGTCCTCGGTCAGCCAGTCGGCGTCGAAGGACTTGTCCTGGGCGGCCCGGGAGTCACCGGGCACCCCGTTCAGATAGCGGCCGGTCAGCAGGCCCTGGGCCAGCGCGGTGAAGCCGATGATCCCGAAGCCCTCCTCCTGCGCCACATCGAGCAGACCGTCGTGCTCGATCCAGCGGTTCAGCATGTTGTACGACGGCTGGTGGATCAGCAGCGGCGTCCCCAGGTCGCGCAGGATCGCCACGGCCTCACGGGTGCGCTCGGCGTCGTAGGAGGAGATGCCGACGTAGAGCGCCTTGCCCTGGCGGACGGCCGTGTCGAGCGCGCCCATCGTCTCCTCCAGCGGCGTGGTCGCGTCCAGCCGGTGGGAGTAGAAGATGTCGACATAGTCCAGGCCCATCCGGCTCAGCGACTGGTCGAGCGAGGCGAGCACATACTTCCGGGAGCCGCCGCCCTGACCGTAGGGACCGGGCCACATGTCCCAGCCGGCCTTGGTGGAGACGACCAGCTCGTCCCGGTAGGGCTTGAGGTCCTCCCGCATCAGCCGCCCGAAGTTGATCTCGGCGGAGCCGTAGGGCGGGCCGTAGTTGTTCGCCAGGTCGTGATGGGTGATCCCGAGGTCGAAGGCGCGCAGCGCGATCTCGCGCTGGGTCTCGAAGGGCTTGTCGTCTCCGAAGTTGTGCCAGTAGCCCAGCGACAGCAGGGGGAGATCGAGACCGGAGCGGCCGGTGCGGCGGTAGCGCATGGTGCCGTCGTAGCGCTCGGGGTCGGCGACATGGTTCATCGGACAGTCTCCGGGGGTGGTGCCGTGCGGGAGTCCCAGCGGGATCGAGGGGACTGACCCACAGTGCATGCGAGTGATCGTGAAGTCCAACTGTTCCCGGTCATCGTATTCAGCGACCCGGCTTCTGAATCGGCCGCCCCCGCTGACACCGTCACCGCTGCCGCCTCACCCCTTCCGGCGCCCGGCGGACGTCATCCGCCCCCACACCGCCCGGCGCGGCACAGCCACCGCCGTCCACCCGGCACCCGGCCACCCCTGCTCCACCTGGCCGAGCAGCCGACGCAGGGCCACACTGCCGTACGGCTCGGGCAGCCCGGCGTCCAGCCCCGCCAGCGCGCGGCGGCCACGGCGCCAGGCGCGGGAGGTCCGGCCCAGCCGGTGATCCACCAGCGCCCGCGTGGAGCGGGCCACCAGCGTCGCCCACGCGTCGTCCCGGACACCGGGCGTCGCCAGGGCCCGGCGGGCACTGCGCAGCGCCGCCCGCGGATCGAGATCGGCAAGCACCAAGGCGGCCATGGCCCGGCTCAGCGCGGGCGACGGACCGCCCGGCGCATACGGCGGAACGAGGTCCGCGGCGGCCCCGAACTGCTCGACGGCACCACGGGCGTCCCCCGCGCGCAGCGCCATCACCCCCTGCACATGCGCGATCCGGCCGACCAGCGCGTCGTCACCCGCCTCGACGGCGGCGGGCCAGGCCCGTCCCAGCAGGGCGCGCGCGGTCCGCGGATCGTCCGGCGCGCACAGCCACGCGGCCAGCACCTGCGCCCGGAGCGCGTACGGCCCCGCCGCCGCGCACAGCGGCAGCAGCCGCAGCGCGTACGCCCGCCCCTCCTCGGCCCGCCCGTACACCACCCACCAGAACCACAGATGGACGACGGTCTCCAGCGCGGCCTCCGCGTGGGCGGGCTGGGCGAAGGCATGCCGGATCATCGCCCGGACGTCCGCCTCCTCGTCCAGCACGACCCGGGCCGCGCCGCTCTGGTCGCCGGAGTTCCACAGGTCGGCGGCGACCGCGGCCACATGGCGGCAGTGCGCCATCCGCCGCTCGGCGGCCACCGCGAACTCGCCCTGGGAACGCAGCCGTTCCCTGCCGAACTCCCGGGCCGCCCGGCCCATGCGATAGCGCGGACCGCGCACCCCGCCCGGCGGCTCCACCGGCTCCAGCACCCCCAGCGCCGACAACTGCGCCAGACACCCCGGCACCCGCACCGGCGCGACCCCGCCGCCCGCGCACAGGAACACCGCCGCGTCCTCGCTGAACGCGCCCGCGAACACACTGGCCCGCGCCCACACCGTCCGCTCCGCCCGCGCGCACAGCGTGTACCCGGCACCGATCGACTCCCGCAGCGAACGTTTCCCCGGCCGCCCGGGATCGGGCCCGTCCAGCCAGCACTGCCCCCGGGCCAGCAGGTCGGCCAGCGCGCCCGGGGGATGGCGGGCGGTCTGGTGGGCGGCGAGTTCGACGGCCAGCGGATTGCCGTCCAGCACCGCGCAGATCGTCGCGGCGTCGCGCAGTTCGGCGTCGGAGGTGAAGGTGTGCGCGCCATGGGCCCGCGCCTGCCGGACGAAGAGAGCGACGGCGGGGCCACCGCCGGGCAGACCGTCGGGGGAGTCGACGGCGAGCGGCCCGACCCGCAGCACCCGCTCGTCCCCGAGCCCCAGCGGGCGCCGCGAGGTGACGAGGACCCGCAGCGCCGGAACGGCCATCAGCAGCCGCTGCACCAGCCCGACACACTCCCCGTGGACGGGATCGACTCCGTCGAGGAGCAGGAGGGTGGGGGAGGGGGAGGGGGAGGCCGGGGAGGGGGAGGAGGGGGCGGCGCTGATGGTGGCGGTGGTGGTGGCTCCGGCCGTGGTGTTCCCGGCGCCGATCTCGCCGTCGGCCAGGCCCAGCCGGTCCAGCACGGCGGCGGTGAGGGCGCCCGGCGGCACCGGGAGCGGTCCGTCGCCGACGCCGTACGGAGCCGGAGCCGGAGTCCGGTCCGCGGCGGGCTCGCCGCCGCTCCGCCGCGCCCCGCCACCCCACGTCCCGCCCGCGCCCCAGCTCAGCCGGACCACCCGCCGCCAAGGCGCGCCGCGCATGTCCGCCACACCAACCGCCGCCAGCGCGCTCTTGCCGACCCCGGCGGCGCCCGCCACGGTCACCAGCCGGTGCCGGGCCAGGAGCCGGTGCAACTCGGCGCTCTCCCGCGCCCGCCCGATCAGCGCGTCCGGCCCTGGTCCGGGTGCCAGCGCGTCCGGCCCCGGTCCGACAGCCGTCGCGTCCGACCCCGACCCCGCGCCCCCGGACCCAGCCGCACCCGACCCCGCGCCCCCGGACCCAGCCGCACCGGGCCCGGCGCCCCCGGACCCCGGCGACCCCTCCGCGCCCGTGCCCGTCCGGTCCCGGAAGGGCACCCCTCCCGCGCCGCTGCCCCTTACGCCGTCACCGCTCGCCCACACCTGAAACGCTCCCCGCTGTGCCGTCACTCGCTCGCGCCCCGACCGTGCGCGACGGCTCAAGGGACTGCCTCCTGGGCGGGCCGTTCCTGTGCAGAACCGTCACTGCGGCAAGGTCACGGCTACCCAACGGGGCAGGGGCGCACGGAGTGGCGCGGGCGCGCGCCGGATCACACGAGCCGACGAACGATAGAACGCGCGCCCGGACGCACGTCCGGACACACCACCGGGCGTACGGCCGGACGCATCACTGGCCGTACGCCCGGACGCCCCCCGGGACGGACGACCGGACCCCCGACCGACCCCGCCCCGGCCAAGACCCCTTCCCCGCAACGCCGTTGAAGGGCAAGCACACCGCCGTTGAAGCACCCGCGAACCCTTCCCCCGAACCGCCGCTCACCCCCTCCCACCCCCCGCCCCGGCTGCTAGCGTGCGCACGGATACAGGGGGGGACACGGCCATGACGGCGACGACCACGTTCCAGATCGGCGGAGACCTACGCGTACGACGGCTCGGCTTCGGGGCGATGCATCTGCCCGCCGCACCCGAGCCGGACCGGGCGAACGCCCTCGCCGTGGCCCGGCGCGCCGTCGAACTGGGCGTCACGCTCATCGACACCGCGTATCTCTACGGCTGGGGCGCCAACGAGGAACTCCTCGCCGAGGCGCTCCACCCCTACCCCGCCGACCTCCTGCTGACCACCAAGGTCGGAGTGGCCCGCCCCAAGGGCGAAGGCGTCCTGGACGGCCGCCCCGAGACACTCCGCGCCCAGGTCGACGCGGCACTCGGCAGACTCCGCACCGAACGGATCGAGCTGCTCCAGCTCCACCGTGTCGACCCCGAGATACCGCTCGCCGACCAGGTCGGCGCCCTGCGGGAGCTGCGCACCGCCGGGAAGATCGCCCGTATCGGCCTCTCCGAGGTCACCGTCGCGCAACTCGCCGAGGCGCGCACGATCACGGACATCGCGAGCGTCCAGAACCGGTACAACCTGCTCGACCGGGAGCACGAACCCGTCCTCGCGGCGTGTGAGAAGGCCAGGATCGCGTTCCTGCCGTGGCGCCCCGTGGCCTGGGGCGCGGCGGGCGTGCGGGCCGAGATCGCGGCCGTGGCGGCGGACGCGGACGCCACCCCCACCCAGGTCGCCCTGGCCTGGCTGCTCGGCCACTCCCCGGTGATCTGCCCGATCCCGGGCACCGCGAGCCTGGACCACCTGGCCGAGAACATGGCGGCCGACGCCCTCCGTCTGACCCCCGACCAGCGCGACCGCCTGGACTGGCTGCGCGAGGAGGACTGAGCGGAGGGGCGCAGCGCGAGCGGGGGTCGAGAACTGGGCGGGGTCGGCGCAGCGCGAGCGGGGGCGGAGCACTGGGCGGGTCGGCGGACTGACCGAGGCCGGAGGACTGACCGGGGCCCGTAGGAGGCACCGGGACGCACCCCGCCCCACCTACGTCACCCCCAACCCCACCTCACCCCCCACCCCACCCCCGCGCGTCAGCCGATCGGCTCAGGAAGCCGCCGCACCACATACGCCAGCTCGATCACCTCACCCGTCCCCGGATCCCCCAGCTCCACCCGCCATCCCTCGGCGAACTGGTCCACCCCGTGGGCCATCGGGATCGTGCCGGAGATCAGCACCGTCCCCGGCACCAGCGCGTCCCGTCCGCGCAGGACGTCGACCCAGTACGCGGGGGTGAGCAGCTCGGCCAGGGTGCCGTCCTGGATCAGGGTCTCCCGCCCGCCGTGACCGACCCAGGCGCGCAGGGTCAGCGCGTCGATCCGCCCGGCCACGTCGGACAGGCGCCAGGCGCGCCGGGCGAGGACGTCGGGCCCGGCGTTCTTGCTCCACGCCACCCCGTGCACCTCCAGCTCGCGGTCGGTGTGGTCGCACGCGGCGGTCAGCAGCAGCTCCCCGTCGTCCGCGACGACCAGCGCCCACTCGGCCTCACCGGAGGTCCGCCCGTGCTGGACGGAGACGGTCCCGGTCTGCTGGGCGAGGTAGGGGGAGATCGGGTAGAGCGCCGGGGTCACCGAGGGCGCGGGCACCCCCAGCTCGGCCAGTTCGGCGACATGCGCGGCGACATCGTCCTGACTGCGCCCCGCGTACCCGGCGTTGAGCACCTGGGTGACGGTGACCTGGTGGGTCGTTCCGTCGGGCAGTTCGAAGGTCAGCACGGTCATGGAGGTACTCCCAGAGTTCGGGTCGGGCATCCGCCCAAGGGGGCGGGCCGGGTTTCCGTCAGGTCTCCCGGCGGTCAATTTCCTGCGCGGGGGGTTGCGCATACGACCTGTATACAAGAAGTATGCCCAGAGGTCGATGTCCCCTCGACGCAAGGATGAGAAACATGCACGACTCCCCGCAGGTCGCCGAAGCCGCCGCCGCCCGGCGCTCGGGCGCCCGCCGGGCCTTCGCCGCCAGCCTCACCGGCACGGCCCTGGAGTGGTACGACTTCGCCGTCTACTCGGCCGCCGCCGCCCTGGTCTTCGGCGATCTGTTCTTCCCGTCGGAGGACCCGCTCACCGGCACCCTGCTCGCGTTCTCGACCTACGCGGTCGGCTATGTCTCGCGCCCGCTGGGCGGCTTCGTCTTCGGCCGCCTCGGCGATGTCATCGGCCGCAAGAAGGTACTGATCGCCACCCTCGTCCTGATCGGCGCGGCCACCTTCCTCATCGGTGTCCTCCCCAGCTACGACACGATGGGCGTGGCCGCCCCCGCGATCCTGGTCCTGCTGCGCTTCGCCCAGGGCGTCGGCGTCGGCGGCGAGTGGGGCGGCGCGGTCCTGCTCTCCAGCGAGTTCGGCGATCCCAAGCGGCGCGGCTTCTACGCCTCCGCCGCCCAGGTCGGCCCGCCCGCCGGAAACCTGATGGCCAACGGTGTGCTCGCCGCCCTCGGAGTGGCCCTCACCGAGGAGCAGTTCGAGTCCTGGGGCTGGCGGGTGGCGTTCCTGCTCTCCGGCGCCCTGGTCGGCTTCGGCCTGTGGATTCGCGCCAAGCTGGAGGAGACCCCGGTCTTCAAGGCGATGGAGGCGGAGCAGACCCGCCCCGAGACCCCGATCCGGGAGGTCTTCACCACCCAGCCGCGCGCCCTGACCGCCGCCATCCTCTGCCGGGTCGCCCCGGACGTGCTGTACGCCATGTTCACGGTGTTCGTCCTGACCTACGCCACCGAGGAACTCGACATGTCCCGGGGCTCCGCCCTCACCGCGGTCCTCGTCGGCTCCTCCCTCCAGGTCTTCCTGATCCCGCTCGCGGGCGCGGTCTCCGACCGGGTCGACCGCCGTGTCCTGTACGGCGTCAGCGCGGTCGCCGCCGGTATCTGGCCGTTCGTCTTCTTCCCGATGGCGGACGCGGGCTGGTTCGCCCTGGCCGCGGGCGTGGTGGTCGGCCTCGCCATCCACTCCTTCCTCTACGGCCCCCAGGCGGCCTTCATCGCCGAACAGTTCTCGCCCCGGCTGCGCTACACCGGCTCCTCCCTCGCCTACACCCTGGCCGGGATCATCGGCGGCGCGGTCGCCCCGCTCCTGTTCACCGCGCTGCTCAGCGCGTACGACAGCTGGCTGCCGCTGGCGCTCTACATCGCGCTGACGGTCGTCGTCACCCTGGTCGGCGTCCTCCTGGGCCGGGACGCGTCCCACGCGATCGAGGAGGACGCCCAACTCGCCGTCACCGCACCACGACCGGACGACGCACCGGCGAAATCCCTCTGAGACCCTGAGACCACCGTCCGTCGCACCGACCGACCGACCGCGAAGGAGCCGCCGCCGTGCGCATCGCCCTGAGCCAGCTGACCACCGGACCGGACCCGGCGAAGAACCTCGCGCTCATCGAGGACTGGACCCGCCGCGCCGCCGACGCCGGGGCCCGGGTGGTGGTCTTCCCGGAGGCGTCGATGGCCTGCTTCGGCACCCCGCTCGCCCCCCTCGCCGAACCCCTCGACGGCCCATGGGCGGACGGCGTCCGCGCCATCGCCGCCGAGACGGGCACGGTCGTCGTCGCCGGGATGTTCACCCCGGCGGACGAGGGCCGGGTCACCAACACCCTGCTCGCGACCGGCCCGGCGGTGGAGACGTCGTACGACAAGATCCATCTCTACGACGCCTTCGGCTACCGGGAGTCGGAGAGTGTCGCCGCCGGTGACCGGGTGGTGACGGTGGAGGTGGAGGGCGTCCGGCTCGGCCTGGCCACCTGCTACGACGTCCGCTTCCCGGAACTGTTCCGGGCGCACGCCGACGCGGGCGCGACGGCGACCCTGCTGGCCGCGTCCTGGGGCGCGGGCCCCGGCAAACTCGACCAGTGGGAACTGCTGCTGCGGGCCCGCGCGCTGGACGCCACGCTGTGGGTCGCCGCGGTGGACCAGGCCGACCCCGGCACCGCCCCCGGCACGGCCCCCACGGGCATCGGCCACAGCCGGGTGGTGGGCCCCGACGGCACGATCCGGGCGGCCCTGTCCGAGGCGCCGGACCTGCTGGTCACGGACCTGGACACGGAGGAGGTCACCCAGACCCGCCGCCGCGTCTCGGTCCTGTCCAACCGCCGCAAGGATCTGTGGACCTGAGCCGTGGGGGCGGGCCGGGGGCCGGGACAGCCCGCCGGGAACACCTTGAGTGTGGACGCCAGATGCTCGGCGGGGCGGGTCAGCCCGCCAGCAACACCTTCAGCGTGGACGCCAGATGCGCGTCGATCGCCGCGCAGGCCCCCTCCGCGTCCCCCGCGGCGATCGCCTCAAGAATGGCCAGGTGCTCCACGAGGACGGCCTCCTGACGCCCCTGCTGGGCGAAGAGCGCGGTCACCCCGGTCCGCACCTGCCGGCTGCGCAACCCGTCGTAGTGCCGCTCCAGCAGCCCGTTGCCGACGGCGGCCACCATCGAGGCGTGGAAGAGATGGTCGACGGCGATGAACTCCCGGGCCTGCTCCGGGCCCATGAGTCCGCGCTGCCGGTCGAGGAGTGCGCGCAGCTCGGCCACCGGCGCCCGCCGTTCGGCGATCACCTGCCGGGCCGCGTACCGCTCCACGATCCCGCGCAGCTCCATCAGCTCGCCGATCTCACGCCCGGTCAGCGGCGCGACCCGGGCGCCCCGCTTCGGCACCAGCTCGACCAGTTCCTCGGCGGCCAGCATCAGCAGCGCCTCACGGATCGGCGTACGGGACACGCCGATGCGGTCGGCGATCTCCTGCTCCGACAGGAACACGCCCTGCATCTCCGGGTCCGTGAGCACGGTCTCCTTGAGATACGTGTATGCCTTCTGCCGCCCGGACACCGACACCACCGCTACCCCCATGAGGTCGCCCACCGTCGCATACATCTTGTATACGGAAGCTACCACGGGGTCGCCGGAGCGGCGCCGCCACGGCCGGGACCAGTCGGGCAGCACGTCGTGGGCGGACTTGGTTCTCCAGGTCGGGGTAGTGGGCGCTGTCCCGGACGATCACCCGGTACCGGCCGGAGAAGGCGTCGACATACGAGAGCCGGGAGGAACGGGACCGATCACTGCGCTCCACCATGACGACAGGGCAGGCACCGACACCACAACATGGCAACTGAGTTGTCATGCCCGAGCCGCCCTCCCCCCTCCCGTGTGATGAGATGACGTAGTGCGCACGCCCACCGAGGACACCAACCGCCGGATGCTGCGGGCCCGGGACGCCATGGACCGCCGCTACGCCGAGCCCCTGGACGTGCCGGCGCTGGCCCGGATCGCCCATGTGTCACCGGCCCACTTCAGCCGTACCTTCCGTGCCGTGTTCGGTGAGACCCCGCACCGCTACCTTCAGCGCCGCAGGATCGAACGCGCGATGTCCCTGCTCCGCGAGAGCGACCTCACCGCGACGGACATCTCCCTCCGGGTCGGCTTCTCCAGTTTCGGCACCTTCAGCCGCACGTTCCGGGAGATCGTGGGCCGCTCCCCGAGCGAGTACCGCAAGCAGGCGACCGCCCATCCCGTCCCGACCTGCTTCACCAAGGCGTGGACCCGCCCGAACCGAGCAGTTTCGGATAAGCCGCCACCACCGTCCGCCGATTAGCGTGAAGCCATGTTCACAGCGATCACCCACTCCCAGATCTACGTCCTCGACCAGAACGAGGCGCTCGACTTCTACGTCGGCAAGCTCGGCCTCGAGGTGCACAGCGATGTCGACTTCGGCGCCATACGCTGGCTCACCGTCAACGTCCCCGGCCACCCCGACCGGCAGATCCTGCTGGAGGCCCCTGGCGGCCCCGCGATGTCCGGGGAGACCGCCCGCGAGGTCCGCGAACTGCTCACCAAGGGGGCGACGGGCGGCTCACTCATCTTCAGCACGGACGACTGCCAGGCGACCTACGAGTCACTACGAGCGCGCGGCGTCGAATTCACGGAGGAACCGACCAAGCGCCCGTACGGCATCGACGCGGCCCTGCGCGACCCGTTCGGCAACAGCATCAGGTTCACCCAGCTGAAGGAGTGACGGGCGGAGCAGTGAGGTCGGGGAGGCCGTAGCTGGTCGGGATCGTCGTGGCGCTGCCTGCCTGGTCGACGCGCGGACAGCCGCCCCGACCGGGGAGGGGCGGCGACGAGCTACACACGGAGGTCGGCGGCTGCGGAGGTCCCCCGCACGGCCTCCATGACCAGCATGGGTCCGGTGTCATCACTCACACGACGTCCGGGTCATCGTCGTCCGCCTTGGGAACCACCGGCGCGTGCAGGTAGGTCTCGGGCTCGATCCGGCCGCCCGTCGATGTCTCATGGTGTTCGAAGAGTGTGCCGAAGGCATGGCCGAAGTACAGGGTCTCCAGCCGGGGCCAGGTCCGGCGGGACAGCGCGAGCGCGGCGTGTTCCGCGGAGCGGTGGTAGTCGGTGAGGCGCAGCTCCAGCTTGCCGAGCCGGTGCGCGGCCGGGTGGGACAACAGGGCGTCGATCAGCGCGGCCTCCCACTGTTCGGGGTCGGCCGGATCGAGCGCCCCGGCGTGGGGCAGATCCGCCAGCAGCCGTTCCGCCAGTGCCCGACGCCTCGGCCGGGTCTCCTCCGCCAGCGCGAAGGACGCCTCCTCGATGAAGCCACGCCTCCAGGTGAACCGCCAGGAGCCGTCATCGCGCAGCGCGTCGAGTCCGACGTACCGCTCCACCTCCCCGTACGCCGCGGTCAACCCCGCCGCGTCCGCATCGGAGTGCTCCAGCCGGATAGCCGCTCCCCGGGGATCACCGGCCGCGTCCAGCGCGCCCGCGTGGGCGAGCCATGCCTCCCCCTCGTCGTCGGAAGCCGGAAGCGCGGTGTCGAACCCCTGCATGTGACTCTCCGAACTCACTGTGCCCGCCACGGAACGCCGATCCGGATGGCCCCGCCACAGCCGACGCCACCGCGCGGATCGGCAGCGGCACAGTACGCCGAAGTGGTCACCGCCCACGACCCGCTCCCCTCCGCTCCGGCCTCGGCGGTCGTCGCCGTACCGCCGTCGTGAGGCGCCCGCACTTGCCAGTCGGCCCAGGCCGGGCGTAACGTACAACCAAATGGTTGTAGGTGAGTGGACCGAGACCGATGAGGCGGTGGACCGGCTGTTCCACGCGCTCGCCGACCCGACGCGGCGGGACATCCTGCGGCGCTGTGTCGGCGCCGAACTGTCGGTGTCACGCCTGGCCACGGCCTACCCGATGAGCTTCGCCGCGGTGCAGAAGCATGTGGCGGTGCTGGAGCGGGCGGGCCTGGTCAGCAAGCGGCGCAGCGGCCGGGAACAGCGGGTGCGTGCCGAACCCGACGGCGTCCGCCGCGCCCGGCAGGCGCTGGACGACCTGGAGGCGCTGTGGCGCGGACGGGTGCGGCGCATGACCGAGCTGCTGACCGAGGACGAACACCTCGACCGTCAGGACCCAGCCCCACAGGACCCCGGCGCCCAGAACCCCGACCCTCAGGACCCCGGCGCCCAGAACCCCGACCCTCAGGACCCCGGCGCCCAGGCACGCGGCGCCACGGCCCCAGAATCCGCATCCGACCCCCCTCCGACCGAAGGGAACGACCGATGACCGTCAAGAGCTTCGACAAGGACCTGGAGAACCTCACCCTCACCCTGACCGCCGAGTTCCCGGCCCCCGTGGACAAGGTGTGGCAGCTGTGGGCCGACCCGCGCCGACTGGAGCGCTGGTGGGGTCCGCCGTCGTACCCGACGACCTTCGTGGAGTACGACCTCACCCCCGGCGGGGACGCCCGGTACTTCATGACCGGCCCCGAGGGCGACAAGCATCACGGGTACTGGCGGATCAGCACCGTCGAGCCGCCCGCGGGACTGGAGTTCACCGAGGGCTTCACCCATGCGGACGGCACTCCGGACGACGCGATGCCGAGCATGAACGTACGGGTCCGGCTGGTCGCGCGGGAGGGTGGGACGCGGATGGAGATGCGCTCCCAGTTCGACTCCAGGGCGCAGATGGAGCAGATGTTCGCCATGGGCGTGGAGGAGGGCCTCACGACGGCGGTCGGCCAGATGGACGCGCTACTGACCGAGCTGTAAGGGGAAGGGGGCGGCACTCATCGTTCTGGTGCCGCCCCCTCCCCCTCCCGCACCTACCTCACGCCGTATGCAGCGTCAGCCCATACCGCTGGAGGATCTCGTTGACCGGCTGGTACCAGGTCTGCCCGCCGGTGGAGCAGTTGCCCCAGCCGCCCGAGGTGACGCCTTGGGCCTGGTCGCCGCTGATGAACGAACCGCCCGAGTCACCGCCCTCGGCGCAGACACTGGTCTTGGTCATCTGATGGACCGCGCCCTGGGCGTAGTTGACGGTCTCGTTCTTGGCGAGCAGATTGCCGCAGCGCCAGTGCGTGGTGGAGCCGGAGCGGCAGATGGAGGCGCCGACCGGTGCCTCGGCCGAACCGCGCACCAGCCGGTCCGGGATCGTGCCCCAGCCGAGCACGACGGGTACGGTCCACCAGCCGCTGCCCACATTCACCCAGGCGTAGTCGTTGTCCGGGAACGACGAGCCCTGGAAGTTGCCGATGTACGAGCCGTCCCAGCCGCGGACCTGCGCCCCGGCCTGACCGCAGTGCCCCGCGGTCACGAAGCCGCCGTGCACGGAGAAGCCGATGGAACAGCGGACATTGCCGGTGTAGTAGGGGTCCCCGCCGACGGTCCCGGCGGCGAAGGTCTGCGGCGCCGACGCGACGGTCCGCACGGTCACGGGCCCCGCCTCGCGGGCCTCGGCCAGGAACCGCTGGACAGCACCGTCCGCACGGTCCGACCGGACGACGTTCACGACGACCGTGCTGGCGGCCGGGTCGACGTGCCAGCTGCTGACGCCGGAGGGCGCCGTCAGACGGTCGATCCGGGACTTCGCGGTGTCGAGCGCGCGCTCGCTGTGCGCGACGGACTGGACACGGGCGCCGGTGGCTCGGACGGCGGCGGTGGTGGCGGGGGAGGCGTCGGAGGTGAGCGCCACGGTCAGCCGCGCGGTGCCGGCGTCGTACCAGGAACCGCCGTAGGCGGCACCGGCGGCGCGGCGGGCGGCCGGGAGCAGTGCGGTGGCCTCGGCCTCGGTGGCCAGCCGGTCGACCGCCTCGGCTTTCGTCAGTCCGAGGTCGCGCTGCATGGCGGAGAGCAGCCCGGCGTCGGCCGGGGCGTCGGGGGCGGCTTCGGGGGTGGGGGCCGTGGCCGCGGCCGGGGTGATGCCGGAGGCGGTCCAGGTGCCGAGGACGAGGAGGATGGCGAGACCGGCGTGCTTGAGTCCGGTGCGTCTCATGGACGTTGCCCTTCGTCGTTCCAGGTGGTGTGGGGGTGGAACAACCGCGATCCGAGGACTCTGAGAGCGCTCTCACGTGGGGTGTGGTGAGCGTAGCGGCGCGGAGGGGTCAGGTCCATGCCAAGCGGGTGGGAGATTTCGGCGCCGTGTGGATGCGGCTGGGGGGGGGCGAGCTTGCCGAAACGGCAAGAGGGCTTGTCGGGGGAGCGGGGTGGGAAGGAGGCTGGCTTCTGCCGGGGCGAGCTGATGGGGTTCCGGTGCGTTGATCCGATACACCCGAAATGCCGATTACGTACACCGGCGATGAACACCGGCGATGACCACACCGGGAGGAATTCATGACCGACGCCCCTGTGACCGAACCCGCGGAATTCTGGGAGTCCCGTTACCGTGACAGCGGCCGGGTGTGGAGCGGGAACCCCAATGAGCTGCTGGTCCGTGAGGTCTCCGGCCTGCACCCGGGGACCGCGCTCGACCTAGGCTGCGGTGAGGGCGGCGACGCGATCTGGCTCGCCGCGCACGGCTGGCGGGTCACCGGCGTGGACATCTCGGCGACGGCACTCGCCCGCGCCGCCGAGCACGCGCGGGACGCGGGAGTCGGTGACCGGGTCGCACTGGAACGGCATGAACTGGGAGTGACGTTCCCGGACGGCACCTTCGACCTCGTCAGCGCCCACTACCTCCAGTCACCGGTGGCACTGGACCAGGACGGTGTGCTGAGCAGCGCGGCGCGCGCGGTGGCGCCGGGCGGAACCCTGCTCATCGTGATGCACGCGGCTTGGCCGGACTGGCAGACGGATCCGCCCTTCACCGCCGAATTCCCCACCCTGGACGGCGTGTTGGAGAAGCTGGCGCTTCCGGCGGGGGAGTGGACGGTACAGACACGGGAGCGGGTCCGGCGGGCGAGTGTGTCGCCGGAGGGCGTGGCGGGGCATCGGGACGACAACGTGTGGCGTGTCCGGCGCAGCGGCTGAGGAGAGGGCACGGGGAGGGAGCCGGGCGGCCTCCTGGCTCGAGCTCGCCGAGCTCGGTTAGCCGTACGGCAGGGGCGCAGGGCGAAGGCGCCCAGCAGCAGCCGCCCGTCGAACGGACGCCCCGGCGCTGGACATCACCCCTGGCTTCAGCAGCGGAGTCAGTGAATCAGCGCTTCCCACCACCCGAGTTACGATCGGGACTCTGAGCGGCGACACGCCGTCGGACCAGGGAAGGGACCGCACAGTGAGCAACACGGAGACACATCCGGCCGAGATGAACTGCGCGGCGGGTCCGGACGGCACGCGCCCCGCACTCCAGGTGCTCACCCCGCGTGATGTGCCGCTCGGCGGCCCGCGGGCGATGAGGGTACGGCGGACCCTGCCTCAGCGGGCCCGGACACTGATCGGAGCGTGGTGCTTCGCCGACCACTACGGCCCCGACGACGTGTCGGCGAGCGGCGGCATGGACGTGGCCCCGCATCCGCACACCGGTCTCCAGACGGTCAGCTGGCTGTTCAGCGGCGAGATCGAACACCGTGACAGCCTCGGCAGCCACGCCTATGTACGGCCCGGCGAGCTGAACCTGATGACCGGCGGCCACGGCATCTGCCATTCGGAGGTCTCCACCCCGGGCACCACGACCCTGCACGGCGTCCAGCTCTGGGTCGCGCTCCCCGGCGAACACCGCGACGCGCCCCGCGACTTCCAGCACCACGTCCCCGAGCCGGTACAACTGGAGGGCGCGCGGGCCCGGGTCTTCCTCGGCACTCTCGCGGGCGACACCTCACCCGTGCGCACCTTCACCCCGCTCCTCGGCGCCGAACTCACCCTCCTCCCCGGCACCACCCTCACCCTCGACGTCGACCCCGCCTTCGAACACGGCGTCCTCGTCGACCGCGGCACCGTCACCGCCCACGGCACGCCCCTCAAACACGCCGAGATGGGCTACGCGCCCCCGAACCACCCCACGCTCACCCTGACGAACGACGGCCCGGACGAGACCCGGCTCATCCTGCTGGGCGGCCCGCCGTTCGAGGAGGAGATCGTGATGTGGTGGAACTTCATCGGCCGTTCGCACGAGGACATCGCGAAGGCCCGACGGGACTGGATGGAGGGCGACCGCTTCGGGGTGGTGACCGGGTACGAGGGTGATCGGCTGCCGGCGCCTGAGCTGCCGACGATTGCGCTGAAGCCGCGGGGGCGGGCGCGCTGAGCTGGGGAGACCTTGGTAGGGCGAATGCCCTCGGTGGATCGAGATTGCGCCCCCCTGGCCCGTGCGGCGAGGGGGCGCAGTCGAGAAGGAACGGACTCTCGCGAGAGAGAGTCCGTACTCCCAAGTGTTGGCAACTGTGACCAGGCATGTTCAAACACTTGCTGACCTTTTGCTGACCTTACTAACGGGTAATCACTTCTGCTGTGCTGTGTGCACGGCGGATGACCGGTGGAGCGGGAGAGGCCATCGCTCAGTGGGGGTTCAGGTCGGCAGAGAGTGTCCGTGCGGTGTCCATGCCGTGGCGTCCGGGGTGCTGCTGGGCACCGGCCGGCGAGACGCTGAAGTGCGGGACAAACTGCCGCATGGTGCGGTTCGTGCAGGAGCGCACGGCTACCAGCGCACCGGGTCCGCCGGGCGCAAAGCACCGTGCTTGGCCCCCATCTTGAACGTTCCCTCGCTGCTTGTCGGGGATTCGGTGTAGGACGTCGTGAATGCAGTGATTGGCATATTGCCGGATTCCGGCGGCCCCGTAACCGAAGTCAATAGTCCGTTGACTATGGCGAACAATGTGAGGGTATCCGCCCGTGACATCGAGTCGAGCAGTGGCATGAAATTCTCAATCACCCTCGCCCGAGACTGCCAGTTTTGTGGCAACCGTGGCTGGGTTGTCGTGGACTGATTCTTGCGGATCTTCGTCCGGCCCCCTCGCGTCGAGGGCGTAGTTCTGCACGAAGATCCGCCGCAGGGGCCTGGACCTGCTCGCCGTCGCGCAGGCTGGCAGGTAGCGGTGGACGTAGCGCAGGAGCAGGCGGAGGTTCTCGCCGCTCTCCTTGATCCGGGTCTTCGGTTGGGACGGGTTCTATCCGAGCCGGGCCGCGCGACCGTAGCGCTTGGCCCACTTCTCGTTCACCAGCGCGACGAGTTCGTGCGGAGCACGGCGGGCCAGTTTCTCCAAGGCGGCCCGCACGGCTTCGGCAAGGGCACTACCTGGGACATCCCGGTGACGTCACGCGGAGGCGGCGGCCACCACGATGGAGAGCACCGCCGGGGTGGGGACCACCTGGTCGAGGCGTAGTCCGGCTGCGGCGAGGAGGCGTACGAAGTCGGCCTCGGTGCGTTCCCGGCCGGTCAGTGACGCCATCATCATCAGGTCCAGGGTTTTGGCCTGATGAGGTGTGTCGCCGTCCGGGACGACCGCGTCGATCACCAGGACGCGGCCGCCGGGGGCCAGGGCGGCACGGCAGTTGCGCAGGATGGTCACGCACTGGTCGTCGTCCCAGTCGTGCAGGATTCGTTTGAGCATGAGGATGTCACCGGCCGGTACCGAGTGGAAGAAGTCTCCCTCGGAGGTCCGCCAGCGGCCGGCGGGATCGGCCCCATCCGGTACGGGGGTGGCGAGCGAGTGGCCCGCCAGGACGTGCCCCTGGTCGTGGAGGATTCCGTGCAGGGCGGGCCCGGTGGCCAGCACGTGGCGGAGCAGGCCGCCGTATCCGCCGCCCACGTCGACCACCGTGGCGTTGTCGGGGAAGTTCCAGCTGCGGGCGATGGGGCCGTTCTCCGCGTCGGACAGGGACGCCATGCCGGTGTGGAAGACGGCGGTGGTCGGCGCATCCCGCGCGAAGTATGTGAAGAAGTCGGTGCCGAAGATGGCGTCGAATGCGGAGCCGCCGTCGGTGAGGCACCGTGTCATCTCGCCGGCGGGGCGCCACATCGTCGGGTCCGTGAGCATCAGGACCGCAGCGCGGGCCGATACCGGTGCCCCGGAGCGGAGCGCGTCGCCGTCCGGGGTGAGGCTGAAGCGTCCACCGCTGTCCTGCTCGAACAGGCCCCGGGTGGCCAGCAGCCGCAGTACCCGGTGGAGGTTGTGCTCGTCGGTGCCGGTCACGGCCGCCAGTTCCGCCGGGGTGCGCGGGCCGTCGGCGAGGTGGTCCGCGACGCCGATGTCTGCGGCGGCACGCAGCGCGGCAGGGTAGAGGAATTCCAGGGCCTGCGCCACGATCAGGGCGTTGCTCCGCCGGTCCTCTGCCATCGCGTCCACCGGGCGTGTGCTGTCTGTCATCCGACCGCCTCCAGGCAGAATTCGAAGGTGCCGGTGGGCACCCACCCGGGCAAGCATGGCAGCGCTGCACAGGGCGGGGGTCCCGTTCCCGCCATTGGGCACAGCTCTCGACGCGAGCCCTCTGCCAGGCCTTCTGACGATGGCGGGCATGTGGTGCCACCAGTCCCGGGCGGGCTCGCTGAGCAACCTGCCTCTCGTGGCAGGGAGGGCACATGCCCGCAGCTAAGCCCCCGTCGGAGGACGGACGCTCCACCCGCCAGTTCGTCAAGACGTTCGCCATAGCCTGCGGGGCCGAAGGGATGGCGGTGTGCGAGTGGGAACAGGCGTGGGACCGGGCCGAGGAACAGCGGCTCGGAACGTCTGCGCTCCTTGCAGGGCGCCTGGCCTCCGAAGGCGTCCTTCCGGACGGCCGCCACTTCTACTTCCATTCCGATCCCGCGCGAAACCCCGGTGGGCAGGAAGTCGGTGGATCACCCGCTGGGCGTTTCCGATTCTGGGGGTGGTGCTGGCCAAGACCGACAAGGCGGCCCCGGGTGCGTGTATAGGCGAGAAACGAGAGTGCTGCGCGAGCTGAGCGACCGTCGCACGTCACTGGGCGGTGCAGGGCGGCTCGGTGCGAGCACCCGGAGGAAGATCGTTCCGCTCCTCGTCGGTGAAGGGCCGGCCCGCGGCTTTGCACAGCAAGCGCCACCAGTCGTCCGTCTCGACGCTTATGGCCTGGACCTGGCCGCTGGCGAGGAAGCGGACCGTGGAGCCGGACAGGGTGACGGCCATGGAGTCGGTACTGCCAGGCGGGGACGGACCGACGGCCATGACCCGGCCGGACGGCACCTCGTGCAGCACGAGATTGCCGCCGGGGTCCAGCACCAGTAGCCGGTCTCTCGCAATGAAGCCGACCATCATCGCACTGGTCGGAAAGGGGACTGTCCTTCCCACCCTGCGCCCAGTCGCCACGTCCCAGAACCGCAGTTTCTCGTCGCTGTAAGCGACCGCGGCGAGGCGCCCGTCGGCGCTGAACATGGCCGGGGCCGGACTCTTCGTCAGATCCAGAGTCAAGTCCACGCTGACCGCCGTGTTCCAGTCGGATACCTGCTTGCCAGCGACGAGGTCCCACACGATCACGTGTCCTCCTTGCCGGCCCAGGCTGGTGACGATCAGTGCCTGCGAGGGATACCCCGGACGCGGGACGATCCGACCAGAAGCGAGTAGCAGCGGTACGGTGCCTGGTGGGGGAGACACGCGGAGCGCGGGTGCGAGGACGGTCGCTGTGGCGGGGTCCACACGGAGTACCTCGTTCGACGACAGCAATACAGCGAGGTCACCGTTGCCGAGTTGGGCCACCCACTCGATGTATGCCCCGTTCGGCACGGGCAGATCGACGTCCTCATGACTCGCGGGGTCGTCGGCCGAGTACAGCGTCAGGGCACTACCAGCCTGGTCCCACAGTGCTATGTACCCCTTCCCGTCCTTGTCCGCCCAGGTCATCTGCCATCCGTGCGCTCCCTGAGCCTTGCCGGGTGGAGCGGCTGAGCGGACACGAACGTCCCGGCCGACGACGTGCAATCGGTCTTCCCTGAAAATAGCGAACCGATCCGCGTCCGGGGCCAGGGCCACGGAGTTTGCGTCGATGTCGGAGGTGAGGGCCGGTGGGATGCTCTCGTCGGGGCTGAGCAGGAGCAGGCTCTCACCGATCGCAGCGACCATCCTGGGCGCCTCGTCGCCGTTTTCGCGACCCCAGACTGCGGTGGGGATTTCGTCCCCAGTCGTAGCGTCCGTGGGTACGACCGCCGTCCATGCCCTGCCGGGGTGTACTCCGACCACGGTGAGAAGTCCGTACTCCACGCTGCCGTCGGCGTCGGTCCCCGCTTCGGCGAAGTCCGTCCGATACAGCTGGGTCGCATCGTCCTGGAAGAACTCCACGGGGAGACCCGTGGCGGGTGTGGTGCCGTCCATGTTCAAGTACCTGTTGTGCCCGGTAGGCATTGCGATCTCCAGGAAGGTGCCGCGTGCCGTGAACCGGAGGCTGTGTTCACTGTCCGTGATCAGCCGCCGCTTCTCCCTGCCGTCGGACAGCGTGAACACCCCGGACGACCAGACCGGAGCCGTTGCGTTCGGCTTATACCAGGTGAGGGCGATGGCATCGCTGCCCTCGGCGAAGGCAGCCGAACCGGCATGCCTGCCCCCGATCAACTGTTCGACCCCAGGGATCGGCTCACCGGAGGAGACGGTCCACGCGTTCAGGCGGGCCTGCTGCTCGCTCCCACCAGGCTTGTAGTCGGAGGCGTACAGACGCAGCAGACGTGACCCGTCGTCGGAGAAGTCGATCGCGGGCGCAAAGACCTGGTCTTGGTCCGGTCCGGCGCCTATCAGTAGACGCCCCTCGGTATCGTCGGAGCCGACCTCCCATAGCCTGACCGAGGCGTTGGCGTCGGCGACGGCGTACCACCGGCCGTCGTCACTGAAGGCGTCGAAGAAGTCTCCCGTGGGGACTGCTTGGAGCGTACGGACGCGGGGGTGCTCGGACGTCGCCCCGGTGATGAGCCGGATCTGGCTGCTGCTCTCTTCCTCCGCTGATACGACGACGGCGAGCACGTCGGCCTCCGGCGCTGACGCGAGGGACGTCACGGTGCCCTGCCACAGGCCGGTTCGTGCGCTCTTCACGCTGCGCATGCGCAGGTACTGCCGGAACAACGCCGACCGCGCCTTGTCGGTGTCCGACGTCGCCCAGGCTCCCAGCGCAGCCTGCACCGACGTCTCGAAGTCGGTGGCTGACCGCTCCTCGGAGCGGTCAGCCAGTTGCTGTGACGCCAGGGTGCGCAGGTGTTCCTCGGCTCGGTCCCGCCGCTGCACGGCGTCCACTGCGAGCAGGGTCGTCAGAACGGCGAGGACGACCGTGACGGCGGCGAACGACATCAGTCCGTATGTGCCCAGACGTGCGCGGCGTCGGCCCGCGGTCAGATAGGCACGCTGCAGATCGGTGACGTCTGCGGGGCGCTCGGTCAGCCAGCGCTTCGCGGCCCCCAGCAGCCGCTCGGGCGGCGTGGCGAGCAACCGGCCGCCCGACTCATTCCATTGGCGCGCGTGGTCCTCCACCTCGGCCTGCCAGGCGCGGAACTCGGCGCCCTGGCGAAGGCAGTCGCCGAGCCACAGCCACTCACGCAGCAATGCCTCGTGCGCGATCCGCAGCGACTCGCCGGAGCCCTCCGTGTGCCGTCGGCTGGTCCACACGAGCAGCTTCTCGCGCACCATGCGACGCGCCAACCGCGTCTGGCCCTCATCGAGTTCGGCGGCCGGTACGTCGTCGGGCACGAACCTGCCGACCCCGTCCGGGCGGGCCAGTCGCTGGAACAGCCGCCGTGCCGCCTGCTCATCGGTCGCTCCCTCCACCACGGCGTTGTCCAGGGTGGCCTGCGCGTGTCTTGCCAACGCCCCGGAGAGTCCACCCAGTTCCTCGTAGGCGGCCGTGGTGAGACGTCCGCCGGCACGGTGCCGCCACAGCTCTGCCAGGGTGAACTCCAGCAGCGGTAGGCAGTTCGCCTCCCCGTGCGCCTCCTGGGCCTCGTGGGCGTCCCGCAGCAGCAGTTGCAGCAGTCCAGGCTGGAGCGTGACCCCCGGAGTGGTCCGCAGCGGTTCCGACACGATCCGGACCAGCGCCGCCTCCGGGAGCGGGTCGGCGTACACGAGCGCTGCCCGCCGTTCGGCAGCGGGCAGCGCGGGGGCCAGTACATCGAGCGTGGCGTGGCGGGCCGACAACACCGCCCGCAGTCCGCGCCCCGGCACGGCGTCGGAGACATCGGTGAGTTCACGCAACCATATGACGACCTGCCGGGCCGCCCGGGGCACCGTCGCATACTCCTCGAACTGGTCGACCAGCAGCACGCACAGCCGATCCCTCGCTGCGGCACGCAGTCGCTCACGCAGGTGCGTGAGCGCGATACCGCCGTCGGACAGTGCCTGCCGTACGACATGGACACGCGAGTCGTCCGCCGAGCCGCCCTCGGCTGTGTCCCACAACGCGAGCAACGCCTCGCCGAGGAACTCGGCAGGAGGGTCCGCTTCCCGTGGCGTACGCACCGTGACGACTGCGTCCGCAGCCCGCAGCCTGGGCAGCAGGCCCGCACGCAGCAACGATGACTTCCCCGTACCCGACTGACCGGTCAGCAGCGTCAACGGCCGGACCCGGACGGCCTCCGTGAGGTCCTTCGTCTCCTGTTCCCGGCCGTGGAAGAGATGAGAGTCCTCCTCCTCGAAGCGCAGCAGGCCCTTGAAGGGGCCCGAGCCGTCGTCCGCCTCTTGGAGTGCAAGGCGCCGCTCGGGGACGAGGTACGCGGTCCCCTCCAGGCCGGCACGCCCGCGTGTCGCCAGCATGCCGACCACCGCGTGTGCCTCGACGTCCCAGACGGGGCTGCCGCTGAAACCGCCGGCGAGCGGCACGCTGCCCTGTCCGGCGTCGAGTTGGAAGCGGCCCCTTCCCTCGCCGCCGCGCAGGACGCCGTGAGCATTCACACCGGTGCGGGTGGTCACAGGGAAGCCGTAGACACGGGCTTCGATCCCCCAGGGCGGCACATCGAGGCCGGCCAGCGGCAGGGGCGTGGTGCCCGGTACCTCCCCCGCGAGACGGAGCACCAGGACGTCGTCCGCTGGGCGCCACTCGGCGACGGCGGTCGAGACCGGCGCCGACGGGTCCGCAAGCAGCGGGAAGTCCACCCGCAGCGGCACATCGGGAGCCGTCGAGAGCGCCTGCGGCTGCCCGAGCATCAGATGGGCACAGGTGCACACGAGGTCGGGAGCGAGCAGGAAGCCAGCACCGCGAGGTTCGCCGTCCGGGCCGAGGATCCGGGCGAGCCCCCACTCGAAGACCGCGCCGGAGGGAGAAGGGGGCGGCGGTGCCACGTCAGAGGCCGCCCTCGTGCCCACTCGTGCCGGGGGCGGCGGTGTCCGGCTCGGCGGCATCGTCGGATGCGGCGGCGTCCTGGACGGCGACTGCCTGTGTACCGGCGTCCTGCGTGCCGACGCTCGGTGTCGTGGCTACCGGTGCGGCCCGGCTCTCCGTGCAGTCGGCGTCTCCCGGCTCCGCGCCACGGTTCCGTGCGTCCGGCTGCCGCTCCCACTCGAGCAGAATCTTGAAGTGCCCCTCGGATGCGGCACGGGCGAGAACGACGCCTGCCTCCGCGCTCAGCTTCACCCCAAACTCCATGGCCACCCGGTCAGGGCTCTGAGGCATCGCGCGCAGCGAATCCAGTACGTCCTGGGCGGCCGGACGCACACGGTCCACCGCCTGCCGTAGGGTTTCGGCCGTGTCTGCGGCGCGGTCCGGCCTCGGCCGGGCTATCGGCTCGTAAGGGTCCCTGTCGGGTGCATCGTCGACCTCCGCCCACACCACCGTGCCGTCGCTCGCCTGGAAGTTGGTCGTATCCGTCATCGCGTCCGCCGGTCCGTCGCACCACTGCGCCCAATGGGGAAATGACCCTAGAGAATGTGCGTAGAGCAGACAATGGCTTCGATAGCCAAAGGGTGCGAGCGAGTTACGGCCATCGTTGGATAGTCCACCGGACACCACGCGGTTGCGATCTTCCGTCGCAGCGGAGGCAACCGCCAGTTCTCCTTCAGGCGTCATCAGGACGGGTCTGTCAGCGCTTTCGCCAGGCGCGCGGATCAAGCCACAGCCTCGTATCGTCAAACGATTGAGGGCCTGCCGTTCAGGGCGTCGTTCCCTCTCATGGGCGCCGTCACCGCTGGCGGCGGTCCTCACCTCTTCCAGTGAACGCGGGCCTGTCCGCCGCTCCGGTGCCGATGATCAGTCGGCCGACGACGCGCCGCGGAAACGAAGCGGCCGGGCCGAGTTCGAAGCCGCGATGGGCCCCTGACGCTCTCGGCAGCGACGCCGGCCAGCTCGACGCCCAGCAGTGGATGTGCCGGACCTTCTTCGACATCCGCATGTTCGGCGCCGTCATGACCACCGGCAAGAAGGACCGCCAGGCGGGCCGCGTCCGCGGCCCCGTCCAGCTCACCTTCTCCCGCTCCGTCGACCCCGTCACCCCGCTCGAGTACGGCATCACCCGCGTCACCCCCACCAAGAGCGAAGACCTCGGGAAGAAGACCACCGAGATGGGCTCCAAGCACATCGTCCCCTACGGCCTCTACCGCGGCGAAGGCCACTCCAGCGCCCCCTCGCCCACCGCACCTGCGTCACCAGCGACGACCTCGCCAGGTCGCAAAAGCCGTCCAGGGTCGTCTAACGAGCTCGTGCATGGTTGGCGCTGGCACGTCGAGACTTTGATCGTCGATCATGGTCTGCGTGGTGGGGAACCGGACGCGTGCAGCGGTGCTTCGCAGTCAGCAGATCACCGGACTGAGTTCAGAGGTGATCGCCGAACTCGTAGCGGAGATCGGCCCGTTGTGGCACGAGCGGCACCAGGCGACACTCGCCTCGCGTCCCCGCCGCCGAGCTGTCGGCGCCGGTGCCAAGCACAAGCTTGTCTTCGTCGACCGGCTCCTGGCCACGCTGATTCACCTCCGCCACGGCGCCACCCACGACGTACTGGCCTGCTGGTTCGACGTAGATCGCTCCACCATCACGCGCGCGATCGGTGAAGTACGGCCGCTGCTGGCCCAGCGGGGCTGCACCATCACTCCCGGCCTTCGGCTCCGCACGCTCGCCGAGGTGGTCGACCACCTCGGCGAGAACCAGCAGACCGGGATCATCGACGGCACCGAGATCCGCGTCCGCCGCCCCGCCGCCGGACGCAAGGACCGGGACAAGTTCATCTCGGGGAAGAACAAGCAGAACGCCGTCAAGTCCATGGTCTTCACGGACGCGGACGGCCGCCTCTTGTACTGCAGCCCGGCAGAGCCCGCGAGCTGTGCGGACATCACCCATGCCCGCAAGTTGGGGCTGGTCAGGCTCCTGGCCGACGGCCCTGCGGTGGAGATCCTCGCGGATGCCGGCTACCAAGGTCTGGGTGCCCAGACCGGCGGACGTGTGGTGACCCCGCCGCACCGCAAGTTCAAGAAGAACGCCCCGGACTGGTACGAGGAGATCCATGAGCAACGGCGTAAGGCCCACTCCTCGCGCCGGATCCGCGTCGAGCACGGCATCGCTCACCTGAAGAACTGGCGAGCCCTCGCCCGCCACCACGGTCGTCGTGAGCACATGAGCGACATCATCCAAGCGATCGCTGCACTGCTCTCACACCAACAGGCGGCCACTCTCGCGATCGATGAACGAGTATGAGCGCTGGGCCGGTTCACGCCCCTCGACGTGCCAGCGCCAACCATGCACGAGCTCGAAAGAGGTATCCAGCGGCAGCACCTTGCACGACACGGTGGACGACCGTGACGTCATCGTCACGCCCGGCGCCGACACCCCGCTCACCATCATCGATCCCTTCAAGCCCGCCGACCTGTTGGTGAAGAAGACCGACAAGAAGACCGGAAAGCCTCTGGCCGGCGCCGTCATCAACATCACCCCGTCCACCGGCACCGGCACGGCGATCACCCTGACCACCGGCAAGGACGGCACCGCCACCGCCAAGCTCCCCGTCTCCTCCCGGCAAGGCACCCCGTACACCGGCACCGAGACCAGGGCGCCCGCCGGCTACGAACTCGACACCACCCCGGTCAGGATCACCGCGAAGCCCGCCGGGAAGACCACCGCAACCTTCACCAACACCTAGAAGGCCAGACCCACCCAGCCTTCGACCCCGCCCCCGACGGCCACCCCGCCGGTTGCTCCGACCACCCCGCCGACCGGTCCTGCGACGCCTGCGCCGGCCACCCCGACAGCCCCCGGCACTCCGCCCCCGACCCAGGCCCCTTCCGCCGGGCCAGTGCCTCCGGCAGACAGGCCCACCGGCCCGGCCGCCGAGGGCTCCCTCGCGCACACCGGGACCGACTCCACCTCTTGGCTCCTCGCGGCCAGCGGCCTCCTGGTCACCGCCGGCGGCGGCGCCCTGATCGCTGCGCGGCGCAGGAAGAGCCGAGCAGGGGAGGACAGCCCGGCCACCAGCTGACTGGGACAACGGCCCTGCACGGCAGCGCGGCGAGCGGCACCAAGAAGGCGCGCTCCTGATCCGCTGTGCCTGACCGGCGCGTTCGTGCTCACCCCCAGGCCGAGGGCCCCGGGAACCACACCACGTGGTTCCCGGGGCCCTCGGCGCATCCGGCGAATCCGCCACTGCCGGATTTCCCACGGGGTCAGACACGCAAGACGGTCACCGACGCAAGGGCACCCGCCGCCCAGGCGATCAGCTGGCCCTGCCCCCTGCTGAAGCCGTTCGCGTCTGCCCACCGCAGCATGATCACCGCCTCACTCGTCATGCCGCCATTCCCTTTCCCGAGCGCTCCGCCTGCCGGAGCCGCGGTCTGCACCCGCTGTATACGCCCTCTGAGTGGCTCTCCGGCCCGGATATCGCTCTGCAGGGCCTGTCGGCCTCGGCCAAGGCAGCTTCCTGGAAGCCAAGTTGGTCCACCCAGGTCACAGACCGGCAGCGAACTGGCCTCCGCTCTCACGGACCAGTTCGCTGGGGGCAGACGAGAAAGAACCCGGAAGGACTGGAAGAACCGTCGCGGGCATGTCAACGTAGACGACTTCCCTGGAAACCCACAGGTCAGAAGGGTTTGTTTTGACCGCTGACGTCACCCGGCCGGGATTCTCCACGACCGTCGAGGCATTGCGGCTGCGTAGTTGGCAGCTCGGTCCGGGCCAGCCGATGGATGTGATCGACCAGTTCTCCGAAGCCGATTTCAAGGTCGTTGTGGACGACCGCGCTGATGTCCACATCAATTCCCGTGACGGCCGTTTCTACCTGGGCTGGTTCCCGGACGGCCGTCCCGGCACGGCGGGCGGGGGGTGGCGGATCGCCGTCACCGGCACCGCCGCCGTCCCCGGCTACGGCGTGTCCTTCGACACGCAGACGCCGTCGCCGGTCGTGGCCGCCGCCGTGGCGGCTGTCCTGGCGGGTTCCCGTCCGCTCTGAACCGTCGTTCCTCCCGTTCCGGCAGTCCGTGCAAGGGGCCCCGTGGCCCATGCCGGCCGCAGACACGGCCGCGCCGCCGTTCGTTCCCCTTCAACGATCTTGCCGTCTCCGGATACGAGGAGCGCTTCTGTGAGTACGCCGCGCCCAGGTCCCGCCGAGATGACCGTCGCAGACCTCATTGGCCTGCTGTCCGCCATGGACCAGAACGCCCCGGCACGACTCGCGGTCAATCCTTTCTACCCCATGGCCCACACGATCGCCGCCGTCGTCAGTGCCCGCGACGAGGAGGGCCGGAGCGTCGTGTTCCTCGCCGAGTCCGGCGAACAGCTCGGCCACCTGCCCCCGGACGTCGCGGTGCGGCTCACGTGGCAGGAGCCGACCGTCGCTCCGCCCCACCGACGTCGCAGGACTGCCCGCCCCGACATTGGCCAGTAGCCACCCTCGACGACCTGCACCGGAGGCGCCCTGAACCTGAACCCGCACGACCCCTTCGAGCCCTCTCCCGGCCCTTCGGGCCCGCTGCGGTCCTGGGTCACCCCGCGTCATCTCGCCGGGGACGACGGCATCCTCGCCGACCGGATCGGCGCCACCCTGAGCAGCGTCGGCTGGAGGATGTGGCCGACCAGCCGCAGCACCCTCCTCTATGTGAGTCCCGATGCGCTGCGCGGTGCCGAATGGGTACGTGCGGGCTGTCCGTTCGAGCTGGGCGGTCTGCCGGTCGCCTGGCAGGTCACCGCCCGCACCGGCACCACGAGCGCCCTGCGGGAGTGGAACGCCTACCTCACCGAGGGCGTCCCCCACGAAGCGCTCGCCGACTTCCTCCTCGCCCTGGACGCCCGCACCGACCCCACCACCCTGTACGACGGACCCGACCGTGTCCTGGACGCGGTGTTCGCCCAGGGCTGGCTGCCCGACATCGACCATCCCGCCACCACAGCCACCGCCCCCGACCTTGCAGCGTCCCTGTGCCTGGCCACCGTCCCCGAGCACGTCTTCGACGCCGACCCGCGCCCCGATCTGGCCGGCTGGCAGGCGTGGGCCGACCCGGCACCGGGCGACGGGCTGCTGTGGTGCGCGACCTTCAGCGCCAGCGTCCCCCACGACCTCGTCGCCGCTTTCGCCGCCTCCCTCGCCAGCCCGGCGCCGGTTCCGCGCCGCATCCTGCCCGACGCCTCCCGCCACCGCCTCACCGTCATCCCGCCCCACTGACCAGCCGCGCGCGACGGATGTGAACCTCGCCGTCGACCTTGTTCCCCGGGGTGACGACGGCCTCGTCTCTGCCCTGCCCCTGTTTCCGGCTTGCCGAAGTCTGCTTGACCCTGCCACTGAGCCGCCTGTCGCCAGCCCGGTCAACGTCCCCCGTACGGGGTCCTTGACAGCGCCCGGACGATCACGGCTCCTGCGCAGCCCACTCACCCGACCTGGTCCTTGTCGGTGAGAACACCGCCCACATACTGCTCCTGCTGTACCCGCTCCCTGCTGATGCTGACGACCGAGCCGCACCTCGAAAGGAGCCATAGCCCCGGCCCTCCGCCGGCACCGGTCCCGGCGGAGCCGCCCATGGACCGGTCCCCGGGCACCTCATCTACTACTGCGTCAAACCCTTCGAACCCGGACATCCAGCCCCCACGCGCCGCCGCTGCGCCGGATGCTCCCGTCGCGCCGACGCCTGGATCCGCCTGAGGGAGCACGCGGGCGGACTGGTGCTGGCCGCCCCGGACCGTGCCACGGCGGCGACCCGGTCAGCCAGCTGAGATCCGGCGATGCCTACACCCTCTCCGGCTGTGATGATGTGAACGGTCAGCGATTTCCCCAACTTCTGAGGCTTCATGGTCACGGAATGGGACAGGGCCGCGGTCACGAGTCTCCAAGGGGAACTTGACCACAGCGGAAGCCTCGAAGATCCCATATCAGGTGGTTTGACCTGTGAGTGATCGTTCCATCCGAATCCTTCAGGTTCCCCTTGGGCATCCCCGAGCTGGGTTGAGGGTCCTGACCGTCTCGGAGTCATCACCGTCCCTCGACCGAAGGGCCGAGAGGTCGACGGACACTCTGGATGGCGAGGAGAACGTTCACCGTGGTCGACATCGTCGAGATCTACGTCCACTGGTACGCGGGCAGGTCGAAGAACCAGCTCGCGGCCTCGCTGGGGGTGGACCGCAAGACCATCAGAAAGTATCTGGCGCCGGCGGAGGCGTCCGGGATGGCCCCGGGCGGGCCGCCCATGAGCGAGGCGGACTGGGGAAAACTGATCAAGAGCTGGTTCCCGGAGCTGACCCGGCGCCGGCTGAACCAGGTGACGTGGGCGGAGATCGAGCCGCACCGCGACCTGGTCAAGGGGCTGCTGGAGACGACCACGGTCACCACGATCCACCAACGCCTCAAAGATGAGGGGAAGTTGGCGGTGTCGTTGTCGACGTTCCGTCGGTGGGTGACCGAGAACCTCCCGGACGAGTCGGCCCGGTCGAAGGTGACGGTGCTGCGGGACGACGTCGAGCCGGGCTCGGAAGCCCAGATCGACTACGGCTTCCTGGGGCAGTGGATCAATCCGTCGACCGGTAAACGACATCGGATCTGGGCATTCGTGATGGTCTTGCCCTGCTCACGGCACATGTTCGTCCGACCGGTGGTTCACATGGACCAGCACGCGTGGACCCAGGCCCACGTCGAAGCGTTCCGCTATTTCGGCGGTGTCCCACGGCGGTTGGTGCCGGACAACCTGCGCACGGCGGTGGACCGGCCGGACCTCTACGACCCGAAGATCAACAAGTCGTACGCCGAGCTCGCGACCTACTACGGCGCCCTGGTCGACCCGGCCCGGGCGGCGAAGCCGAAGGACAAGCCGCGGGTTGAGCGGCCGATGCCATATGTCCGCGACTCGTTCTGGAGCGGGCGGGATTTCACCTCGGTCGAGCAGATGCAGGCGGAGGCCCTGACCTGGTCGGCCGGCACTGCCGGCCGCAGGCAGTGCCGCCCGCTGGGCGGTGCGAGTCCGCTGTCGGTGTTCGAGGCGGTGGAGGCCAAGGTCCTGCTGCCGGTGCCGGACAAGCCGTTCGTGCTGGCCCGCTGGTCCACCGCGGCAGTCGGCCCTGACATCCACATCAAGGTCGGCCGCACCCTCTACTCGGTGCCGTGGAAACCCATCGGCCGCAAGGTCGACGTCCGCTCCACCGCCACGATGGTCCAGGTCTTCCACGAGGGCGAGCTGGTCAAGACCCACGCCGCACTCGACCAGGGCAAGCGCACGGACAAGAGCGATTATCCGCCGGAGAAGATCGCCTTCCAGATGAAGACGCCGATCTGGTGCCGCAGCCAGTCCTCCGACGTCGGCGACGCCTGCCGCGAGGTGATCGACCAGTTGCTGGAGCTCAACGCGCTCTACCGGCTCCGCGCGGCCCAGGGGATCCTCGGGCTGCGGAAGAAGTACGGCGATCAGCGGCTGGAGGCGGCCTGCACCAAGGCCATCGCGGTCGGCGACCCCTCCTACCGGACCATCAAGGGCATCCTGATCGCGGGCACCGAGACCGACCCCGAGCCGGAGACCGGCGACGCCGGGGCTGCGGCCTTTCTCCACGGCCCCGAGGGCCTGTTCGCTGCGAGCATCCCCTCCCAGACCTCCGGCGAGCTTGACACCCCGGGCCGCGCTGACGCCGACGACGCCGAGGAGGCCGCTCGATGAGCGTGATGGACACCGACCTGCGCGAGTCGCTGAAGGCACTTCGGCTGTCCGGGATGCTGGAGACCCTGGACGCGCGGCTGATCCAGGCCCACGGCGGTGAACTCGGCCACCTGGACTTCCTCCAGGTCCTCTGCCAGGACGAGATCACCCGCCGCGAGACCGTCGCCTTCCAGCGGCGCCTGCAGAAGGCAAAGTTCGAGCAGCAGGTCACCCTGGAGGAGTTCGACTTCGCCGCTTCTCCGAAGCTGCCCGCGGCCCAGATCCGCGACCTGGCCGCCCTGCGCTGGCTCCACGCAGGCGAGTCGGTGATCTTGTTCGGGCCGGTCGGGGTGGGCAAGACCCACGTCGCCCAGGCCCTGGGGCACCTGGCCGTCCGCCAGGGCGCGAACGTCCGCTTCACGAAGACCAGCCGGGTCCTGGCCGAGCTCGCCGGCGGCCACGCGGACCGCACCTGGGACAAGCGCATCCGCGAGCTGATCCGACCCGACGTCCTCATCCTGGACGACTTCGCCATGCGGCAGCTGAGCGCATCCCAGGCCGATGACCTCTACGAACTGGTCTCCGAGCGGCAGGGGCGCTCGCTGATCATCACCAGCAACCGGGCTCCCAGCGACTGGTATCCCCTCTTCCCGAACCCCGTCGTCGCCGAGTCGCTGCTCGACCGACTGATCAACACCAGCCACCAGGTCATCATGAACGGCCCCAGCTACCGGCCCAACAAGCGTCCCAAGAACCCCATCGACAAGCCTCCGTCCACCTAGTGCTGTGACCGGATAGGTTCGCCGGGTTGGTGGTCATGGCGGTTGGATGTGGGGTGACGTCCGATCCGATCGCTGGAGGCGCGGTGGCT
>NZ_JBEZLM010000041.1:0-55937 GCF_040652095.1 Streptomyces sp. NPDC048290
GTGTGCCGGGCGGAAGCCCTCGTAGCGGAGCTACTAGGGCTTTCGTCCGGTGCGGCGAGAGTGCGTGCCGGGCGTCGCGACGCCACGGAGATCCGTCAGACACCCCCTAGAAGAGGGACGTGCCGCGTTCGAAGTCCAGGAGGCGGCGCTTGCGGTCCAGGCCGCCGCCGTAGCCGGTGAGGCTGCCCGCGGCGCCGATGACCCGGTGGCACGGAACGATGATGCTGATCGGGTTCTTGCCGTTGGCGAGGCCCACCGCGCGGGACGCCTTCGGGTTGCCGAGGGCGTCGGCGAGATCGCCGTAGGAGCGGGTCTCGCCGAACGGGATGCGGCACAGCTGGTCCCAGACCGTGCGCTGGAAGTCCGTCCCGTCGAGGCGGAGTTCGAGGTCGAAGTCGGTCAGGTCGCCCGTGAAGTACGCCTCCAGTTGTTCCTCGGCCGGGGCGAACGCGGGGGCGGTGTCCGCGCGTTCGCCGAAGCTCTCCTCCGGGGGGCGGTGGCGCTGGTCTGTCATGTAGACACCGCACAGCACGCCGTCCTCGGCGACGAGGGTGAGCGGGTCGTACGGGCTGTCGATGACGGTGTGCTGGCGCATGGTGTCGTTCCTAGGTCGTGACAGGCGTGAGAGGCGTGGCAGGGGGGCTCATACCGGTAGGAAGTTGATGGGGTGGTCGTCCGTCGCCCACAGGTACTGGACGGCGTACGCCCGCCAGGGGCGCCAGGCGGTGGCGCGGGCGGTGAGCGCGGCGGGGGTCGACGGCAGGCCGAGCCCGGCCGCGGCGCGGCGGATGCCGAGGTCGGTGGGGAGGAAGGCGTCGGGGTCGCCGAGGGCGCGCATGGCGATGACATCGGCGGTCCAGGGGCCGAAGCCGGGCAGCGCGAGGAGCTGTTCCCGGGTCGCGGGCCAGTCGCTCTCCACCCCGAGGCGGAGCGTGCCGTCGGCGAGCCGGGCGACCAGGGTGGTGAAGGTCGTACGGCGGGTGCGGGGCATCGCGAGCGCGTCGGGGTCGACGGCGGCCAGCCGCTCGGTCGACGGGAAGAGGTGGGTGAGTCCGCCCTCGGGGTCGGTCACCGGGTCGCCGTGGGCGGTGACCAGGCGGGCCGCGTGGGTGCGGGCGGCGGCCGTGGAGACCTGCTGGCCCAGCACCGCGCGGACCGCGAACTCGGCCTCGTCGACCGTGCGCGGCACCCGGCGGCCCGGCGCCTTGTCGACCAGGGGCGCGAGCAGTGGGTCGGTGCGCAGTTGGTCGTCGACGGCGACCGGATCGGCGTCCAGGTCGAGGAGGCGACGGCAGCGGGCGATGGCGACCGGTAGATCCCGCAGGTCGGAGAGGTTGAGCCGGCAGGCGATGTGGTCGGGGCGGGGGGTCAGCGCGGCGATCCCGTGCCCGTACGGCAGCCGCAGCGTGCGGCGGTAGGCGCCCTCCCGCCACTCCTCGACGCCGGGTACGGCGGTGGCGGCGAGGTGGCCGAAGACGTTGTCGGGGTTGAGGGGGGCGCGGAACGGCAGCCGGAGGGAGAGCGCGCCGGAGGCCGCCTGTGGCTCCGCCCGTGCCTGTCGGTCCTTGGGGCGGCGGGCGCGCAGCTCGCTCGGCGCGAGGGCGAAGACCTCGCGGACGGTGTCGTTGAAGGTGCGGATCGAGGAGAAACCGGCGGCGAAGGCAAGCTCCGCCATCGGCAGCTCGGTGGTCTCGATCAGCAGCCGGGCGGTCTCGGCGCGCTGGGCGCGGGCGAGCGCGAGGGGTCCGGCGCCGAGTTCGGCGAGGAGCTGGCGTTCGATCTGGCGGGTGCTGTAGCCGAGGCGGGCGGCGAGGCCGGGGACGCCCTCGCGGTCCACCACCCCGTCGGCGATCAGCCGCATCGCGCGGGCGGTGAGGTCGGCGCGCTGGTTCCACTCCGGGGAGCCGGGGGTGGTGTCGGGGCGGCAGCGTTTGCAGGCGCGGAAACCGGCCTGCTGGCAGGCGGCGGCGCTCGGCAGGAAGACCATGTTCTCGGGCTTCGGTGGCGCGACCGGGCAGCTGGGGCGGCAGTAGATGTGGGTGGTGAGGACGGCGGTGAAGAACCAGCCGTCGAAGCGGGCGTCCTTGGAGCGGACGGCTCGGAGACAGTGGTCGGTGTCGGTGTGCATCCCCTTGTGCATGGGTCCAGGATCGGGCACGGGGGGCGGCTGCGGCTGGCGAGAATCCGACATCGAGGTGGGGAGGGGGGTGGTGGGGGTTGGGTTTCGGGTGCGGGGCGGTGGGGGTTTTCGCGCAGTTCCCCGCGCCCCTAGAGGGTTGAGATTCGGGTGCGGGGCCCTGGGGGGTATTCGCGCAGTTCCCCGCGCCCCTACGCGGTTCCCCGTGGCCCTGAGGGTGCTCGGGTGGAGTCAGTGGGGGGCTGGGTGGGTGTGGTGGGGGTGGCTGGCTGATTCCTGGCGGGAGGCCAGGGCCCAGATCACGAAGACGTCGATGGCCATCACCACGAGGGACCAGACCGGGGCGTACGGCAGGAACAGGAACTGGAGGATCAGGCTGAACGAGGCCAGCACGATACCGGCGATCCTGGCCCAGGCGGCGCCCATGAGCACGCCCCAGCCGGTGACGGCGACCAGGACGCCGAGGACCAGGTGGATCCAGCCCCAGCCGGTGAGGTTGATCTCGTAGATGTAGGTGCCGACCCGGGTGTACACATCGTCCTTGGCGATCGCCGAGATGCCCTGGAGTATCGCGAGCACACCGCTGACCAGCAGCAGCACACCGGCGAAGGTGACTCCGCCGGTCACCCAGGCGTCACCGCCGGAGGACGGGGGGCGGGGTGGGCGGGCGCTCCACGCGTCGCCGACCTCGCTGTCCGGCCGCCCCGTGCCCTCGGCCTGGGGCCCCGGGGAGCCCGGTGCCGTGTACCCGCCGCCCTGGGGGTCCGAGGGACCCGGCGTGCCGTGGCCGCCCTGCGGCTGCTCTCCACCCGGTTGCGCTGCGTTCTGGCTCATGCGGCCAGGAGACCCCGGTCGGGCGGTGGCGGCGAGTGGTGTGGGCCGAATGGGTGACATGCAAGGGGTGACATGCGGCCCCGTGACGTCCGCGTGCGGTGACGGTCACATGTTGATCATGTGGCCTGCCAGGCCGTGTACCGCCTCCTTGACCGCCTCGCTCAGGGTCGGGTGGGCGTGCACATTGCGGGCGACCTCGTGGACGGTGAGGTCCCACTGCTGGGCGAGGGTCAGCTCGGGGAGCAGTTCGGTGACGTCGGGGCCGATGAGGTGGCCGCCGATCAGCTCGCCGTACCGGGCGTCGCTGATCAGTTTGACGAAGCCGGTGGTGTCGCCGAGGCCGTGTGCCTTGCCGTTGGCGGTGAAGGGGAACTTGGCGACCTTGACGTCGTAGCCCAGTTCGCGGGCCTGGGCCTCGGTGTAGCCGAAGCTGGCGATCTGGGGCTGGCAGAACGTGGCCCGCGGGATCATCGCGTAGTCCAGCTCCATGGTCTCCGCGCCCGCGAGGGTCTCGGCGGCGATCACGCCCATCGACTCGGCGGCGTGCGCCAGCATCAGCTTGGCGGTGACATCGCCGATCGCGTACAGATGCGGGACGGACGTACGGCAGTGGCCGTCGACGTCGATCGCGCCGCGCTCGGTGAGGCGGACACCGGTCCGCTCCAGGCCGTAGCCCTCCACATTCGGCTGGAAGCCGATCGCCTGGAGCACCTTGTCGGCCTCCAGGATCTGCTGGGAGCCGTCCTTGGCGGTGACGGTGACCCGGACCTGGGGGCCGGACTCGTCGATGGTGTCGACCCGGGTGGAGGTGAGGACGTCGATGCCGAGCCTGCGGTACTGGCGGGCGAGTTCGGCGGAGACCTCGGCGTCCTCCAGCGGGGCCATCCGGTCCAGGAACTCGACGACGGTGACCTTCACGCCGTAGTTGTGCAGCACATACGCGAACTCCACGCCGATCGCCCCGGCGCCCGCGATGATCACCGACGCGGGGAGTTCCTCGGCGAGGATCTGCTCCTCGAAGGTGACCACGCGGGAGGTGCGGCGGGTGCCGGGGAGGAGCTTGGGGCTGGCGCCGGTGGCGATGACGCAGTGGTCGAAGCCGAGGGTGCGGGTGGTGCCCTCGTAGTCGGTGACCTGGAGGGTGTGCGGGTCGAGGAAGGTGCCGCGGCCGTCGAACTCGGTGATCTTGTTCTTCTTCATCAGGTAGTGGACGCCCTTGACCCGGCCGTCGGCGACCTTGCGGCTGCGCCGGAACGCCTCGCCGTAGTCGAAGCTGACCGTGCCGTCGACCTTGATGCCGAAGGTCTTCTGCTCATGGGTGAACAGGTGGGCCAGCTCGGCGTTGCGCAGCAGGGCCTTGGTGGGGATGCAGCCGACGTTGAGGCAGACGCCGCCCCAGTACTTCTCCTCTACCACGGCGACCCGCTTGCCGAGCTGGGCGGCGCGGACGGCGGCGACATATCCGCCGGGGCCGGCGCCGAGCACCACGACGTCGAAGCGGTCGTCCTGCTCTTCGGTGGGAGAGGTCATGGAGGGGCCTGCCTTTCCTGGGAGGTCCTGGGGGGTCATGGGGGTCATTGGTTGGTGCTGGGGGTCACCCGGTGGCCGGTCAGGCGAGGTACGGGGCGAACGTGGCGTACGCCCGGTCGTCGAAGACCACGAATCTGACCTCGGTGACGGCGGTGTCCATGGCGCGGACCGTCTCGACCGCGATCCGCGCCCCGTCGTCCATCGGCCAGCCGAAGATCCCGGTGGAGATCGCGGGGAACGCGACCGTGCGGGCGCCGAGCTGGTCGGCGACCCGGAGGGACTCGCGGTAGCAGGAGGCGAGCAGCGCGGAGCGGTCCTCGGTGGTGCTGTGGACGGGGCCGACGGTGTGGATCACCCATCGGGCGTCCAGGTCCCCGGCGGTGGTGGCGACGGCCTGGCCGGTGGCCAGGCCCTTGCCGTAGTGGGAGGCGCGCAGGGCGCGGCACTCGGCGAGGATCGCCGGGCCGCCCCGGCGGTGGATGGCGCCGTCCACGCCTCCGCCGCCGAGCAGGGAGGAGTTGGCGGCGTTGACGATCGCGTCGACGGACTGTTCGGTGATGTCGCCCTCGACCAGGGTGAGGGTGGTGAGTGTGGTCATGCGCGGAGCCTCCTCCAGACCGCCTTCGCCGCGTTGTGGCCGGACATGCCGTGCACACCCGGGCCGGGCGGAGTGGCGGACGAGCAGAGGAACACGGCCGGGTGCGGGGTGCGGTACGGGGCCAGGGTGAGCTTCGGGCGGAGCAGGAGCTGGAGTCCCGAGGTGGCGCCGGAGGCGATGTCCCCGCCGACGTAGTTGGCGTTACGGGCGGCGAGTTCGGGGGGTCCCGCCGTGGCGCGGGCCAGGACGCGGTCACGGAAGCCGGGGGCGAACCGCTCCAGTTGGCGTTCGATGGCGTCGGTGAGGTCGCCGGTGTAGCCGTTCGGCACATGGCCGTACGCCCAGAAGACCTGTTTGCCGTCGGGGGCGCGGGTGGGGTCGACGACGCCGGGCTGCACGGTGATCAGGAACGGGCGGTCGGGTGCCCGGCCCTCGCGGGCGACGGCCCGCAGCGCGGTGCCGATCTCGGCGGCGTCCCCGCCGATCTGCACCGTTCCGGCGATCCTCGCCTCGGGCGCGGTCCAGGGCACCGGGCCGTCCAGCGCGTAGTCGACCTTGAAGACTCCCGGGCCGTAGCGGTAGCGGTCGTAGAACGAGCCGAGGCCGGCGATCCGGGCCAGCGCGGTGGGCGAGGTGTCGAAGACATAGGCGCGGGCGGGCGGCAGATCGTCCAGCCGCTTCACCTCGAACCCGGTGTGGACCGTCCCGCCGCACTCCGTGAGGTACGAGGTGAGGGCGTCGGAGATGGACTGGGAGCCGCCCTGGGCCACCGGCCAGCCCCGGGCGTGCGCGGCGAGGGCGAAGACCAGGCCGACGGCGCCGGTCGCGAAGCCGTTGAGGGGGGCCATGACGTGGGCGACGAGCCCGGCGAAGAGGGTCTTGGCCCGCTCGTCGTGGAAGCGGCGGGTCAGCCAGGTGGACGGGGGCAGTCCGGCCAGTCCGAAGCGGGCCAGGGTGACCGGGTCGCGGGGCAGCGCGGTGGACGGCAGCGACATGAAGTCCCGCGCCAGGGTGTCCCACCGGGTGAGGAACGGGGCGATCAGTCTGCGGTACACGCCCGCGTCACGCGGGCCGAAGGAGGCGGCGGTCTCGGCGACCGAGCGGGCCAGCACGGACGCGCTGCCGTCGGGGAAGGGGTGGGCCATGGGCAGCTCGGGGTGGAGCCAGGTCAGTCCGTGCCGCTCCAGGGGCAGGGCGCGGAAGGACGGGGAGTTGATACCGAGGGGGTGGGCGGCCGAACAGGGGTCGTGGCGGAATCCGGGGAGGGTCAGCTCCTCGGTGCGGGCTCCGCCGCCCACGGTGTCCTGGGCTTCGAAGACTGCCACGGAGAAGCCGCGGCGGGCCAGCTCCACGGCAGCGGTCAGTCCGTTCGGCCCCGCTCCCACCACGACCGCGTCGAGCATTGACGGCACCTTCGGACTCCTTTGTCAGCCGATGGCCACTCTGGGTCAGGATATGTCGGGGGCGGGGGGTCGGGAGGGGTGGGGTGGGGCTGGGGGTGGGGGGTGTGTCGGCCGCGATCTGTGGAGGGGGCGGCTGTCCTTCGGCGGTACGGCTGTTCGTTTGGTGGTACGGCTGTCCATTCGGCGGCGCGACTGGCTGTGGCGCGGGTGCCGCTGGCCGTGGCGCGGTGCCGCTGGCCGTTCGGCGGTAGGGCTGCCCGTTCGGCGGTGCGACCGGCCCTGGCGCGGGGCCATCGGCCCTGGCGCGGGGCCGCTGGCTGGTCAGCCGTGCCGCGATCCGTGCGGCGGTGCCGCTACTACGCCTTCCGTCCCCTCAGCAGCGCCGCGATCCGTTCCGCCGTCGCGCGGTCGCGGGCCGCGGTGAACGGCAGGGCGTTGCCGCCGGTGATGTGGAAGGGCTCTCCGGCGCGGGTGAGATGGGCGCCGCCCGCCTCCTCGACCAGCAGCAGCCCGGCCGCGTGGTCCCAGGCGGCCTCCCAGGAGAACGCCACCGCGTCCAACTCGCCCCGGGCGACGGCGAGATACTCCAGCCCGGCGGAGCCGCAGGGGCGCGGCGCCACTCCGTCGGTCCACAGGGGCAGCAGCTCGCACTTCTGCTCGTCGGTGGTGTAGTCGGGGTGGGACGTGGCGACCCGCAGGGCGCGGCCGGGCTCGGGCGAGCCGGCGAGCAGCGGCACACCGTTGAGTCGGGCGCCCCGGCCCCGGATCGCCGTGGCCAGTTGGTCGCGGGCCGGGGCGTAGGTCCAGGAGGCGAGCAGCGCTCCGCGGTGGGCCAGGGCGACCAGGGAGCAGAAGCCGTCGTCGCCGTGGACGAACTGGCGGGTGCCGTCGACCGGGTCGACGATCCACACCGGGGCGTCGGCGCGTATCGCCTCGTAGGAGGCGGGGTCGGCGTGGACCGCCTCCTCGCCGACCACCACCGAGCCGGGGAGGAGGTCGCCGAGGGCCTGGGTGAGGAACAGCTCCGCGTTGCGGTCGGCGTCCGTCACCAGGTCGTGCGGGCCGCTCTTCTGGTCGACCTCGTGGTCGGCGAGCCTGCGGAAGCGGGGGAGGATCTCGGCCGCGGCGGCCTTGCGGACCGCGTCGGCCACGTCGTCGGCGTGCCGTGCGAGAAACTCGTCGATGGTTTCCGGAATGTCGTTCATGCCTCCATGAGAACACGCGCCACTGACAATCCCCGCCCGGTTTCCGTACACCCGGTGGAATCCGGATGAACGCATGGAATCGGGTTATTGGTAAGAAAGGTGCATATCGGTTGCGTGGGTGCTCAGCGTCCCACCGCGTATCCCTGCATCCCCCTCGGGTTGGCCGCCGCCGAGAGCACTCCTGTGCGCGGGTCCCGGGCCACCGCGCACAGGCGGCCCTCCGACCAGGCGGGGCCCACCGCCACCCGGTGGCCCCGGCGGCGCAGCTCCGCGACGACCTCGTCCGGCATCCGGGACTCCACGGTGAGGCTGCCGGGGCGGGTGCCGCGTGGGTAGAAGGAGCTGGGGAAGGCGTCGGTGTGCCAGTTCGGGGCGTCGACGGCGCCCTGGAGGTCGAGTCCGCCGCGGACCGGGGCGCGCAGCGCGACGGCGAGGAAGAAGTGCAGCTGCCACTGGTCCTGCTGGTCGCCGCCGGGCGTGCCGAAGGCCAGCACCGGGACGCCGTCGCGCAGGGCGAGCGAGGGGGTCAGGGTGGTGCGGGGGCGGCGGCCGGGCGTGAGGGTGTTGGGCAGGCCCTCGTCCAGCCAGGTCATCTGGAGCCGGGTGCCCAGCGGGAAGCCCAGCTCGGGCACCACGGGGTTGGACTGGAGCCAGCCGCCGCTGGGGGTGGCGGCGACCATGTTGCCCCAGCGGTCGACGACGTCCAAGTGGCAGGTGTCGCCCCGGGTGAGTCCGTCGCGGGCGACGGCGGGCTCACCGGCGCGGCCCCCGGTCGCCGTGCCGACGGTCGGCTCCCCCGCCCCCATCGGGTTGACGCCCTCCGGTGACGTCCCGGTGCCGCCCGCCGCGCTCAGCCGGGGCGCGCGTCCGTCGGGGCTGCCGGGCCGCAGCTCGTACGACGCCAGGTCGCCGACCAGGGCCCGCCGTCGCGCGTTGTACTCCCCGGACAGCAGCGCGGCGACCGGGACCCCGGTCGCGTCGCCGTACCACGCCTCGCGGTCGGCGAAGGCGAGTTTGGCGCCCTCGACCAGGAGATGGACGTAGTCGGCGGAGCCGTACTCGGGCACCTCGGGGGGCAGCAGGGCGAGTTGCTGGAGCAGGGCCGGGCCCTGGCTCCAGGGGCCCGCCTTGCACAGGGTCCAGCCGTTCCAGTCGTAGGTGACCGGTGTCTCGTAGTGCGCGGACCAGCCCGCGAGGTCGGCGGCGGTGAGGGTGCCCGTGTGGTGCGCGCCGCTGGTGTCCAGGGTGGGGCGGGCGGACTGCCGTACCAGGGCTTCGGCGATGAAGCCGGTGCGCCAGATCTCGCGGGCGGCCTCGATCCGGGCCTCCCGGTCGCCCGCGCCCTCGGTCTCGGCGAGGAGGCGCCGCCAGGTGGCCGCGAGGGCGGGGTTGCGGAACAGCTCACCGGGGCGCGGTGCCCGGCCGTCCGGGAGATAGACCTCGGCGGAGGAGGTCCACTCGGTCTCGAAGAGTTCCCGGACCGATTCCACGGTCGCGCCGAGGTTGTCGACCGGCGGGTGTCCGTCCTCGGCGTAGCCGATGGCGTACTTGAGGACGTCGGGGAGGGTGCGGGTGCCGTGGTCGCGCAGCAGGAGCAGCCAGGCGTCGAAGGCGCCGGGGATCGCGGCGGCGAGCGGGCCCGTGCCGGGGACGAGGCCGAGGCCGAGCGCGCGGTAGTGAGCGGCAGAGGCTCCGGCGGGGGCGACGCCCTGTCCGCACAGCACCCGTACCTCGCCGCCGGCCGGGGCGAGCAGGATCGGTACCTCGCCCGCGGGACCGTTCAGATGGGGCTCGACCACATGCAGGACGAACGCGCCCGCCACCGCCGCGTCGTACGCGTTGCCGCCGTCCTCCAGCACGGCCATCGCCGTCTGCGAGGCCAGCCAGTGGGTGCTGGACACCATGCCGAAGGTGCCCTGGAGGGTGGGGCGGGTGGTGAACACGGGGTCCCTCGCAGTCGAGTCGGTCGAGTCAGTCGGGTGGGGTGGCGGAGTCCGTGCAGGCTATCTTTCGCCCCTCCCGTCCGGTTCCCCGGCTCCGGTGGCGCACGCGGTCGTCGTCCGTGTCAGTGGGTGCCTCTAGGGTGCTGCGCACGACAAGCCCCTGACGTTCCGAGGGGGGCGCGCGACGATGGTGGAGGAGTGCTCATCATGGTGCCCGAGACGGCTCCTGAGGCTGCCCCCGGCGGCTGGGACGCGGCGCTGAACAGCGCCTTCGGGGTACTGCTGGACGGGGAGGCGCTGGACGGGGAGCCGCTGGACGGGGAGGCGCTGGACGGGGAGCCGATCGGCGGCACCGGTCCGGCCGCCGCCCGGTACGGGGTGTACTACGCCTCGGACTCGTTCGACGAGTTCCTTTTCCCCCGTCCCTGGGCCACGCCCGACGGTCTCGTGGGGCGGGAGCCGGTGGAGTTGCCGGACGAGGACGGGGGCGGCCTGTCCTTCTCGCCCTGGGCGTGGCGGTTCGACCTGGGCGGGTCGCTGTTCGTCTTCGACGCCATGCTCCTTGACCGGACGGGGCCGTGGGGCGAGGACGGGCACAAGGGGGCGCGGCCGTTCGGAGACGCCTTCGTGGCCGACCTGCGGGCCGTGGCCACAGCCGGTGAGTCGGATGAGCTGCTGGTGCGCGGGGCGGAGCTGGGACCGCTGCTGGGCCGTCATGGGGTCGATCTGACGGACGGTGAGGCCAAGAAGCTGAACTGCTGGCTGACGGTGCTGCTGCGGGTGGCCACGGACGGCGGCCTCGACAGCGCGCTGCGGGCCGCGACGTTCACCGGGCGCGGTCCTGGGCATCTGGTCGCGGTCGGGGACATGAGCCGGGCGCGTTCCGCCGAGGCGGGCTGGGAGGAGCGGCTGGGCGCGGTCGCGCACCCCGGGCTGCGGGACCATCTGCGGATGCTGCACCTCGCGCAGGCGGACGCGCGGTCCGAGGGCGGGTTCCGGTACGGCGGCGGGCGCTGGCCGTGGGCCGATCTCGTGACGGCGGTGGGCTGTTCCGTGGTCGCGGGCTGGGGGTTCGGCGAGTCGCAGGCGGGGTGCGCGGTCGTACGGCTACCGGAGGGGGAGGGGGGCTACTGGTGAGCCCGCGCGGGGGTGGGCCGCCTGGAGGCGCTGCCGGGCGGGCGGCGCGGACCGCCCGACCTGCGGGAGGGGTACGGGAGGGCTACGGGAGGGGTACGGGTAGCCCACTGCCCGGTGGGGGTGGTCCCGCTGCTCGGTGGGGGTAGCCCCACCGCCCGGTGGGGGTGGCCCGTAGACCACCCCCTACCCCGGTACTACCCGCGACTTGGCTCCCCGGTATGTCGTCCCGGGTGTGACCGTCTTCCTACCTTGCTCCCCGCCACCACGGGCGAGACGGAGGGGGACGGCACGGATGCGCCGCTTGAGGAAGACCTTGACCACCGCGGTACTGACCGCGCTGCTGGTGGGCAGCACGGTGGGCGCCGCCACGGCCGGCGCGGTGCGCCCGCTGGACGGTCCGCCGCCCGGCACCGCCGCCTGGCGGGCGGACGACACGCTGGGCGTCCCGCTGCCGGACCCCGCCACGGCCACACCGTCCGAGGTGGCGGCCTTCTTCGCCGGGCTGACCGACGCCCAGCGGCAGCGGCTCGTCGAGGAGCACCCCACCGTGGTGGGCAACCTCGACGGCGCCCCCGTACGGCTGCGGTACGCGGCCAACGCGCCCGCGGGCCACCAGGTACTGGCGTACGATCCGCGCGGCCGGGGGCTGATCGCGCGGGTGGTGGGCGACCTGGAGACGGCCACGCGGGTGGCGGTGATCGTCCCCGGCTCGGACATCGACGTCTCCACCTCCGGGCGGATCGCGCGGTGGGCCGCCGATCTCCAGGCCGCGGCGGGCGACGACACGGCCGTCATCGCCTGGGTCGGCTACACCACGCCCTCCGGTATCGGCCCCGACCTGGCGACGGGCCGGCTCGCCGAGGCCGGTGCCGGGCGCCTGGCCCGGTTCACCCGGGGTCTGGACGCGGTCGGGCTGCCCGATCCCGCGCTGTTCTGCCACAGCTACGGCTCGGTGGTGTGCGGTCTCGCCGCGTCCACCGCCGACGCCCGGGACATCGTGGTGATGGGCTCGCCCGGGATGCGCGCCGACGACACCGGCGCGCTCGGGACCGACGCCCATGTGTGGGCGGCGAAGTCCCCGGACGACTGGATCGGCCGGGTACCTCATGTGGAGCTGTTCGGGCTCGGCCACGGGGCCGACCCCACCTCGCCCGGGTTCGGCGCGACCGTGCTGTCCGCGGCCGACGTCCCGGCGCACGACGCCTACTTCCGCCCCGGCACCGCCACCCTCACCGCGTTCGCGGCCATCGCCGACGGAGCCCTGTGATGAGCGCCCCGGCCCAGGTCCGCACCCGGACCGCACGCACCCCGCTCGGCGCGCTCACCGCGCTCACCGCGCTCAGCGCCCGGATCGACGCCCGTACCCCCGCCCACCGCGACCGTGCCATCGACGGGCTGCGCGCGCTGGCGCTGCTCGCGGTGCCGACCGGTCACTGGCTGCTCGGCGGCTTCACCCTGGATTCCGGCAGCGGACTGCACAACGCCAGCCCGCTGGGCACCTTCGGCTCGCTCGCGCCGGTCAGCTGGGTGCTCCAGATGCTGGGCATCTTCTTCCTGGTCGGCGGCTACTCCTCGTACCTCTCCTACGGGCGCCGCAAGGGATCGGCGCGGGAGTGGGTCGCCGGGCGGCTGGTCCGGCTGGGGCGGCCGGTGCTCGGGGTCACCGCCGTCTGGGCGCTGCTGCTGCCGCTGCTGCACTACGGGCTCGGTGTGCCGACGGCCACGCTGCACACCGCGTCGACGCTGGTCGTCCAGCCGTTGTGGTTCGTCGGGGTGTACGCCGTGATCACGGCGCTGACGCCGTACTGCGTCCGTGCCTCGCGGCGGCTCGGGGTGTGGGCGGCGGCCCCGCTGCTGGGCACGGTCGCGGTGGTCGACCTGCTGCGGTACGGGCCGTACGCGGACGCCATGCCGTCCTGGCTGAGTCTGCTCAATCTGCTGCCGGGCTGGATGTTCGCCTATCAGCTGGGCGTGTCCTGGGCGGACCGGAAGGTGGACCGGCGTGCGGCGTGGGCGCTGTGCGCGGGCGGCGCGGCCCTGTTCGCCGTGCTGCTGCTGGTGTTCCACTACCCGGCGTCGATGGTGGGCGTGCCCGGCGAGGCCCGGACCAACTCCCACCCGCCGTCGCTGCTGGTGCTGGCGCTGGCGGCGGCCCAGTCGGGGGTGGCCGTGCTGGTGCGGGACCGGCTGGCGCGGCTGCTGCGGCGGCCCGCGCTGTGGGCGCCGGTGGTGATCGTCAATCTGTCGGCGATGACGATCCTGTGCTGGCACCAGACGGCGATGCTGGCGGCGGCGGTCCCCGCCGCGTTCGCCGGGCAGCTGCCGGGTCTGACCACCGCGCCGGAGACGGTGGGCTGGATTCTGGCGCGGCTGGCCTGGATGCCGGTGTTCGCGGTGCTGCTGGTGACGATCGCGCGGTTCGCCCGGCGGCTGGAGACGCCGTGGGACGGCACCGGTCCGGCGCGCCGGACGCTGGCGGGGGTCCTGGCGGCGGGCTTCGCGTACTTCGCGCTGGCCGCGTGAGGGGCGTCCACCGGCGGCGGCCCTGGCTGTCGCGCGCCGGGCGGGGGGACACGGCCCAACGGGACGGGCAGCGGCTCCGGCTGCCGCGCGCCGGGCGCGTGAGCGTCGTCCACCGGCTCCGGCTGCTGCGGGCCGGGCGCGTGAGCGTCGTCCACCGGCTCCGGCTGCCGCGCGCCGGGCGGGGGGAGACCGGCCACCAGCCCCAGTTCCGGCCGCCGGACGCCGGACAGGAGGGACAGGAGGGACAGGAGGAGACCGTCCGCCACCACCGGCTTCCGCCACCGGACGCCGGAGAGATGGGCGTCGTCCGCCCTCGGTCCCGTCCGGCCGGACCTACGCTGGGGCGCATGATCTCACGTCAGGAGGAGCCCCCGAGGGCGCTGCTCGCCGGGGCTTCGCGGCGGTGGGTGCGGATGGTGCCGTGGGTCGTGGCGGTCGTGCTGTGCGCGGCGCTGCTGCCCACCACGATCCATGTCCTCGCCGTCGACGCCGGACTCGACGGGGGGCTCGCGAGCGGGCTGGCCGTCGCCCAGACGGTCCCGCTGCTGCTCGCCGTCGTCCGCCCGCTGCACGCCTGGTACGTGATCCTCGCGGCGGATGTGGCCGGGGCGCTCGCGATGCTCACCGTCGATCTCCCGGCGGGGGTGGTGTGGCCGTATCCGCCCACCGCGGTCGTCGGGTACGTCGGGCTGTGTCTGGCTCTCGGGCTGCGCGAGCCGCGCCTGAGGCTGCTGGTGGTGTGGCTGACGACGGCGGGCGTGAGCCTCGCCCTGTCCTTCGCCGCGCCCGGCGGCACCAGCGGCAGCGGCATCCTGATGACCGTCCTCGGCGGGGTCGCGCTGGTCCTGGGCGGCGCGCTGCGCGAGCGGTACGAGGCGCAGCGGCGGCTGGCCGAGCAGGAGACCATCAGCGAGGCCGAGCGGGGGCGGCGGACGCTGCTGGAGGAGCGGGCCCGGATCGCGCGCGAGCTGCACGATGTGGTGGCGCACCACATGTCCGTGATCACGGTGCAGGCGGACACCGCCGCGTACCGGCTCGAGGGTCTTGCGCCGGAGGTGCGGCAGGAGTTCACCTCGATCGCGGCGACCGCGCGGGAGTCGCTCGGCGAGATGCGGCGGCTGCTCGGTGTGCTGCGCAACGAGGAGACACCGCATGGTGAGTTGGCGCCGCAGCCGGGGCTGACCCGGCTCGGGCAGTTGGTGGAGGCGACGGTACGGGCGGGGGTGCCGGTGGACTTCACGCCGTGCGACGCCGAGGTGCCCGAGGCGGTGGGGCTGTCCGCGTACCGTATCGTCCAGGAGGCGCTCGCCAATGTGGTGCGGCACGCGCCGGGTGCCGCGACGCGGGTGTCGGTGACGGTGACCGAGGGGGACGGGGCACGGCTCGACGTCCTGGTCGTCAACGGTCCGCCGCCGGAGCAGCCCGCCGCGCCGTTCGAGACGGGCGGCACCGGGCACGGACTGGTCGGGATGCGGGAGCGGGTGCGGCTGGTCGGCGGCGCGCTGGACGCGGGGCCGCTGCCGGAGGGCGGGTTCCGGGTGGCCGCCCGGCTGCCGCTGAGCGAAGGGGACTTCACGTGACGACGCGCGTCATCATCGTCGACGACCAGGCCATGGTGCGGGCGGGTTTCGCCGCGCTGCTGGCCGCCCAGAGCGATATCGACGTGGTGGGTGAGGCGCCGGACGGGCTGAGGGGGGTCGAGCTGAGCCGGCGGGTCCGTCCCGATGTGGTGCTGATGGACGTCCGGATGCCCGAGATGGACGGTCTGGAGGCGGCGCGGCTGCTCCTCGATCCCCCGCCGGGCGTGACCCACCGGCCCCGGGTGCTGATGCTCACCACGTTCGACATCGACGACTATGTCTATGAGGCGCTGCGGGCGGGCGCGAGCGGCTTCCTGCTGAAGGACGCTCCGCCGGACGATCTCATCGCGGCGGTACGGGTGGTGGCGTCGGGTGACGCGCTGCTGGCGCCGTCCGTGACGCGCCGCCTGATCGCGGACTTCGCCCGTCAGCGGCCCGCCGCCCGGCGCGGACCGGAGTTGCGCCTCAAGGCGCTGACGGACCGGGAGACCGAGGTGCTGACCCTGGTGGCGCGGGGCCGGTCCAACACGGAGATCGCGGGGGACCTGGTGCTGGCCGAGCAGACGGTGAAGACCCATGTGAGCCGCGTCCTGACCAAGCTGGACCTCCGGGACCGGGCACAGGCGGTGGTGTTCGCGTACGAGTCGGGGCTGGTGGTGCCGGGCGAGTAGGGCGTGTTCGGGGGGATGGTGGCTCGCGGTGCCGGGCGAGTGAGGGTCCCGCCTGCCGCCCGTCCTCACTCCCCCGTCCCGCCCGTGCTCACTCCTCCGTCCCGCCCGCTCTCACTCCTCCGTCCCGCCCGTGCTCACTCCTCCGTCCCGCCCGTCCTCACTCCCCCGTCCCGCCCGTGCTCAGTCCTCCCGTCCCGGCCAGCAGGTCAGCAACTGGTCGGCGACCGTGTGGAGTTGGTCGCGCGGGACGCCTGAAGCGGCCTGGACCGCCAGGCCCTGGACGAGGGTGACCAGGAGGCGGGCCAGGGCCACCGGGTCGGTGTCGGGCGGCAGTCCGGCCGTGCCGGAGTAGGAGCGGAGCCGGTCGGCGATCGTGGTGACCCCGGTCTCCCGCAGCCCGCTCAGATGGTCCTGGACCGTGGCCGAGCGGGGGTTCACCGCGAGGGCGCTGTGCACGATCAGACAGCCGGGCGGGGTGTGTTCCCCGGCGACCGCCTCGACGGCGGAGTGCAGGAAGGTGCTCGCCAGCCCCCAGGCCGTGGGCTGCTCCAGGGCGGTGCCCAGGTAGGCGCCGGGGCCCGCCATGTAGCGGGCGATGGCCTTCTTGAAGAGGCTCTCCTTGTCGCCGAACGCGGCATAGACGCTGGGGGCGCTCATCCCCATCGCCCGGGTGAGGTCGGACAGGGCGGTGCCCTCGTAGCCCTGGGTCCAGAAGGTCAGCATGGCTGCCTCCAGTGCCACCTCGGGGTCGTAGCCGCGTGGTCGCCCACCGGGCATGGGACCCCTCCCCTCTCCTGTCCGTTGCTCCTGCTTGTTTCTCCTGCTCACATCCGGCCTCCGCAGCCTACCCAGCCGGGAGTTGACAGCGCTTCAGGGGACCGGAATAGTTTCTTAATGATCGTTAGGATACTGCTGCTCAGTGACGAGGAGAGCCATGAGCCTGATCGATCCGTACACGACCGATCCCCGGTACACCAAGAGAAGCGCGGTCTATGTGCCGGCCGGTGAGGGGGAGACCTCCTGGGTGTTCGCCGACACCTACACCCTCAAGGCGGGGGCGCGGGAGACCAATGGATCGCTGACGTTCCTGGAGGCGACGGTGCCGCCGGACGGCGGGCCCGCACCGCATGTCCACAACGATCACGACGAGGCGTTCTATGTGATCTCCGGGGAGCTGGAGTTCCTGAACGGGGACGAGACGGTGACCGCCGGTCCGGGCGGCTTCTTCTTCGTCCCGCGCGGCACCCGGCACCGCTTCCGCAACCGTGGGCTGCACGCCGTCAAGATGGTCTTCTTCTTCCTCCCCGGCGGAATAGAGGAACTCCTCCTCTCCGGAGCCATCCCCGCCGAACCGGGCGTCGCCCCGCCCGTACGCGACCTCAGCCTCGCGGTACCGCCGACCGAGCTGATGGAGCGCTACGGCACGGAGGAACTGCCCGACCCGAGCTGAGCCCGGGGGCTCACTGGTAGTACACCGCCGTCCGCCTGCCGTCGATCTCGTGGATCTGGACGGGGGTGTCGAACACCCCGGTGAGCACCTCCGCGTCCATCATCGCGCCGACCGGGCCACTGGCCGCCATCCGGCCGTCGCGCAGGGCGATGACATGGTCGGAGTAGGCGGCGGCGAAGTTGATGTCATGGACGATCAGGACGACGGTCTTGCCGAGTTCGTCGGCGGCCCGGCGCAACTGGCCCATCATCCGCACGGAGTGCTTCATGTCCAGGTTGTTGAGGGGTTCGTCCAGCAGGACGTACCGGGTGTCCTGGGCCAGCACCATCGCGACATAGGCGCGCTGGCGCTGGCCGCCGGAGAGCTGGTCGAGGTGGCGGTACTGGAGGTCGCCGAGGTGGAGGAAGTCGAGGGCGTCGTCCACCTGGGCCACACACGCGGGGGTGAGCCGTCCCCGGCTGTGCGGGAAGCGGCCGAAGGAGACCAGCTCACGGACCGTGACCCGGGCGGTGAAGTGGTTCTCCTGGCGGAGGATGGACAGGGTGCGGGCCACCTCGGGGGACCTGGCCCGGTGGATGTCGAGCCCGTCCACGGTGACCGTGCCCGAGGTCGGCTCGGCGAGCCGCCCCATGATGGTGAGCAGGGTGGACTTCCCGGCGCCGTTGGGGCCGACGAGCGAGGTGACCCCGCCCGCCGGGATCCGGCCGGAGACCGGGCCGAGCACGGTGTGGTCGCCGTAGCGCTTGACCACGTCGGTGAACTCGATCACAGGGTGCCCTTCCGGAGGAGATGGACGAGGAAGACCGCCCCGCCGAGGAACTCGATGACGACGGTGAGCATCCCGGAGGCGTAGAAGACGTGCTCCATCAGGAACTGGCCGCCCGCCAGGGTGATCAGGCCGATGAGGAACGCCATCGGGAGGACCACCGCGTGCCGGTGGGTGCCCGCGAGCTGGTAGGCGAGCATCGCGGTGACGAAGCCGAAGAAGGTCATGGGGCCCGCGAGCGCGGTGGACAGCGCGATCAGTACGGAGATCAGCAGCAGCAGGAGCAGCAGTTCGCGCTTGTGGGCGATGCCCAGGCCGGTCGCGGTGTCCCGGCCCAGCAGCAGGGTGTCCAGCCGGTGGCGGCGGTGCCAGATCAGCGCGCCGATCACCAGGCACACCGCCCCGGCCAGCGGCAGATGCCCGGCCTCGGCGCTGCTGAGCCGTCCGAACAGCCGGGCCGACAGGACATCGAACTCGGCGGGTGACAGCAGCCGCTGGAGGAAGTCCGAGAGCCCCCGGAAGGCGAGCCCCAGCACCACCCCGACCAACAGCAGGACATGCAGGCTGCCCTGGCGGCCGGAGAACAGCCAGCCGAACAGCAGCACCGTGAAGCCGACCATCAGCAGCGTCTGGGTGATGAGCTTCGGCGTCCCGTCGGTGACGGCGAGGACACTGCCGCCGAACACGGCGACCAGCAAGGTCTGCATCAGCACATAGACGGCGTCGAAACCCATGATCGACGGGGTGAGCAGCCGGTTGTGAGTGATGGTCTGGAACACGACCGTCGCCACGGCCTGCGCGAACGCCACCACGGCCATGGTGCCGAACATGGTCAGCCGCCGCTCGAAGGCGAACGCGAACGAGCCCTCGACGAACAGGAGGAGGAAGGCGGCGACGGAGGCGGTGGCGAGGCCGGCCGCGAGGAGCAGGCGCACGGGGGCGGGCAGGACGCGGCGGGTCGGGTGCGGCGGGGCGGCCGGCGCGGGGAGCGGGCGCCGACACTTCGACATCTCGGACACCTCGGATGTGTCAGACATGCGCCCTCCCCCGCTGACGCAGGATGATCACGACGAACACCACCGCGCCCACCGCGCCGAGCACCACCGTCGCCGGGATCTCCAGCGGATAGACGACGACCCGGCCGACCAGATCGCAGACGATCATCAGGGCGACCGCGCACAGCACCACCCACGGCAGATTCGTGCGGACGTCGTCACCACGGACCATGGACACCAGATTCGGCACGATCAGCCCGAGAAACGGGATGAACCCGACGACGACCGTGGTCACACCGGTGGCCAGCGCGACCATGGTGAGCCCGGTGAACAGGATGCGCCGGTACGGCAGTCCGAGGCTGACGGCGGTGTCCCGGCCGAGCCCGGCGATGGTGAACCGGTCGGCCGCCACATACAGGCCGACCACGATGGCGCCCACCACCCACAGCGGTTCGTAGGCGCCGCGCACCACGGAGCTGAAGCCGCCCGAGCGCCAGGTGGCCAGCATCTGGAGGAGGTTGGTGGAGGAGGCGATGTACAGGGTCACCGCGCTCACCAGCGCGCCCAGCATGATGCCCACGATCGGCACGACGACCTGCGACTTCAGCGCGATCCGGCCGAGCACCAACAGGAAGACGACGGCCCCGGCGAAGGCGAAGGCGCTGGCGGCGCCCATCTTCACCAGGGGCGGAGCGGCCGGTGCCAGCAGGGTCAGCAGCAGCACACCCAGGGACGCCCACTCGCTGGTGCCGGTGGTGGTCGGCTCCACGAACCGGTTCTGCACCAGCATTTGCAGGACGACCCCGGACACCGCCATCGCGGCGGCGGCCAGGATCAGCGCGAGGGTGCGCGGCACGCGGGAGATCAGGAACATCCGCCGGGCCTCGGGGTCGGTGAACAGGGCGGGTACGTCGATGTCGTAGCCGCCGACGAACAGCGAGGTCACGATCAGCGCCAGCACGCCGAGGGCGGCGAGCGGGAGGGCGGCGCGGCGCAGGAGGCGGGGTGGGGTGGAGTCGAGGGTGGCGGCGGGCGGCGCGGGCGGTTGGGGTGGTCGGCTCATCGGGCTTCCGGGCGGCAGGGCGGCGGGGCAGCGAGGACGGGGCTTCCCGGCGGCCGGGGCGGGTGACACGGCGCCGCGCCCGGTGGGGCGGGGAGTGGCGGGGAGGGGACGGCGACGCGGCCCCGCGCGTCGGACGGGGCGGGGCCGGGTCGGGGGCCGGGAGGGTGTCAGCCGGCGGTGTCGAACGCGGTCGCCACCTGGGCGAAGGCGTCGGTGTACGCCTGGATGCCCTCGGTCAGATAGAAGTCCTCGGCGAGATAGACGACCTGGTCCTTGGTGCGGAACGTGGTCTTGTCCCAGGCTTCCATGCCGTCCACGATCGTCTTGGCGGCGATGGCCTCGGAGCCGTCCTCGGTGCCCACGGCCGCGTCCCGGTCCAGCATGATGACCCAGTCGGGGTCGAGCTTGGCGACGGTCTCGGGGGCGAGGCCCGAGTCGTTGTGCACGGAGGTGCTGTCCTCGCCCTCGGCGCTGAGCACGTTCTTCAGATTCAGCGGTTCGGCGAGGCGGTTGATGCGGCTGGCGCCGTTGTCGATCTTCCCGGCGCTGGCGACGGCGAGGAAGACGGACTCGCCCTGGGTGGCGCCGGTGGCGTCCGTGCGGGCCGTGTCCAGCGCGGCGACGATCTCCTTGGCCTTGTCCTCCTGGCCGAAGACGGTGCCGAGGGTCTCGGTCTGGGTCCGCAGGGAGGCGACATAGCCGTCGGCGGCCTCGTCGGACGGGGCCACGTCCACCGTCTTGGCGATCTTCGACAGCTTGTCGTGGTGGTCGCTGAAGCGGTAGCCGCCGATGATCAGGTCCGGCTCGCTGGCGTTGAGCGCCTCGAACTTGGGCTCACGGTGGGTTCCGACGTCCTTGATGGAGTCGTCGTTCTGCCAGTCCTCGAACCCCTCCTTGGGCAGCAGGGCCTTGGGCACCGCGACGGGCTTGACGCCGAACGCCTTGAGCGTGGCGAAGGAGGTGTTGTCGAGCGCGGCGACCCGGGCGGGCTTCAGCGGTACCTCGACCTCGCCCTTGGCGGTGCTGACGGTGACGGTGCCGGCGCCTCCGGACTTCGCCGAGTCCGCCGGGTCCTCGGTGCCGCCGGACGATCCGCAGGCGCTCAGCACCAGTCCCGCGCACAGGACCGAACCGGTCACGAGGGTGGTGTTGCGGAACCGGGAACGACGGATGGCACGCACGGTGGGTGACTCCAGGGGGACGCAAGGGCAGCCGTCGTCGCGGGGCGACGCGACCGCAAGATCGTGTAAGTGAGCTTAGCCTAACCTAAGTGGTAGCTGATAACCGCCTGTGGGTGGCTATAAACGACCTTCCGGTCTTCTGCGCGTCTGTCCCCGACCGTGCGCGGCCCCTTTCCAGCGCCCCCCGGCGTCCCGTGTGCGGCTCTGTGCGGCTCCTTCTCCCCCCGGTGTCCCGTCACCGGGTCCGGGTCAGCGCAGGCGGGACTCGATGAGCGGGGCCCAGTCGATGCTGTCGGCGGGCTCGGGCTCGCTCGGATAGCGGGGGCTGATGATGCGGGGGAGGTCGGCGAGGGCGCGGTCGCGGACCTCGGTGTCGATGTCCAGGACCCGGCAGGCCATGTCGATCAGCAGGTCGAACATCCCCTCCTCGTCCAGGGAGTCACGGGCCATCAGGACATGGATGGCGGCACCGTCCGCCAGCGACATCAGGATGAGGCTGACCCGCCCGGCGGAGAGGCTGGTGGTGAAGTCCCCGGTGCGCACCCCGGCGTCGATGGCCGTACGGAACGGCTCCTCCCAGCGTTCGTAGACATCATGGGCGTACGTCTGGAGGGTGTTGTCGCGGTTGGCGGCGGACCAGAACTCGATCCAGAACGACCAGCGTTTGGTGAACGGGGCCCAGCCCGCGACCTGGAAGCGCAGCAGGGCGAAGAGCCTGCGCACCGGGTCGGGTTCGCGTTCGGAGACGGACCGCCAGGTGGCGAGGGTGAGTTCCAGCATCGACCCGATGGTCTCGCTGATGAGTTCCTCACGGCGCCGGAAGTAGTGCTGGACCAGTCCGAGGGAGACACCGGCCTGTTCGGCGATGTCCTTGAGCCGGGCGCCGTCGACGCCGTTGCGGCAGATCACCTCGCTGGCCGCGCTGATCAGCTGGAGGCGGCGCAGGTCCTTCAGATCGACCTCGGCCGCGGCGGTCGAGGCGCGTACGGGGCCGTCCTCGGGGCCCTCGGCGTGCGCACTCAGTCGAGCCATGTGTGTGCCCTCCCGGGGTTCGAACGAGTTGGCCCGAGGGTATTGCCAAGCGCCGAGCCGTCGCAATAATAAGCGCATATTGCCACTTCAGTGGTTGTCACCCCCCGGATGGAGGTCCAACCGTGCAGATATCACCGCGCTGTCTCGGCGCGGCGGCGTTCGCCGCCGCGCTGGCCCTGGTCACCACCGCCTGCTCCACCGGTTCCAGCTCCTCCGGGGGCGGCTCCGACAGTCTCACCTTCACCTCGTACGGCAGCGGCTATCAGAAGGCGCAGGCCACGGCCTGGCTGGAGCCCTGGGCCAAGGAGGCGGGCGTCAAGGCGGTCGAGGACCAGCCGACCGACTACGCCAAGATCAAGACGATGGTCGAGGCCAAGCGGGTCACCTGGGACGTGGTGGACACCGAGCCGTTCTTCCCGGTCGGGGCGTGCGGGAAGTACGCCGAGAAGCTGGACTTCACGAAGATCGACCGGTCCAAGTTCCCCGAAGGCACGGTCAGTGACTGTGCGGTGCCGGACGCGATGTACTCGCTGGTGCTGGTCTACAACCCGGAGACCTACAAGGACGCCAAGCCGTCCTCCGTCGCCGATTTCTTCGACACCGAGAAGTTCCCCGGCAAGCGGCTCGCGCCCGGGTTCGCCACCGGGGGGTCCATGGAGGCCGCGCTGCTCGCCGACGGGGTCGGCGCGGAGCAGTTGTATCCGCTGGACTACGACCGCGCCTTCAAGAAGCTCGACACCCTCGGGAGCGATCTGAGTTTCTGGGAGACGTCCGCGCAGAGTCAGCAGGCGCTGGAGTCCCGGCAGGCGGACATGGCGCTGGTCTGGTCGGGGCGGGCCTATATGGCGGCGAAGAATGGCTCCGCCTATGTGCCGGTGTGGGAGGACAACATGCTGGCGTATGCGGTGCTGATGGTGCCGAAGGGGGCGCCGAACAAGGATCTCGCGATGGACTTCATCGCTTATGCGACCAGTGCGGGGGCGCAGGCCGCGTTTGCCGAGGACCAGCCTTACGCGGCCGTGAACTCTGACGCGAAGCCTGAGTTGGACGGGTTGGCGGAGGAGTGGAACACGGCTCGGGGCGATATCCAGGAGAAGGGGTTCTATCAGGACGTCGACTGGTGGGCGTCTAACCAGGATGCGGCTACGGAGAAGTGGACGGCGTGGGCCACCGGGTGACGGGGGTGGGGGCGGTGTGGAGTGCGGCGTCGGGTGCGGCGTCGGGTGCGGCGTCGGGTGCGGGCCGTGGTGGGCTGGTCGCGCAGTTCCCCGCGCCCCTAAAAGCCTTGGCCGCGCCGCCCCGCTTCAGGCTCGCGTTCCCCGCGGCCCTCAAAGCCTCGGCCGCGCCGCCCCGCTTCAGGCTCACGTTCCTCTCGTATCCCAAGACCGAGGTAAGTCGTCATGGCTGAACTGATGGCCGGGACCGCCAGGGCGCCCGGCCGGCGTCGACGCCTCCGCGTCGACCGGGTCTCGTTGTTGCTGCTGCCCGCGGTGCTGGTGCTGGTGGTGTTCTTCGGGTATCCGCTGCTGGACATCGTGCGGCAGGCGTTCACCGAACCCGAGGCGGGACTCGGGAACTTCCGGGAGTTGCTGGCCGATCCCACCACCGCGCGGGTCGTCGTCCGTACGGTGGTGATGGCGCTGGTCGTCGCGGTGAGCACGCTGCTGCTGGCGTATCCGTACGCGTATCTGATGACCGTGACCGGGCCCAAGGCGCGTGCCGTGCTGATGGCGCTGGTGCTGCTGCCGTTCTGGACCAGTCTGATGGCGCGGAACTTCGCCTGGATCGTGCTGCTCCAGGACGGCGGGCCGCTCGGGATGCTCGGGGCGCTGTTCGGGCGGGGCGATCGCGGGCTGCTGGGGTCCGCGCCCGGTGTCGCCATCGGCATGATCCAGGTGCTGCTGCCCTACATGGTTCTCCCGCTGTACAGCGTGATGAGCGGCATCGACCGACGGCTGATGAGCGCCGCCTCGGGGCTGGGCGCGTCGAAGGCGACCTGTTTCCGGCGGATCTATCTGCCGCTGTCACTGCCCGGGGTGGTCTCCGGGACGACCCTGGTGTTCGTGCTGGCGCTCGGCTTCTATGTCACGCCGAAGCTGCTGGGCTCGCCCAAGGAGTCGATGGTGGCCCAGGTCATCGGTACCAAGGTGGAGAAACTGCTCGACTTCGGCGGCGCGGGCGCCTTCTCGGTGCTGCTGCTGGCCCTCACCGGGCTGCTGCTGCTCCTGGTGGCCCGGGTGAGCCGGGCGGGCGCGGCGCTGGGGCTCGCCGGGGCCGGACGCGGCGGGCGGGAGGACTGAGTCATGGACGACAACACCCTGTTCCGCGGGGGCCTCGGGCTGCGGCTGTGGGCCGCCCTGGTGGGGGCGCTGCTGGTGGCGCCGACCCTGGTGGTCATCCCGCTGTCCTTCACCGGGAAGCGCAGCTTCGCCTTCCCGCCGGAGAACTGGTCCCTCCAGTGGTACCGGAACTTCTTCACCGACCCGGTCTGGCGGGACTCGCTGCTCACCTCGCTCCAGATCGCGCTGGCCGTCGCCGTGCTGGCCACCGTGCTGGGCACGCTCGCCGCGCTCGCCCTGGACCGGGGCCGTATCCCCGGCAAGTCGCTGGTCAACGGGGTGCTGATGGCGCCGATGGTGGTGCCGCAGATCGTGGCCGCCATCGCCGTGTACGCGGCCTTCCTCAACTGGGGTCTGGCCGGTACCGCGTTCGGCTTCGTCGTCGCGCACACCGCGCTGGCCGTGCCCTTCGTGGTGGTCGCCGTCTCCACCAGTCTGCGCGGCTACGACCGCCGACTGGACCGGGCCGCCGCCATGCTCGGGGCGAGCCCGCTGACCACCTTCCGCCGGATCACCGCCCCGCTGATCGCGCCCGGGGTGCTGTCGGGCGCGGTGTTCGCCTTCGTCACCTCGCTCGACGAGGTAGTCATCGCCTTCTATCTGCAGAGCCCGACTCTGCACACCCTCCCGGTGACGATGTTCAGCAGCGTCACCGTGGAGACCGATCCGACGATCGCCGCCGCGTCGAGCATCGTGCTCGTCGCCACGACCGCGCTCATCCTGCTGCCGCAACTGCTGCGGCGCAGCGGGCGCGAGGGGAAGCACTGACATGCCCGACACCACCGGCACCGTGCCCGACCGCGCCACCGGCGGGCCCCGCACCGCCCCGGCCTCCGGCGCCGCCGTACGGCTGCGTGGGCTGACCAAGCGCTACGGCTCCCGCGCCGCCGTCGACCAGGTGTCCCTGGACATCGAGTCCGGGGAGTTCATGACCTTCCTCGGCCCGTCCGGCTCCGGGAAGACCACCACCCTCAACATGATCGCCGGGTTCACCGGCGCCTCCGAGGGCGCCATCACGGTGGACGGCACCGATGTGGCCGCGCTGCCACCGCACAAGCGGGACCTGGGCATGGTGTTCCAGCACTACGCGCTGTTCCCGCATCTCACGGTCGCCCGGAACATCGCCTTCCCGCTGGAGCAGCGCAAGGTGCCGAAGGCGGAGATCGCCCGGCGGGTGACCGAGGCGCTGACGATGGTCCAGCTTGCGGACATGGGCGGGCGGCTGCCGAGCCAGTTGTCCGGCGGGCAGCAGCAGCGGGTGGCGCTCGCCCGCGCGGTGGTGTTCAACCCCCGGGTGCTGCTGATGGACGAACCGCTGGGCGCGCTGGACAAGAAGCTGCGCGAACAGCTCCAGGGCGAGATCGCCCGGATGCACCGGGACCTCGGCATCACCTTCGTGTTCGTCACCCACGACCAGGAGGAGGCACTCGCCCTCTCCGACCGGATCGCCGTCTTCAACGAGGGCCGCATCGAACAGGTCGGCACACCGGAGGAGTTGTACGAGCGTCCGGCGACACTGTTCGTGGCCCGGTTCCTCGGCGAGTCCAATGTGTTCACCGGACACTGCCGGACGCCCGGTGTGCTCTCCGGCGCGGACGGTGATCTGCCGGTGCCGGGCCGGGCGTCGGGCGCCGAGGAGGTCGCGCTGGTGGTCCGTCCGGAGCGGCTGCGGCTGCTCGGTCCTGGCGACCCGGTGCCGGCCGGGCACCACGCGCTGGACGGCACGGTCACCGAGACCGTGTACTTCGGCGCCCATCGCCGGGTCGCCGTCGATCTGCCCGGCGGACACCGGCTCCAGCTCCGCGAACCGGCGGGGCAGGAGCGGCCCGCCGTGCCGGGGTCCGCGGCGCGGGTCGCCTGGGCGGTGGAGCGGTCCGCCGTGGTGCCGGTGCATCCCTGAGAGACCTGCCGGTACCTCCCTGAGAAGCCCCTTCTCCTCCGAGTAACTCCCTTCTTCGCCGAGAAAGACACCTTCCCCTCTCCACACTCCCTCAAGGAGCAGTCATGCCCTCCGACACCCCCCGTGTGCCACCGAGCGTCGTCGCCCTGTCCGACGTGCCGGTCGTCCCGGCCGCCGAAGCGGTCACCAAGGTGCGGATCGCCCGTGCCATCACCAAGGGCCGCAACGGGTCCGATCTGATGCTGGGCGCCGCCTGGATGGACCCCGGGGAGAAGACCAACGTGTGGTCCTCGCGCCCCGCCGACGACACCGCCGACGGCGACCACTGGTACGGCCCGGTCGAGGAGACGTACTTCGTCATCCGCGGGCAGCTCCGGCTGACCTGGGACGAGGGTCACTTCGACCTGGGTCCCGAGGACTGCGTCTATCTCGCGCCGGGCTGGACCTACCACCTGGAGAACACCGGTGACGTACCGGCCTTCTTCACCTACTCGATGACCCCTTCGCAGGAGTGACGGGAGCCCTGGTGAACGACCGTATCCATATGTTCTGGGACGCCCGTGTCCTGGACCACGACACCGGCTCGGGGTTCTGGGAGGCCGCGCCCTCCGCGCTGCTCGCCGAGCCCGAGCTGCACCCCGAGAGCGCGCCCCGTATCCGCAACATGAAGGCGGTGCTGGAGCGCGGACCGGTCGCCGACGCGCTGGTCTGGCGGGCCGGGCGGCTCGCCACCGAGGGCGAACTCACCTCCGTGCACAGCGCGTCGTACGTCAAGGAGGTGCGGGCGCTGGCCGAGCGGGGCGGGACCCGGCGGCACTGGCTGACCTCCACCACCACGGTCGCGCCCGGCTCCTGGGAGCCGCTGCTCGCCGCCGCCGGTACCTGTCTGGCCGCGGTGGACGCCGTCCTGGACGGGGAGTGTTCGGCGGCGTACGCGCTGGTGCGGCCCCCGGGGCATCACGCCCAGCCCGCGCGGGCCGACGGGTACTGCGTGTTCGGGCACGCGGCGCTGGCCGCGCAGCGGGCCCGGGAGCGGGGCGTCGAGCGGGTCGCGGTGGTGGACTGGGACGTCCATCACGGCAACGGCACCCAGGAGTGCTTCTACGACCGGGCGGACGTGCTGACCGTCTCCCTGCACATGGCCCATGGGGCGTGGGGGGCGTCGCATCCGCAGACCGGGGCGCCGGACGAGCTGGGGCGGGGGGCCGGGACCGGGTTCAACGTCAATGTCGAGCTGCCGGTGGGCGCCGGGGACCGGGCCTACGCGGACGCCTTCGAGCGGGTGGTGGCGCCGGTGCTGCGGGCGTTCCGGCCGGGGCTGATCGTCGCCGCGTCGGGGCAGGACGCCTCCGCCTTCGACGCCAACGGGCGGCACAACGTCACCATGGCCGGGTTCCACCGCATCGGCGCGCTGCTGGGCGGGCTGGCCGCCGAACTGACCGGCGGGCGGCTGGTGCTGACCCAGGAGGGCGGCTACGCGCGCAGCTACGCCGCCTACTGTCTGCACGCCACCGTCGAGGGGCTGCTGGGCCGCGCGCCCTCGCTGCCCGACCCGATCGCGTACGTCCCCGACGACGTGACGCGCGGGGACGCGGCGATCGACCGGGTACGTGCCGCGCTCGCCCCGCACTGGCCCACCGCCTTCTGAACCACCCACCCCCCTTCGTCTGTGAGGTCACCCATGGAACTCCCCTTCAGCCTGCCCACCTACGACGACCGGCTGCGCCGGGTACGCGCCCGGATGGCCGCGCAGGGCCTGGACGGACTGGTCGTCAGTATGCCGGACGTCGTGCACTGGCTGACCGGCGTCAGCTCGGTCGGCTATCTCTGGCCGCAGGCCCTGGTCATCGACACCGGCGACGGCGAACCCGAGTACGTCACCCGCACCACCGAGGAGCCGGGCGTGCACATGCTGTCCTGGCTGCGCGCGCCCCGGGTGTACGACATCGCCACCGAGGACGCCGTCGAGGTGATCGCCGACTCGATCCGGAAGCGGGGCCTGGACCAGGCGGCCGTCGGGATCGAGCTGGGCGCGTTCACCCTGCTGCCGGGGAACTGGGACCGGCTGCGGGCGCTGCTGCCCGGGGTGCGCTGGGTGGACGCCACCGATCTGGTGCCGGAGGAGCGGCTGATCAAGTCCCCGGCGGAGATCGCGTACCAGACGCAGGCCGCCGAGATGGCCGACCACGCCATGGAGCGGGTGTTCGCGGCGGTGCGGCCCGGTGTGTCGGAGACCGAGCTGGCCGGGATCGCGAGCCTGGCGCTCGGTGAGGCGGGCAGCGAGTACGCGGCGATCCCGCCGATGGTGGTGTCCGGGGAGCGCAGCGCCATGGTGCACGGGATGGCCTCGCGGCGCACGCTGTCGCGCGGCGATGTGGTGTGCGTGGAGTTCGCGGGCGTGGTGCACCGCTACCACGCGGTGCTGATGCGCACGGTCGTGGTGGGTGAGCCGACGCCCCGGGTGCGGGAGGTCGCCGACTGCGTGGGCCGGGCGACCGAGGCCGCCATCGCCGCCGCCGGTCCGGGAGCGTCCGCGCCCGCCCCGGACGACGCCTGCAACGCGGTACTGGCCGAGCTGGACCTCGTACGCCGTCGCTGTCATCGCATCGGCTACAGCCTGGGAGTGGCCTATCCGCCCGGGTGGCTGGAGCCGATGACCCTGGTCGACGGCGACCCGCACGTCCTGGCGCCCGGTATGTCGTTCACCGTCGAGCCCAATCTGCATCTGCCCGACGAAGGGTTCGGGATCAAGATGGGCGACACCGTGCTCTGCACCCCGGACGGCGCGCGCAGCCTGTCCCGCCTCCCGCACACCCTGCACATCGCCGACTGACCGGCGATCCCCCTACCCGAAGTGGAGTTGTTCCCGTGAGCGTCCCGTACGCCGACGCGCTGGCCGAGGCGCTGCCGCGCAGCCACTGGCTCGACAGCCCGGACGCGCCCGCGCCCCGCCCCGCCCTGACCGGCGACACCATCTGCGATCTCGCCGTGGTCGGCGGCGGGTTCACCGGGCTGTGGACCGCGCTGCTGGCCAAGGAGCGCGACCCGTCGCAGGACGTCGTCCTGGTCGACGCCCGCACGGCGGGCTGGGCCGCCTCCGGCCGCAACGGCGGTTTCGTCTCCTCCAGCCTCACCCACGGCCTCGGCAACGGCGCCGACCGCTGGCCCGAGGAACTCGCCGACCTGGAGCGGCTGGGACTGGAGAACCTGGACGAGATCCAGGACACCCTGACCCGGTACGGCATCGACTGCGGCTTCCGCCGCGACGGCAAGCTGTGGGCGGCGACCGCGCCGCACCAGGTGGCGGAGGTCCGCGCGCTGTGCGACCTGGCCGCCGCGCACGGCCGGAAGATCGACTTCCTGACCGGCGAGGAGATCCGCGCCGAGGTCCACTCCCCCACCTTCCTGGCGGGCGCCCACGACCGCGAGGGCTATGCCCTCACCGACCCGGCCCGCCTGGTCTGGGGCCTGCTCGAAGCCTGCGTCAAGGCGGGGGTGCGGGTGTACGAGAACACGCCGGTACGGCGGCTGCGGGAGGGCGTCGGCACCCCGGCCGTCGTCCTGGAGACCCCGTACGGCCGGATCGGCGCCCGGCGCACGGCGCTGGCCACCAATGTCTTCCCGTCCCTCCTGAAGCGGCTGCGCCTCTACACGGTCCCGGTCTACGACTACGTGCTGACCACCGAGCCGCTCACCGAGGCCCAGCTCGCCTCGATCGGCTGGCGCGGCCGGCAGGGCATGTCCGACATGGGCAACCAGTTCCACTACTTCCGGCTCACCGACGACCGCCGCATCCTGTGGGGCGGCTACGACGCGATCTACCACTACGGCAACGGGCTGCGCGACGAACTCGACCTGCGCCCGGAGACGTTCGCCAAGCTCGCTGAGCACTTCTTCACCACGTTCCCGCAGCTCGCGGGCGTGCGGTTCAGCCATGCCTGGGGCGGCGCCATCGACACCTGCACCCGCTTCACCGCGTTCTACGGCACCGCGCTCACCGGCCGGGTCTCCTACGCCCTCGGCTACACCGGGCTCGGGGTCGCCGCCAGCCGGTTCGGCGCGCAGGTGATGCTGGATCTGCTGTCCGGCCGGGAGACCGAGCGGACCCGGCTGCGGATGGTGCGCTCCAAGCCACTGCCGTTCCCGCCGGAGCCCGTACGCTACGCGGGCGTGGAGCTGACCCGCCGCTCGCTCGACCACGCCGACCGCAACGGCGGCCACCGCAATCTGTGGCTGCGCACCCTGGACCGGTTCGGGCTGGGCTTCGACTCCTGAGGCGCCAGGAAGAGAGCCGGGCGCGGGGCCGTGTCGGTGAGGGACGGACGCGGCCCCGTGCGCCAGGATGCCGAGGATGCGGATACCCCTCATACCCCGGCCCCTGGTCCGCGCGGCCCGCGATCTGCTGCTGTTCGCCTGGCTCCAGGCCCGCAGCTGTGCCTTCGCCGTCGCCCTGCTGCTCGGCGTCGCCGTCTCCGACGTCCTGCCCGGTCTGCCGCTGGCCCGCTACGACCTGCTCCTCGGCTACGCGGTGGGGCTGACCGTGCTGTTCTGGGCGCTGGGCTGGGAGACGACCCGGGACATCGCCGTGATCGCGGTGTGTCACGCGGTCGGGCTGTCCTTCGAGATCGTCAAGGTGGCCCTCGGCTCATGGAGCTATCCGGAGCCCGCGACGCTGAAGCTGGCGGGCGTCCCGCTGTACGGGGGCTTCCTGTACGCGGCGCTCGGCAGCTATGTGTGCCGGTCCTGGCATCTGATGGACCTCCACCTGGTCGGCTACCGTCCCCGGGTCACGGCGGCCGTCGCCACCGCCGTCTACCTCAACTTCTTCACCCATCACTGGCTTCCGGACGCCCGGGGCCCGCTGGCCGCGCTGCTGCTGCTCGCGCTCACCGGTACGACGGTCCACTACACGGTGGGCACCCGGTATCTGCGGATGCCGCTGTCCCTGGCCTTCGTGCTGATCGGGTTCTTCCTGTGGATCGCCGAGAACCTCGCCACCTTCAGCGGCGCCTGGCGCTACCCGCACCAACTGGACGGCTGGGAACCGGTCGCGTTCACCAAGTTCGGGGCGTGGGCGCTGCTGGTGAGTGTCACGTTCGTACTGGCGGCGGTCAGCCGCGCCGGAACTCCGCCGCCGCAGCCGCTTCAGGTGCCGCGGGCCGTCACGAGCCCCGACTCATAGGCGAACACCACGAGTTGGGCCCGGTCGCGGGCGCCCAGCTTGGTCATCGCCCGGCTGATGTGGGTCTTCGCGGTGAACGGGCTGATCACCATGTGCGCGGCGATCTCCTCGTTGCTCAGTCCCCGCGCGGCGAGCGCGGTCACCTCGCGTTCCCGGCGGGTGAGGTGGCCCAGTCCGGGGGCGGTCGCCCGGTCCGGCGGCCGGGCGACGAACTCACCGATGAGGGTGCGGGTGACCGACGGCGAGAGCAGCGCCTCGCCCCGGGCGACCACCTCGATGGCCTGGAGCAACTCGGCCGGTTCGGTGTCCTTGAGCAGAAAACCGCTGGCCCCGGCCCGCAGCGCGTCGAAGACATACGCGTCGAGACCGTAGTTGGTGAGGATGACGACCCGTACGGCGGACAGCGCCGGGTCGGCGGCGATCAGCCGGGTCGCCTCGATACCCGTCATCACCGGCATCTGCACATCCACCAGGGCGATGTCCGGCACGGTCGCCCGCACCAGCGCGAGTCCCCGGGCGCCGTCGGCGGCCTCACCGACCACCTCCAGGCCCTCCTCGGCCTCCAGCAGCGCCCGGAACCCGGCCCGCATCAGCGCCTGGTCGTCCACCAGCGCGACCCGGATCACCGGGCGCCCTCCGCACCGGGCCCGGCGTCGCCGAGCGGCAGTTCGGCGCGGACCGCGAAGCCGCCCTCGGGGCGCGGGCCGGTGTGCAGGGTGCCGCCGAGCGCGGTGACCCGCTCGCGCATCCCGGTGAGACCGGTGCCGGAGCGGGGCGGACGGGCCGGGTCGGCGGCGCCGTCGTCCTCGACGTGGACGGCGAGCCGGGCCGCCCCGTAGTCCAGCAGGACCCGCACCTCGGCGGGGCCCGCGTGCCGGGCGGCGTTGGTGAGGGACTCCTGCACGATCCGGTAGGCGGCCCGCTCGACCGGCGCGGGCAGCGGGCGTTCGCCGCCGGTGACGGCGAGGCTGGCGGGCAGCCCGGCGGCGCGGGCCCGCTCGACCAGCACGGCGGGGCTGCCGGTGGGTTCGTCGGTGCGCAGCGCCCCGAGGGTGGCGCGCAGTTCGCGCATGGCCTCGCCGCCGGCCTCCTGGATGGCGAGCAGCGCGGGGTCCGCCTCCTCGCCGCGCTTGCGGGCGAGATGGACGGCGACGCCCGCCTGGAGCTTGACGATGGAGATGCTGTGGGTGAGCGAGTCGTGCAGCTCCCGGGCGATCCGCAGGCGTTCCTCACCGGCGCGGCGCAGCGCCGCCTCCTCACGGGTGCGTTCGGCCTCCAGCGCGCGCTGCTCGGTCTGGCGCAGATACGCCTGCCAGTTGCGGTCGGCGAGGCCGGTCACCACCGCGCACAGGAACCACCCGGCGAGCAGCGCCACCTTCTCGGCGGTCTCCCGCCCGCCGGACCCGGACAGCGCGAACCCGGCGAGGAACACCCCGCCCGCCGCCGCTCCCAGCGCCCGGTGCCCGACCCGCGCGGCGATGTGCACCCCGCCGAGGACCGGCAGCGCGGCCAGCGGCCCCGGACCGGCGTGCAGCACATACGCGGTGCCCGCCGCCGCGGTCACGGCCAGCACGAGACGCGGCGCCCGCCGATGCAGCGCGAGCGCCCCGCCCGCCACGGCGATCAGGACCTGATCGAGGAGGGTCGTACCGGGGTCGAAGGCCGCGGCGGTCAACACGACGGCGGCGACGAGGACGGCCCCCAGGAGGTCGGCCGGACGGACGCGGGTCTCCGCCCGCTCACCGGTCGCCTGGACGCCCTGGACACCCGGCTCGCCCCGCTCGTCGGCCGCCCGGTCCCGCGACTCCCCCGGCTCATGGGCCGCCGGGCCCCGTGACTCCCCCCGCCCATCGCCCGCCCGGACCCGCGACTCCCCCCGCTCACCTGTCATGACCGCACCCTAGACGCCGCCACCGGCACCGGCGTCAGCCCTGCGGACAACTTCCCCCCTACTCCCCGCGCAGTACTCCCGGGCCTGCCCGGCCACCCCGGGAGCAGCCCGCACTGTCACCGCCCGTACGACGCCCGAAGCACTCCCGGGCGGCCACAGTTGCCGCCATGACCTCACCTTTCCTGCACACCGAACCCCTGTCGGCCGAGTCCGCGACCGGACAGGTCGCCGAGGTGTACCGGCAGCTCGACCGTGACTTCGGCGTCGACCGTCCGGCCACCTTCGTGGTGCTGTCCTCCGCCCCGGCGATCCTCGCCCCCACCTGGGCCCTGATGCGTGAGTCCCTGCTCGCCGGACCCGGTGACCGCACCGGCAAGGAGCTGGTGGCGCTCGGGGTGTCCCAGGCCAACCGCTGTCCGTTCTGTGTGACCGCGCACACGGTGCTGCTGCACGCCACCGGCGACCACGCCCTGGCCGAGCTGGTGGCGGGCGGCGGCACCCCGGACGATCCGGGGCAGGCGCGGCTGCTGGACTGGGGCCGCGCGTCCCGGACCCCGGGCGGCACACCGGGCCCGCCGCCCTTCCCGGCCGCGGAGACGCCCGCCTATCTGGGCACGGCGCTGTCGTTCCACTTCATCAACCGGATCGCGTCCGCGCTGCTGAAGGAGTCGGTGCTGCCGGGCCGGGCGGAGCGGTTCCGCGCGGTGCGCAGTCTGGCGGGCCGCGCGCTGTCGGGGTCGCTGCGCCGGAACCCGGTGCCGGGCGCGTCGCTGGCGCTGCTCGACGGGGCCCCTTCGGGACCGCCGCCCGTCTGGGCCGGAGACAGCCCCGTGGGACCGGCGTACGCGGCGCTGCGCGAGGCCGCGCTGATGGGCGCGGGCCTGCTGGACGCGGAGGACCAGCTCACCGTACGGCGGGCCGTGCGGGACTGGGACGGGTCGCACCCCGCGCTGGCCCGGCAGTCGTTCCCGGGCCGCGCGGAGCAGCCGGGCGCCCGCCTCGCGGTGCTGGCCGCGCTCGCCCCGTACCGGATCACGGCGGAGGACGTGACGGCGTGGCGCCGCCCGGAGCACTCGGACCACTGTCTGGTCCATCTGGTGGCGTACGGGGCGTTCCTTGCGGTGGACCGGATCGAGTCGGCGTGGACGGCGGACGCGACGGCGGGGTGAGCCGCCGGGCGGAGGCGGCCGGGACCGGTGCGGGGGCCGGCCCCGACCCCCCCCCGTTACGACATAACAGGGCACTTGGGACGCGGTCTTCGGGATCGCGTCACCGGGCCGGTACGCAGCGAGTTCACACTTCCGCCCCACCGGGACTCGTGTGACACTGGCGTCCCGTCCGCAGTGCGGACCCCACTCCGCACCGTCCCCCACGAGAAGTGTGCGCCGTGCGTTCTCTTCCTCTGCCGCTGGCCCTCACCGCGCGGCTCACCCCGGTCGCCGTGCTCGCCCTGGCGGGCTGGGCCATGGCGTCCAGCCCCGACACCTCCCCCGCAGCCCGGGACGACACCCCGGAGAAGACGGGCACCACCTCGGCGTCCGCGCCCTCCAGCACGGCGGTGCCGAAGACCTACGCCGCCGCCCCGGCGCCCTGTGGCGCTGTCGCCGCCAAGACGGTGACCTCGCTGGTACCGGGCGCCAAGGCGGCCGGCAAGGAGATCCCGTCGACGGACGCGGAGGTGCGCCGCACCTGTTCCTGGAACGCGCTCAAGGGCTACGACTACCGCTGGCTCGACGTGTCCTACGAGGTGACGGACTCGGACGACGCGGCCGAGAAGTACTACAAGCAGCGCGTCGCGGAGAAGGACGGCGGGGGCGAGGTCCCCGGTCTGGGTGACGCCGCATATTCGGTCGTCAATCTCACCACCGAGGACGACCAGAAGACCCGGGAGGGCACGGTCGTGGTCCGCGCGGCCAACGCCCTGGTGATCATCACCTACAACGGCAGCGACTTCGAGTCGAAGGACGCCCCCAGCACGGACACCATCAACAAGGGTGCCATCAAGGCCGCGAAGGAGGCGGTGGCCGCCCTCCAGGACACCGGGGCGTAGGCGTCGGGCGGGGCATGACAACGGCCCTGAGGCGTGAAAACTGTCGGTGGGAAGGCACCGCACCACCCCACCACCCAGCCAGGTGAAGATTTGAAGTTCTCTCCCGGGCTTGAAGCCGGGAGATTCCTGCTTACCTCGCGGCAGCGGGCTTGACGCGTTGTACGCGCCTCACGACTGCCCTCCCGGCAGCCGGGACGAGCGCGAGGCCCATCCGGTAGAGGTGCAGGATGTTCCGGGCCGCATTGTGGTCGGCGTTGCCCGACCATCCGCAGTCCCGGTTCTTGCACACGAACACGGCCTGGCTCTCCCGGCTCCCGGGGGTGGTGAAACCGCACATCGAGCAGCGTCGGGAGGTGCCGGGGGCGGGGACCCTGCACAGGGTGCCGCCGAGCCGGGCGGTCTTGTACGCCAGCATGCTGACCGTCCGGCCCCATGCCTCCCCGCTTATGGCTCGGTTCAGCCCGGACTTCTGAGCGACGTTCTTTCCCGGCTCCTCGACAGAGCCCCTGGCGGACTTGACCATGGCGGTGACGGTGAGTGCCTCGACCACGACAGTGCCGTACTGCTCGGCGATGGCGGTGGTCGTCCGGTGCTGCCAGTCGAGGGCCCGGCGCTTGGCTTTCGCGCGTAGTCCCGCGATCTGGTCGTAGGTGCGTTGCAGCCTTCGGCTGGTGGGCTCGCCTGGCCTACGGAACTGCTTCCGCCGTGCGGCACGCCGCTCCAGGTCCAGAAGGCTGGCCCGCTCCTTCTCCGTCAGCCATGCCTCGTGCTCATGGGTTCGGCCGTCCGAGAGAGCGATCGGGACGGTGATGCCCAGGTCGATGCCGACTTCCGGGCCCTGGTGCGGATCGGGTTCGGGCTCCAGGGTCTGAACGCGGAAGGCGAGGTGCCAGCCCAACGCGTCCTTGACGAGTCGTGCCCCGGTGATCCGGTTCTCCGCGTCTGCCCGCTTGCCGACCGGAAGGTCTTTGGTCCACCGGAAGCGGACCCGACCCACCTTGGGAAGGTTGACCATGCCCCAACGCCGGTGCACGCGGGTGATGTGCAGGTCGCGGCCCTGCGGGATGTCCACGGACATCCCCGTGCGGAACCGGGCCTTGAAGTTCGGGGCGGCGGCCCGTCCCTCCCAGCAGTTCTTCCACGCGCGGAAGTACGCCTTGAGTACCGCTTGCGCGGCCTGGGCAGGGAGGACGGCCAGGAAATCGATGTCCCGACGTGCCTGCCGGATCGCGGCATCCGCGTTCGCGAGCGTCCGCTTGTCCTTCGGCATCATCTGCCACCACGCATGCAGCAGGTTCCACATTGTGCGGGCGGCGTGTGCCTGGTCGTCTGCCTTCAGCACCTCGGCAGGCGACAACGCGAGCCGGGCACGGTGCCCGAACTGCCGCTTGACCAAGGTGTCGTGACCCATGACCGGGAGACTAGCAACGGTTCATGCCACCACGCCGGGAATCCGGCAACGGCTGCCGACGGGTATGCGCACCGTGCACCAGCTCTCCTCGGCCCCCCTCCCCCGGGACGGCGGGAGAGGGGGAGCGATGAGGTGGGGGGTCGGTACCGCTGGGGCGGGGCGGGTCGTCAGCCGTTGACCGCCGGGATGATCCGCGTGCCGTACGCGTCGATCACCCTCTCCTGCGCGTCATGCATGTCGTAGACGGCGAACTGGTCGACGCCCAGCTCCCGCAGCGCGTTGAGCTTCTCGATGTGCCGTTCGACGGGGCCGATCAGACAGAACCGGTCGACGATCTCGTCCGGTACGAACGCGGTGTCGGGGTTGTCGGCGCGTCCGTGGTGGGAGTAGTCGTAGCCCTCGCGGGCCTTGATGTAGTCGGTGAGTTCCTCCGGTACGGCGGCGGAGTGGGCGCCGTACTTGGCGACCAGGTCGGCGACATGGTTGCCGACCATCCCGCCGAACCAGCGGCACTGCTCACGGGCATGGGCGAGCGCCTCGGGCGAGTCGTCCTCGGTGACATAGGCGGGCGCGGCGACACAGATCGTCACCTCGGCCGGATCACGTCCGGCGGCGACCGCCGCGTCCTTGACCGCCTTCACCATGTACTCGGTGAGATACAGGTCGGCGAGCTGGAGGATGAACCCGTCGGCCTCCTCGCCGGTCATCTTCAGCGCCTTCGGCCCGTACGCGGCCATCCAGACGGGGAGTTCGGCGCCGGGCTTGATCCAGGGGAAGCGGACGGCGGTGCCGCCGCCGAGGTCGGCCTCCTCGCCCCGGCCCAGCGCCCGGATCACCCTCATCGCGTCGCTTATCCGGGCGAGGGTGTTGGGTTTGCGTCCGGCGACCCGCATCGCCGAGTCGCCGCGTCCGATGCCGCAGACCGTGCGGTTGCCGAACATGTCGTTGAGGGTGGCGAAGGTGGAGGCGGTGACCTCCCAGGTGCGGGTGCCGGGGTTGGTGACCATCGGGCCGACCGTCAGCCGCTCGGTCCGGGCGAGGATCTGGCTGTAGATGACGAAGGGTTCCTGCCAGAGCACGGCGGAGTCGAAGGTCCAGCCGTAGGTGAAGCCGTTCCGCTCGGCCCGTTGCATCAGGTCGACGACCCGTGACGCGGGCGGGTCGGTCTGGAGGACGAGTCCGAAGTCCATGAGCGCCGCTCCTAGGTGAGGTACTGACAGGTGGCGCGGGGGGTGTACACGCCGTGCCCGGCGCGGCCCGTGTACTCCCGCTGGTCGATCACGGGCACACCCCGTGAGAACACGGTCTCGACCCGGCCGGTGACCCGCTTGCCCTCGTACGCCGAGTAGTCGACGTTCATGTGCTGGGTCTCGACGGACATCACCTGCTCGGCGTGCGGGTCGTAGATCACGACGTCCGCGTCGGCGCCGGGCGCGATGGTGCCCTTCTTCGGGTAGAGGCCGAACATCCGGGCCGGGGTGGCGCAGGCGATCTCGATCCAGCGGCGGCGGCTGATGTGGCCGTCCACGACCGCCTGGTGCAGCAGATCCATCCGGTTCTCCACACCGGGCAGCCCGTTGGGGATCTTGGAGAAGTCGCCCCGGCCCAGCTCCTTCTGCCCGGTGAAGCAGAACGGGCAGTGGTCGGTGGACACGACCTGGAGGTCATTGGTGCGCAGGCCCCGCCACAGCGCCGCCTGGTGCTCCTGGGGGCGCAGCGGGGTGGAGCACACATACTTGGCGCCCTCGAAGTCGGGCTCGGCGAGGTTGTCGGTGGACAGGAAGAGATACTGCGGGCAGGTCTCGCCGAACACATTGAGGCCCTCGTCGCGGGCGCGGACCAGCTCGGCGACCGCCTCGGCGGCGGAGACATGGACGACGTACAGCGGGGCTCCGGCGACCTGGGCGAGGCGGATGGCGCGGTGGGTGGCCTCCGCCTCCAGGAGCGCCTTGCGGACCTCGCCGTGGTAGCGGGGGTCGGTCTCGCCCCGGGCGAGGGCCTGTTCCACGAGGACGTCGATGGCGATGCCGTTCTCGGCGTGCATCATGATCAGGCCGCCGTTGTCGGCGGAGCGCTGCATGGCACGGAGGATCTGGCCGTCGTCGCTGTAGAAGACGCCCGGGTAGGCCATGAACTGCTTGAACGAGGTGACGCCCTCCGCCACCAGGAGGTCCATCTCCTTGAGCGTCTCCTCGTGCACATCGGAGACGATCATGTGGAAGGCGTAGTCGATCGCGCAGGTGCCCTCGGCCTTGGCGTGCCAGGTGTCGAGGCCGTCGCGCAGGCTCTTGCCGACGGACTGCACGGCGAAGTCGACGATGGTGGTGGTGCCGCCCCACGCTGCCGCGCGGGTGCCGGTCTCGAAGGTGTCGGAGGCGAAGGTGCCGCCGAAGGGGAGTTCCATGTGGGTGTGGGCGTCTACGCCGCCGGGGATGACGTAGCGGTTGGTCGCGTCGACCTCGCGGTCGGCGGTCCATGCGTTCGCCGCGGGGGTGTTTGTTGCTGCGAGGGCGGCGATTCTGCCGTCTTCGATGAGGATGTCTGCGTGGAGTTCGTCGGAGGCGGTGATGACCAGGCCGCCTCTGATGATGGTTCGGGTGCTCATTTTCTCCTCTTCTGCCGGGTTGATGCCGTCGTCAGGAGTTGCGGTCGTCTGTGGCTGATCGCGCAGTTCCTCCCCCAGAGGGGGTGCCCCCAGCGCCCCTAAAAACCCGGCGTCCGCCCTCAAGTGCCTTGAAAGTAAAGGCTCTTATGGGGCTGTCAGAGGGCCGTAGGTGTGGGGCTCGCGGTCCCTGTAGAACTGCCAGCGGTCTCGGACTTGCCTCAGTTTGGCCATGTCGAGGTCGCGGACCACCAGTTCGGGTTCCTTGTCGCTGGCGATCTCGCCGACGAACTGGGCCTCCGGGTCCACGAAGTAGCTGGTGCCGTAGAAGTCGTTGTCGCCCAGTTCCTCGACGCCGACGCGGTTGATCGCGCCCACGAAGTACGCGTTGGCGACGGCCGCGGCCGGCTGCTCCAGTTGCCAGAGGTAGCCGGACAGGCCGCGTGAGGTGGCCGACGGGTTGAAGACGAGTTCGGCGCCCCCGAGGCCGAGCGCGCGCCAGCCCTCCGGGAAGTGGCGGTCGTAGCAGATGTAGACGCCGACCTTGCCGACGGCGGTGTCGAAGACCGGCCAGCCGGAGTTGCCGGGGCGGAAGTAGAACTTCTCCCAGAAGCCGCGGACCTGCGGGATATGGGTCTTGCGGTACTTGCCGAGGTAGCTGCCGTCGGCGTCGATCACGGCGGCGGTGTTGTAGAGGACGCCCGGCTGTTCCTCCTCGTACATCGGCAGCACCAGGACCAGGCCGAGTTCGCGGGCCAGGGACTGGAAGCGGCGGACGATGGGGCCCTCGGGGATCTGCTCGGCGTACTCGTAGAACGCGGGGTCCTGGACCTGGCAGAAGTACGGTCCGTAGAACAGCTCCTGGAAGCAGAGGACTTGGGCGCCCTGGGCGGCGGCGTCGCGGGCCGCCTGTTCGTGGACCTGGATCATCGATTCCTTGTCGCCGGTCCACGCGGTCTGGAAGACGGCGGCACGGATCACTCGGCTCATCGGGACCTCCGGTAGCTCGGTGTCCGGTGAGCGTAGAAAGGCCGGGAGCCGTCTTTGAGTGGCACCGTGTCACGGATGCGCCGGTGCGGCGTGTCACCGTGTCACGCTTCGGCCAGCCCATGTTTCACCGCCGTTTTCGCAGGTCGTCGCAGGTTTCAGCCCTGTTGCGCATCATGCGCGAGGAGCGCGATGTGCACCGAGGCCGCCTGTTCGAAGTCGTCGAGGTCCACCCCGAGCCGGTTCTGTATCTGCTCGAGCCGCCGGTAGAGCGCGGGCCGGGAGACATGGTGGAGCTGCGCGGTGCGGGACTTGTTGCGTCCGGTGGCGAGATAGGTGCGCAGTACGGACAGCAGGTCCTCGTCGGCCGCGCACAGCAGCCCGTCCAGCTCCCGTTCGGCGAAGGACTGGACGTAGGGGTCGTCGCGCAGGAGACGGATCAGGCCGCGCAGATGGACGTCCCTGAGGCGGACCACGTCGGGCAGGTCGAGGGCGTGCGCCGAGTCGGCGACGGCGTCGGCCACGTGCTGCGCCTCGCGCAGTCCGGCGGGGACGTCCTCCCAGGCGGTGCGGGCGTCGGCGGCGGCCACCACGGCGGGGGCACCGGAGCGCAGCCGGGCGGCGAAGTGCGCGGTGAGCGCGACGGCGTCCTGGTCGCGGGGCAGGCTGAGCAGGACGGCGGTGGCCCCGTCGGCGAGTTCGGCGGCGATCCCGGACAGCCCGAGCAGCCGCAGCGCCCGGTCCAACTGGTCGGGGGCGCGGTCCCGGACGACCAGCGGTACGAAGGTGCGGCGGTTGACGGGGAGCCCGGCGGCGCGCGCCCGCGGCAGCAGTTGCCGGGCCGGTACGACCCCGCTGACCAGGTCGGTGAGCAGGCTCTGCGCGGACTGCTCCTCCCAGCTGCACGCCTGCACGCCGCCCAGCATCCGGTGCAGGACGAGGGCCTCGGCGGCGCGGTCGGCCAGCAGCCGTCCGGTGGCGGTGTCGCCGCGGTGCCCGCACAGCACGATCTGCCCCCAGCGTTCGCCGCGTCCGCCGAGGTCGGCGCGGATCCATCCGGCGCCCTCGGCGCGTCCGGCCTGGCGGGCGATGCGCTCCCAGTCGCGCAGTACGTCGTCCACGGCGGGGCGTTCCCCGGCGGTGGCCAGTACCCGGTGGGCGAGGTTGGCGACGACGACGGGGCAGGCGCTGTGCCGGGCGATCTCGTCCAGCAGCCGCTGGAGCGGGGCGCCCGCGGTGATCAGCGCGGTGAGTTCGGTGCGCACCGACTCGGAGAGGCTGACGGCGGCGAACTTGCGGCGCACCAGCCGGGACTGGACCTCCTCGGTGAGCTGGGCGAACGGGAAGGGCCGGTGCAGCACCACCATGGGCAGCCCGCACCGCTCGGCGACCCGGCGCATGGCGTCGGGCGGTGCGGGGAAGGCGCGGCCGAGGCCGAGGACGACGGCCGCCGCCTCCGCGCGGTGCAGTGAGCGGACGTACTCGGCCTGCTTGTCCTCGTCCCCGGCGAGCAGCACCCCGGTGGTGAGGACCATCTCACCGCCGGTGAGCATCACCCCGACGTCGGCGGCCTCGGCGACATGCACCCAGCGCACCGGGCGGTCAAGGCGGGCGGCCCCGGCCACCACCTCGGGCTCCCCGGCGAGGACCCGCTCCAGCGTGAGGACCTGCCGGACCGACAGGGCCGGTTCCAGGCTCTGCCAGGACATCGGTGTGGTGGTCATGGCGCCTTCCCCTCGCTGTGGTGGCGCTCGCGGTGGCCGCGCTCGCCGTGGCTCTGCTACCCCACGCTCCGCAGGGCGTCCTCGAGGATCGCGGCGCCCTCCTCGGCCTCCGCGACGGTCAGGGACAGCGGTGGGGCGATCCGCAGGACGCTGGTGTCATGGCCGCCGCCCTTGCCGATGAGGAGTCCGCCGTCGCGGGCGGCCTCCAGGACGGCGCTGGCGGCCTCGGGGTCGGCCTGGTCGGTGCCGGGCCGGGTCAGCTCGATGCCCAGCATCAGCCCGCGTCCACGGACCTCCCGTACGGCGGGGATCTGCGCGGCGAGGGCCCGCAGCCGTTCCATCAGCAGTCCGCCGACCCGGCGGGCGTTGCCCTGGAGGTCGTGTTCCAGCAGATAGGTGAGGTTGGCGAGGCCGGCGGCCATGGTGATCTGGGTGCCGCCGAAGGTGGAGATGCTGTTGCTGTCCAGACAGTTCATGATCTCGGCGCGGGCGATCACGCCGCCGATGGAGGCGCCGTTGCCGATGCCCTTGGCGAAGGTGACGAGGTCGGGCGGGCCGCTGCGGGCGTGTGCCTGCCAGCCCCAGAAGTGCTCGCCGGTACGGCCCCAGCCGGTCTGCACCTCGTCGGCGATCCACAGGATGCCGCGCTCGGCGAGCACCTCGCGGAAGGCGGCGTACAGCCCGTCGGGCGGGGAGGTGAAGCCGCCGACGCCCTGGATGGGTTCGGCGATCAGGGCGGCGGGCGGGCGGGTGTGGCCGAGCAGGTCCTTGAGGTCGGCGACACAGGCCGCGATGAACTCGGCGTCGCTGAAGGAGGCGTAGGGGCCCCGGGTGCGGACACCGCCGTGCACGTAGAGGGTCTGGAGCGGGGACAGGGAGGTCGGGGACCAGCTCCGGTTGCCGGTGATGCCGACGGCGCCGAAGGAACGGCCGTGGTAGCTGTTGCGCATCGCGAGGACGGTGTTGCTGCGCCGGTAGGTGGTGGCGAGCAGCAGCGCGGTGTCATTGGCCTCGGTGCCGGAGGTGGTGAAGAAGACCCGGGCGTCGGGGACGCCGCTGAGCTGGGCGATCCGTTCGGCCAGCTCCACCATGGGGCGGTTGAGGTAGAGGGTGGAGGAGTGCAGGACGCGCCCGGCCTGTTCGCTCACCGCCTTGGTGACCTCGGGCAGGGCGTGCGCGGTCATGGTGGTGAGGATGCCGCCGAAGAAGTCGAGGTAGCGCCTGCCGTCGGCGTCCCAGACGTGGCGGCCCTCGCCGTGGGTGATCTCCAGCGGGTCGTCGTAGTAGAGGGCGAGCCAGTCGGGCAGGACGGAGCGGTGGCGGGCGAAGAGGTCCTTGGTCACGGCTGTACCAGTCCTTCGTAGGCGTCGGGGCGGCGGTCGCGGTAGAAGGCCCACTGCTGCCGCACCTCGTCGATCAGTGCGAAGTCGAGATCGCGCACGAGCAGTTGCTCCTCGGTGTCGCTCGCGACCTCTCCCACGAACTGCCCGCGCGGGTCCACGAAATAGCTGGTTCCGTAGAAGTCGTTGTCGCCGTACTCCTCCTGACCGACCCGGTTGATGGCGGCGATGAAGTACTCGTTGGCGACGGCCGCTGCGGGCTGCTCCAGCCGCCACAGGTACGCCGACAGTCCGCGCGAGGTGGCGGACGGGTTGTAGACGAGCTGCGCGCCGCCCAGACCGAGCTGCCGCCAGCCCTCGGGGAAGTGCCGGTCGTAGCAGATGTAGACACCGACCTTGCCGACGGCGGTGTCGAAGACCGGCCACCCGGCGTTCCCCGGCTTGAAGTAGTACTTCTCCCAGAACCCCTTGACCTGGGGGATGTGATGCTTGCGGTACTTGCCCAGATAGCTGCCGTCGGCGTCGATCACGGCGGCGGTGTTGTAGTAGAACCCGGACTGCTCGACCTCGAACACGGGGACGACGATCACCATCCCGGTCTCCCGGGCGAGAGCGCGCATCCGGCGCACGGTGGGCCCGTCGGGCACGGGTTCGGCCCACCGGTAGTGCTCGGGCTCCTGGACCTGGCAGAAGTAGGGCGCGTTGAAGACTTCCTGGAACCCGATCACCCGGGCACCCTGCCGGGCCGCCTCGCGGGCGTGTTCCTCGTGCTTGGCCAGCATGGACTCGGTGTCGCCGGTCCAGGTGGCCTGGACCAGGGCGGCGCGGACGACGTTCGCCATGGGCGCTCCTTCGACGGGACGTCAGCCTCTACGCCCGTAGAAGCGGACGTAGAGGCACGAACGTATGCCCCCGTGCGGGCCTTGCCAAGACCATCGCCGTCACCTCGGGGTGTCGGCGGCGTGTCGCACTCCGGTGGGCGAGCGCCGGGCGCGGGGCGGGACTCACACCCCGGTACCGGCCACGCGCAGGGCGTGGACGAGATCCCAGTACCGCTCCTCGGACACCTCCCGCGCCGCCTCCAGCAGCAGCGGGACCAGCCGCTCGGGGTCGGCCCCGGCGCACCGCACCGCCTCCTCCGGGGTCCGCACCCGGACGTACGCGTCGAGCAGCACCCGGACCTCGCGGCGGCGCCCGTCGGCGATCAGCCCGACCAGTCCTCGCCCTATCTCGGCGGCGGGGCGGGCCACGCCCTGGCGCAGTATCCGCTCCCCGTCCCCGGCCCGGCCGCCCGCGACCAGCGCGTCGGCCGCCGCGACCAGCCGCTCGGCGGGCAGCGAGGCCGCCTCCCAGAGCAGGGTCGCCCAGTCCGCGGTCATCCGGGCCCGCTCCAGTTCGGCGGCGAGCGGCGCGAACCGCTCGGCGGGCCAGTGGGTGATCTCCACCAGCAGTGCGTGCGCCTCCCCGCTGCGCCCGTCCCGCCGCAGCCGCACGAGTTCCCGCACCGCCGCCGCGACCTCCCGCACGGCGACCGCGTCGAAGTCGGGTACGGGGGGTGCGGGCGCGGTGTCGGCACGATCGGTGGCACCGGCGAACCGCGCCCCACGGGGGGAGGCCCCGGGAGGTTCGGTCCCGGCCTCCAGGGACGCCCCGGGAGGCCCGATGACGACGGTGGGGGGCAGGGGCGTGGCGGGCTCGGCGTCACTGTCGGCATCGAGCATCCCGGCGAACCGGGCGCTGCCACGCCGCTTCTTGGGTTTGGCGGGTTTGGGGGGATGGGGGGTATCGGCGGGGCCTGGGGGCGAGGGGGCTGCGGGCGTGGGAGCGGGGGGAGGAGGTGACCAGTCTGGGGCTGCCGAGGTGGCGGTGGAGGCGTGGGAAGGGGTGCGACCGGCGGACCAGGCCGACCAGGCTGGACCGGCCGGATGGGCGGAGGCGGCTGGACCGGCCGGATGGGCAGAAGCGGCAGACCAGGCTTGACGCGGAGCCGACCCGACAGGACCGGCAGCCGCAGCGGACCCCGCAGCCGCCGCGCCCGACCGACCGCCCCCCGCCGCCCCGCCCGAGCCATCCCACCCGGACGCGTCCAACCGCCCGGCCCGCCCCCCGGCCACATCACCTACGCCTCCGAAACCGCCCCCGGCCGCATCGCCCTCGCCCCCGAAACCACCCCCGACCACATCACCCACGCCCCCGAAACCACCCCCCGTCCCGGCGTCCCGCCCCTCCCCCCGTCGCTCGATCCGGGTCACTCCCCCGGCGACCTCGCCCGACCAGCCCTCGACCCGGGGCGCGATGTCCCGGCCCTCCGGTGTCCCCGGGGGCCATCCCGCCCGCGTGTGTTCCAACCGGTCGATGCGGCCCCGGAGTTCGGCGCAGCGGGCGCCCGCGCGGTCGTGGTCGTCGCGGGCCCAGGCGAGGTCGAGGCGGAGGGCGTCGGTCTCCTCGCGGCTGGTGGCGGTGACCAGGGCCCGGCCCAGCTGGGCCAACCGGTCGGCGGCGTAGCGCTGTTCGCGGAGCATGATGTCGAGCCGGTCGCCGAGGTCGTCACGGGCGCCGGGGCGGGCGTCGCGGGCGGCGAGGGCGGCGGTGTGCAGCGGGCGGGCCCGCTCGTGCTCGCGGGCGGCGGCGTCGGGGCCGTAGGCCGTGGCGAGATCCTGGAGGAGCGCTTCGACCACGTCCCAGGGCGCCACCTCCTGTCCGTCGAGACAGGCCCGCATGGCGTCCGGGTCGCGCTGCCAGAACACCGCGCACCAGCCCGCCGCTTGGTCGAGACGGGCCAGGAGTCCGCCCAGGTAGTTCCCGAACTCCCGCAGCCGACCCGGGAGTTGATCCACAGCCATCGCCCCACCCCTGCACGAACGGGAGCACTTTTGCCTCAGCGAACACCAGTCGTGTTACGCCGTTGCTACGGGGGCTTTTCGGAGCGGGTCGGGGACGGCGGCGCCCCCGGCGTCAGGCCACCGCCCGCACGGCCGCCTGACCGCACTCGCGCGCCACCTCGTCCATGGACAGCCCGAGCGTGTCGGCGAGGGCGGCGACGGTGAAGAAGGCCGGGGTCGGGGCCCGGCCGGTCTCGATCTTGCGGAGCGTCTCGGCGGAGATGCCCGCGTGCGTGGCGATCTCGGCCATGCTGCGGGAGCCGCGGGCCGTCCGGAGCAGCCGCCCGAGCCGCTCGCCGCGTTCCCGCTCTTCCGGGGTCAGAGGAGTGCGCACCATGCGGACCAGTGTACGGGGCCGACCCCATTTTTATACCGGTATAGTAATTGGCATGGTCGAGCTGAAGACAGACACATCACTGGACGCGATGGGCGTGGCGGGCCGCGTCGTCGGACGGGCCCTGACGGCCGTCCGCGAGGCCGCCGTCGTGGGCGTCTCCCTGCTGGAGCTGGACGAGGTGGCGCGCGGAGTGCTGCGCGAGGCCGGTGCCGGGGCGCCCTTCCTGCACTACCGCCCGCACTTCGCGTCGATCCCCTTCCCGGCGGTGATCTGCGCCTCGGTGAACGACGCGATCGTGCACGGCATCCCCACCACGTACCGGCTGCGCTCCGGCGACCTGGTGTCCATCGACTGCGGCGCCGAGCTGGACGGCTGGGTGGGCGACTCCGCGATCAGCTTCGTCGTGGGCCGGGCCCGCCCGGAGGATCTGCGGCTGGTGGAGACGGCGGAGCGGGCCCTCGCCGCCGGGATCGAGGCCGCGGTGGTCGGCAACCGCATCGGCGACATCGCGCACGCCATCGGCACGGTGTGCCGCTCGGCCGGGTACGGGATCATGGAGGGCTTCGGCGGCCACGGCATCGGCCGCAGCATGCACGAGGACCCGGGGGTGCCCAACGAGGGCCGTCCGGGGCGGGGTATGCGGCTGCGCCACGGCATGGCGCTGGCCATCGAGCCGATGCTGATCGCGAGCGGCCGGGACGACTACCGGGTGGACCCGGACGGCTGGACCCTCAGGACCACGGACGGTTCCCGGGCGGCCCACGCCGAGCACTCGGTGGCGATCACGGACGCGGGCCCGCGCATCCTGACCAGCCGGGACGCCATGGCCGCCTGAGCGGGGGCGGGCGGTCGTGCCCGGTCGTAGGCCGTGGTTCGCGGCCGTACGCCAGACATGCCCGTCCCCCGAGAACATGCGAAGGTGTTCTGACAGGGACGCACGCACCGGCACGCGCACGCACGGCCCCCGTAGGACGGCGCGCACCGTACGACGGCCGCACCGTACGACGGCGCGCACGCACGTCAGACCCCCACGCGAACGGACCTCCCATGAGCACCGGCCCTCCTCCCCCGGGCGGTACCCCGGACGGGGACCCCTTCGGCGACTTCCTGGCCCGTTTCTTCGGCGGCCCCCGCCCCGCCCCCCGCCAGATCGACATCGGCCGGCTGCTCAGCCCGCCCGCGCGGGATCTCGTCCGGGGCGCCGCCCAGTACGCGGCGGAGCACGGCAGCCACGACCTGGACACCGAGCATCTGCTGCGCGCCGCCCTCACGGCCGGGCCGATCCGGGGCCTGCTGACCCGCTCCGGCACCGACCCCGACGCGCTGGCCGCGCAGATCGACGAGCGGACCGGCCCCGTACGGCATCCGGAGGCCGCCGCTCCGCCGCTGACGTCGCTGTCCCTCACCCCGGCCGTGAAACGGGCCCTGCTGGACGCCCACGACCTGGCGCGGGCGAGCGGCGCCGGATACATCCTCCCGGAGCATGTGCTGACCGCGCTGGCGGCCAACCCGGACTCGGCGGCGGGGCACATCCTGAACGCGGCCCGGTTCACCCCGGACGGCCTCCCCCCGGAGGCGCCGGACGCGCCCCCGCAGCGGCTGGACCACGCCCCCGGCCCGTCCGGCACCCCGACCCTCGACAAGTACGGCCGTGATCTGACGGAGCTGGCCCGCGCGGGCGGCATCGACCCGGTGATCGGCCGGGACGAGGAGATCGAGCAGACCATCGAGGTGCTGTCCCGGCGCGGCAAGAACAACCCGGTGCTGATCGGGGACGCGGGCGTCGGCAAGACGGCGATCGTGGAGGGCCTGGCCCAGCGGATCGCCGACGGGGACGTCCCCGACATCCTCACCGACCGCCGGGTGGTGGCACTGGACCTGACGGGCGTGGTCGCGGGCACCCGCTACCGGGGCGATTTCGAGGAGCGCCTGAACACCATCGTGGGCGAGATCCGCGCCCACTCCGACCAACTGGTCGTGTTCCTCGACGAGTTGCACACGGTGGTCGGCGCGGGCGCCGGTGGCGAGGGCGGCGGCGCGATGGACGCGGGCAACATCCTCAAACCGGCGCTGGCCCGGGGCGAGCTGCACATCGTGGGCGCGACGACGCTGGAGGAGTACCGCAGGATCGAGAAGGACGCGGCGCTGGCCCGCCGCTTCCAGCCGATCCTGGTGCCCGAGCCGACCGCCGCCGACGCGCTGGAGATCCTGCGCGGACTGCGCGACCGCTACGAGGCCCACCACCAGGTCCGCTACACCGACGAGGCGCTCGACGCGGCCGTGGAGCTGTCGGACCGCTATGTCACCGACCGCAGACTGCCGGACAAGGCGATCGACCTGATCGACCAGGCGGGCGCCCGGGTCCGGCTGCGCTCCCGCACCAAGGGCGGCGACATACGGGCCATGGAGCGCGAGGCGGAGCGCCTGACCCGGGAGAAGGACCAGGCGGTCACCGACGAGAACTACGAGGACGCCACCCGGCTGCGGGACCGGCTCACCGCGCTGAAGGACCGCATCGCGAAGGAGTCCGGCGAGGACGAGGCCGACGAGGGCCGCCATCTCGAAGTCACCGGCGAGGACATCGCCGAGGTGGTGTCCCGGCTGACCGGCGTCCCCGTCGCCCGGCTGACGGAGGAGGAGAAGGACCGGCTGCTCGGCCTGGCGGACCATCTGCACCGCCGGGTGATCGGCCAGGACGAGGCGGTGACGGCGGTGTCCGACGCGGTACTGCGCTCCCGCGCGGGCCTGGCCAGCCCCGACCGTCCGATCGGCTCGTTCCTCTTCCTCGGCCCGACCGGTGTCGGCAAGACGGAACTGGCGCGGGCGCTGGCGGAGGCCCTGTTCGGCAGCGAGGACCGGATGGTCCGGCTCGACATGAGCGAGTACCAGGAACGGCACACCGTCTCCCGGCTGGTGGGCGCGCCGCCCGGCTATGTCGGCCACGAGGAGGCGGGCCAGCTCACCGAGCCGGTCCGCCGCCACCCCTACTCACTTCTTCTCCTGGACGAGGTGGAGAAGGCGCACCCGGACGTCTTCAACATCCTGCTCCAGGTCCTGGACGACGGCCGGCTCACCGACGCGCAGGGCCGCACGGTCGACTTCACCCACACGGTGGTGGTGATGACCAGCAACCTGGGTTCGGAGGCGATCAGCCGCAGCGGCGGTGGGATCGGCTTCGGCGCGGGCGGTCCGGACGCCGACGAGGAGGCCCGCCGCGAACGCGTCCTGCGCCCGCTGCGGGACCACTTCCGCCCCGAGTTCCTCAACCGGATCGACGAGATCGTGGCCTTCCGCCGCCTCACGCCCGAGCAGCTCCGCCAGATCACCGATCTGCTCCTGGAACGCACCCGCCGGCTGATGCACGCCCAGGACATCGGGGTCGAGTTCACCCCCGCGTCCGTGGACTGGCTCTCCCACCAGGGCTACCAGCCCGAGTACGGCGCCCGCCCCCTACGCCGCACGATCCAACGAGAGATCGACAACCCCCTCTCCCGCCTCCTCCTCAACGGCAAGGCAAAGGCGGGAGACAAGGTGACGGTGGATGTGGCCGACAACGAACTGACGTTCACGACGAAACATCCGTGAGGGCAACTCCCTTAGGGGCGCTGGGGGCACCCCCTCTGGGGGAGGAACTGCGCGACCAGCCACACTCAACCGGCACACGGCAGCCCCCCTCAGCCCCTCACTTGGATGGCCGCACCACCATCGCCGACCCACCCCCACGACGTACGGTCTCCGCAGCCGCAACCCACTTCCCATCCCGCAGCCGCTGCACAGCCGTCGCCGCCCCGATCTCCGGATTCACCCGGAACACATGCCCGATCCCCTCCAACTCCCCCCGCAAAGAACTCCCGTACAACCCCGGCTCCAGCTCGGAAACCGCCGAGTTCCGCTGACTGACCCGAGGCGCGGCAATCGCGTCGACCAGCGGCAACCCCCGGTCGACAAACCCCGTCAGCGTCTGCAACACGGTCGTGATGATCGTCGCGCCCCCCGGCGACCCGAGGGCCACCACCGGCTTCCCGTGCCCGTCGAGCACGATCGTCGGCGACATGGACGACCTCGGCCGCTTCCCGGGACCCGGCAGGTTGGGGTCGTGGACGGCCGGGTTGGCCGGGGCGAAGGAGAAGTCGGTCAGCTCGTTGTTGAGCAGGAACCCCCGCCCCGGGACGGTGATCCCGCTGCCGCCGGTCTGCTCGATGGTGAGGGTGTAGGAGACGACGTTCCCCCACTTGTCCGCCGCCGTGAGATGGGTCGTGCTCTCCCCCTCGTACGTGGTGGGCGTGGCCGTCCCGCCGGTCGCGCAGGGCGCCGGGCGGCGCGGGTCGCCGGGGGCGAGCGGGCTGGTCAGCACCGCGTCGTCCTTGATCAGGCAGCCACGGGAGTCGGCGTACCGCTGGGAGAGGAGTTCCTTGGTGGGGACGTTCTCGAAGGCCGGGTCGCCGACCCAGCGGCCCCGGTCCGCGAACGCGATCCGGCTGGCCTCGATGAACCGGTGCAGATACGCGGCGTCGCTCGCCTTGGCGAGGTCGGTGCGCTCCAGGATGTTCAGGGCCTCGGCGACGGTGGTGCCGCCGGAGGAGGACGGGGCCATGGAGTAGACGTCGAGCCCTCGGTACGAGGTCTTCGTCGGGGCCTGGGACTTGACCCGGTAGGAGGCGAGGTCGCGGGCGGTGAGGTCGCCGGGGCGGGCGTTCCAGCCGGTGGCGGGGTCGACGGGGGGCTCGTTGACGGTGTCGACGATGTCGTCGGCGAGGTCGCCGCGGTAGAGCGCGCCGACGCCCTCGCGCGCGAGTTGGGCGTAGGTGCGGGCGAGGTCCGGGTTCTTCAGCGTGGAGCCGACGACCGGGAGCTGTCCGCCGGGGAGGAACAGGTCGACGGTGTCGGGGAAGTTGCGGAACCGGGCCTCGTTGCTCGCGGTCTGGTCGCGGAAGGTGGCGTCCACGGTGAAGCCGTCGCGGGCGAGGCGTTCGGCGGGGCGCAGGAGGGGGCCGAGGCGTTTGCTGCCCCACTTGTCCAGCGCGGTCTGCCAGGTGAGCGGGGTGCCGGGGGTGCCGACGGAGAGCCCGCTGGTGACGACCTCGGCGAACGGCATGGGGCGGCCGTTCTCCAGGAACAGATCGGACCCGGCGCTCAGTGGGGCGGTCTCCCGGCCGTCGAGGGTGTGCACCTTGCGGGACTTGGCGTCGTAGTAGACGAAGTAGCCGCCTCCGCCGATGCCCGCGGAGTAGGGCTCGGTGACGCCGAGCGCGGCGGCGGTGGCGACGGCGGCGTCGACGGCGTTGCCGCCCTGCTTGAGCACCTCGATACCGGCGGCCGTGGCGTCCGCGTCGACGCTGGCGACGGCACCGCCGTACCCGGTGGCGACCGGGGTCTTCGGGGGCGCCGGGGCCGGGCCCTTGCCGCTCGCCGCGGTGGGGGGCGCGGCGGCTCCCACCGAGGCTACGGCGACCGTGACCGCCAGGACCGAGAGCTTCCGCACGACGGGGCGACGCATACGACCTCCAGTGGGGGGAACCGTTCGCGAAGCCTAATCGAATGGACATGCCCGCGTCAGGAGCATCACTCCGGCCACCCGCTAACATGCGCGCCCATGAATGACGACGTGCGCAACATCGTCCTCGGTCTGATAGCCGCCGGGCTCTCCGCCGCGATCGGCTGGCTCGCCCGCACGTATCTGTGGAAGCGCAGACTCCGCCGTAAGCAGGCGTTCTTCGGGCTGCCGCAGAACTCCGAGACGCTGCTCGTCGTCAACCGGGACCCGGCGACCTCGGAGCCCGCCGTCCACCGTTTCGACGTGTTCGCGCTGCTGGAGCTGGCCGCGCTGATCAAGGACTGCGGGGCGCACGCGCAGATGGTGACGCAGGACGGGGTGCAGCAGGGGTTCGGCGACCGAACGGAGTTCTGCGTGGGCGGTCCGGGGTCGAATCGGCGGATGGTGGCGCACATGTCGGCGATGCTGCCGGGGGTGCGGGTGAACATCGATCCGGAGCCGGGCCCGGACCGGGGCGCCTTCCAGATCGGCGGCGAGCGCTACCGGATGGACCCGGGGGTCGAGGAGTACGTGCTGCTGGCCCGGCTGACGGCGGGCGAACGGCGGGAGTCGCGGCCGGTGTTCCTGTTCTGCGGACAGCGGGCGATCACCAACCAGGCGGCGACCCGCTATCTGGCCCGCCACCATGAGCGGCTGGCGCGCAAGCACGGCGGCAACGCGTTCGTGCTGCTGCTGAAGGTGGTCAACTCCCAGGCGTACGGGCCGGACCTGGTGGAGCTGGTCGCGGAGGTGACCCGGGCGGCACGGGCGCCGCTGCCCACGGCCGCGCTGGAGCCGAGGGCGTCCGGAGCGTCGCCGCGTCCGTCCCACCGCGCGGAGTCCTGACCACGGGCAATGTCCTGGGCAATGTCCGCCGCCTCACGACTCCTTGAGCGCCCCTCACTTCTCTCATCGAGCGCCCTTCAAACATGTTCTTGAGCGCTCAAATTGTTACTCCCACGTAACTTACCGACGGGTTACCGACGGTAAGCCCGCCCGGCTACCGTCACCTCACTCCGCCCCACCGGAGCTCCGCCCCCACCGGAGTTCCGCCCCACCGGAGTCCCGTCCCGACGGAGTTCCGCCCCGCCGGAGTTCCGTCCGCCCGAGTGAGGAGTCCCCATGGGCCCTTATCGCCACCCCCTGCGCACCGCCGCCGTCGGCACGGTGTCCGCCGCCCTCGTCGCGGGCGGGGTCCTCACCGCCTCCCCCGCCGCCGGGGCCGCGCCCGGTGCGGCCACCCTCCGCTTCGTGGACATCACCGGCGCGGACGGCGTCACCCTCAAGGCCAATGTCCTCACCCCCGCCGACGGCACGGCCCGCCACCCCCTCGTCGTCCTGCCCACCAGCTGGGGCTTCCCGCAGGTGCAGTACCTCGTGCAGGCCCAGCGGCTGGCCGACTCCGGCTATGTGGTGGTCAGTTACAACGTGCGCGGCTTCTGGCAGTCCGGCGGTGAGATCGAGGTCGCCGGGGAGCAGGACGTCACCGACGCCTCCCGGGTGATCGACTGGGCGCTCGCCCACACCCCCGCCGACCCCGCCCGGATCGGCATGGGCGGGGTCTCCTACGGCGCCGGGATCGGCCTGCTCGCCGCCGCGCACGACCCCCGGATCAAGGCGGTGGCCGCGCTCAGCGGCTGGGCCGACCTCACCGCCTCGATCTACCCGAACCGCACCCAGAGCGTCCAGGCCGGTGCCCTGCTGTACGGGGCGGCCCTGCTCACCGGACGGCCCAGCGCCGAGACCCAGCAGGTGTTCAAGGGCTTCTTCGCCTCGGACCTGGAGCGCGAGGACGAGCTGACGGCCTGGGGGAGGAAACGTTCCCCCAAGAACTTCGCCGACCAGCTCAACGCGCACGGCACCGCCGTGATGATGGCCGGGGCCTGGGGCGACACCATCTTCCCGCCCAACAGCACCGCCGCCTTCTATGAGCGGCTGACCGGCCCCAAGCGGCTCCAGTTGCGCCCCGGCGACCACGCCACCGCGGAGATCACGGGACTGTTCGGGCTGCCCAACGACGTCTGGACGGACACCACCCGGTGGTTCGACCACCATCTGCGCGGCACGGACAACGGCGTCGACCGCGAACCGCCGGTCCGGCTCAAGCCCCGCTCCACCGGCGGCTACGAGGAGTACCCGGACTGGAAGTCGGTGACGGCCACCACCCGCAAGATCGCCCTCTCCGGCACCACCACCGTCCACACCAATGTGGACTCCGGCGCGAACGGCGGGATCGTCCTGCTGTCGAGCCTGCTGGACCAGGTGGCCCGGGTCCCCCCGACGGCCTCGATCCCCCTGCTGCCGCGCCGCTGGGCCGCCGTCTGGCAGTCCGGGACGTACGGTGCGCCGCAGCGCGTGCGCGGCACGGCGAAGGTGCACACCACCCTCACCCCGACCGAGGGGAGCGGAACCCTCGTCGCGTACCTCTACGACGTGGGCCCGCTCGGCCTCGGCAAGCTGGTCAGCTACGCGCCGTACACCTTCCACGGGCGGGCGCCCGGAAAGCCGTTCGGTGTGGACCTGGAGCTGTTCTCCACGGCCTACGACGTCCCGGCAGGGCATCGGCTCGCCCTGGTCGTCGACACGGTCGACCCGCTCTACATCGAGCACAACCCGACCGGCGCGCGGCTGACCTTCTCCTCGCCCGCGAACGACCCGTCGTACGTGTCGATTCCGCTGCGCGAACAGTGATCTCCGGCCGCTGCCGGGCGGATACGGCTCCGCGATGGCTCCGCCGGTCCTCCTAGGGTCCGTGCGGGAACTCCCCGCCGGGCAGCAGCGCCCGCCGCAGCTCGGGCAAAGGATCGATGACCATAGGCAGCCCTACTCACTCTCCGCCGAGTCGTGGTTGCCGCAAACTATCCAGTCAAGAAAGCAGTTAAGTCACGACACGCACTTTTCGGGCATAAGCCGTATTTAACTCGATCTTAAGGCCAGGGCTTCACGCCTCGGCGACCTCCGCGTACAGCTGGGACAGCTCCGGGACACCGCTCGCCGCCCACTCGTGCCCGGCGGTCACGACGTCGAACTCCCGGCCCGAGGCCAGCCGTACCACCGGCTGTCCGCTGGGCCAGAGGTTCCAGGCCGCGCCCTCGACCGTGCGGATCAGGACCGTGCCGAGATACAGACCGGCGTCGGTACCGAGCCAGATCAGCGTCTCCTCGTCGTCCCGCCAGCGCGGCAGCAGTTGGTCGATCGCCTCCAGCGACTCCACCGAGTCGTCGAGGGCGACACCCGCGTCGGCCGCCTGGCGGCGCAGCAGCTCGCACTCGGCGAGCAGATCACTGAGCCCGGCCGGGTCCCGGACCCCGGCACCGCCGGAGACCACCGCGACGTCGCCCCGGCGCTTGCTGTGCCTGCCGCTGAGGAAAGGGATGTTCATACGTCCAGCGTGTCATTCGCACCCCCGTACGCACCACAGGCGCGCTGGCCCGGGGCGACCGGTCGATTTCGCGCGCCCCCGGGGCATGGCGCGTTGACCGGTCCCCGGGCGCTGCCTACGGTCGCGATGCGCGGCCCGGAGCCGGCCACACGACGCGAGGGAGAGCCGCTTGACGGACCGAGACGGTCGAGGAACGGCGAGGAGGGGGGCGGGGGGTCGGGTTGAGGGCCGGGTGGCGTCGATGGTGCCGCTGTTGGTGACCCAGCCGGGCCGGTTCTGCCCCGACAAGTCACCGTCACTCACACGGATCGGGGTCTGCACGGGCGCGG
>NZ_JBEZLM010000042.1:0-54126 GCF_040652095.1 Streptomyces sp. NPDC048290
CCGTAATCGGGACACACACACGAGAGCGGAACAGCCAGGCGGAATAAGCCCGACCGTTCACAGCGTCCTCGCTGTGTTATTTCAAAGGAACCTCGCCCCAGCATGATGCTGGAGACGGGGTATCAACATATCTGGCGTTGATTTTTGGCACGCTGTTGAGTTCTCAAGGAACGGACGCTTCCTTCGTACTCACCCTCTCGGGCTTTCCTCCGGGCGCTTCCCTTCGGTGTTCCAAACTCTATCAGTGTTTTTCCGTCCCCCTGACCACCCTCCTGCAGGCATGCAGAAGGCGACCCCGGGATAGGATCTGACAAGTTGGGTGCTGCTAGGCAGAGTCGCCTGGTGCGTTGCTCGACCTCAAGCAGGAGTACGACTGTACAGGTGGCTCCGGAGCGGGGGCAAACCGATTTGTGGTCGCTCCTGGAGTCGCGAACCCGGTCTCCTCATAGAGAACCGGGACTTCATATGACATACCCTGCTCAACAGTGTGCCGTCCGGGACAGGTAGTGACGGCTCAGATGAATCTCCACCCCTGGGAGGCTTCCCATGACCACCGTGTCGTCCCCAATCGCTGGACGCGCCATCGGACTGGCCTCGGTGCCCGATCCGGTTTTCTCCGGGGCCATGGTCGGCCCGGGTACCGCCATCGACCCCGTACGTGAACCCGGCGAGGCGGTTTCGCCTGTCGACGGCGTCATCGTCTCGCTGCATCCGCATGCCTTTGTCGTCGTGGACAGCGAGGGACATGGTGTGCTCACCCACCTCGGCATCGACACCGTGCAGCTGAATGGCGAGGGCTTCGAGCTGCTGGTGAACAAGGGGGACACCGTCACCCGTGGCCAGGTCGTCGTGCGCTGGAACCCTGCCGCGGTCGAGGCGGCCGGCAAGTCGCCGGTCTGCCCCATCGTGGCACTGGAGGCTTCGGCCGAGGCGCTGTCCGAGCTGCGTGAGGACGGCGACGTCAAGGCGGGCGACAGCCTCTTCGTCTGGCAGTGACGTCAGCGCCGTTCTCTTAACGGCCAGCAGGGCAACCACCACGGCGGCGGGACCCGCCGCACTATCGGAGACGGGTGAGATGGAGACAACGCTGCGAGGCGTCGGCGTGAGTCACGGCGTGGCGATCGGCGAGGTTCGGCACATGGGCACGGCGGTGCTGGAGCCGCCTGCCAAGCAGATCCCGGCGGAGGAGGCGGAGCGTGAGCAGGGGCGCGCCCGGCAGGCCGTCGATGCGGTGGCGGCCGATCTGATCGCGCGCGGCAATCTGGCGGGGGGCGAGGCCCAGGCCGTGCTTGAGGCGCAGGCTCTGATGGCTCAGGACCCCGAGCTGATGGCCGATGTGGATCGGCGGGTGGCGGTCGGCAGTACCGCGGAGCGTGCCGTGTACGACGCGTTCGCGGCGTACCGGGAGCTGTTGGCGGGTGCCGGTGAGTACCTGGCCGGGCGGGTGGCCGACCTGGACGATGTGCGGAACCGTATCGTCGCTCGGCTGCTCGGGGTGCCGATGCCTGGTGTACCGGACAGCGATGAGCCGTATGTGCTGGTCGCCCGGGATCTGGCGCCTGCGGACACGGCGCTGCTGGACCCGACGCTCGTGCTCGGTTTCGTCACCGAGGAGGGGGGTCCTACCAGCCACAGCGCGATTCTGGCGCGGGCGATGGGGGTGCCGGCCGTGGTGGCGTTGCCCGGTGCGGGTGAGCTTGCCGAGGGCACGATGATCGCGGTGGACGGTTCCAGCGGTGAGATCTTCGTGAACCCGACGAAGGAGAAGAAGGGGCAGCTGGAGGCTGCCGCGGCTGAGCGCAGGGCGGCGCTGGCGGCGTCGACCGGTCCCGGGGCCACCGCTGACGGGCACAAGGTGCCGTTGCTGGCGAATGTCGGCGGTCCTGGTGATGTGGCGGCGGCCGTCGAGGCGGGTGCCGAGGGTGTCGGGCTCTTCCGTACCGAGTTCCTGTTCCTGGACGACAGCAAGAACGCGCCGTCCGAGGAGAAGCAGGTCGAGGCGTACCGGAAGGTTCTGGAGGCGTTTCCGGAGAGCCGGGTCGTGGTGCGGGTGCTCGATGCCGGTGCCGACAAGCCGCTGGATTTCCTGACGCCTGCGGACGAGCCGAACCCGGCGCTGGGTGTGCGTGGTCTGCGCTCGTTGCTCGATCACCCGGATGTCCTGCGTACGCAGCTGACCGCGCTGGCCAAGGCCGCTGAGGGGCTGCCGGTCTACCTTGAGGTCATGGCGCCGATGGTCGCCGACCGGTCCGACGCCAAGGCGTTCGCCGACGCGTGCCGTGCGGCCGGGCTGCATGCCAAGTTCGGTGCCATGGTGGAGATTCCTTCGGCGGCGCTGCGGGCGCGGTCGGTGCTCCAGGAGGTGGAGTTCCTGTCGCTGGGGACCAATGACCTCGCGCAGTACACCTTCGCCGCGGACCGTCAGGTCGGGGCCGTGTCGCGGTTGCAGGACCCGTGGCAGCCGGCGCTGCTCGATCTGGTGGCGCTGTCCGCCGAGGCGGCGAAGGCCGAGGGCAAGAGCTGTGGCGTGTGCGGTGAGGCCGCCGCCGATCCGCTGCTGGCGTGTGTGCTGACCGGTCTGGGGGTCACCTCGCTCTCCATGGGTGCGGCGTCGATTCCGTATGTGCGGGCCGCGCTGGCGAAGTACACGCTGGCCCAGTGCGAGCGGGCGGCGGCTGCGGCGCGGGCTTCGGACAGTGCCGAGCAGGCGCGGGCGGCGGCGCAGGCGGTGCTGTCCGGCGAGTAGTCGCGTCGGGCGGCTGTGCGCTGTCGCGTGGTCGTCGGGTCTTCGAGGGGCTCCCCATCGTGTGGGGAGCCCCTCGTGGTGTCAGTGGTGGTGGCCGGGGGGCCGGTCGTCTCCGTTCATGCCCAGGTCGGGCGGTGCGCAGTAGTCGACGCCGGATTCGGGTGAGACGAGGTCTCCGGAGTCGACGTCGGTGCAGTAGGCGTCGAAGACCTCGCCTGCGGTGAGGGGTGCGAGGTCTTGGCCGCGCAGACGCCATCCGTAGACGCGGTCGGTGGTGTCGGGGGCGCTGGTGCGCATCACGAGTCCGCCTGGGTTGTGGGTCGCGAGGCCGACGGCGAGGACGGTGGTGAACTCCAGGGCTTCGTTCTCGTCGAGTTGTGTGGCGCCGGTGTCGTTCTGGTCGGCGTGGAGGACGGCCGAGAGCATTTCGGGTGTGCCGGAGACCGTGCACACGAGGTGGTGGTCGCCGGGTGGTGCCGTGTCGAGGACGCGGACGAGGAGGGCCGAGGCGCGGGCGAAGGCGGCTCGGCCGATGTCCTCGCCGCAGGTGGCACAGGTGCCGAGGCGGGCCAGGAGTGAGGAGGCGTAGTCCCAGGTGGCCTGGCGGACGGCTTCGTCGACGAGGGCCGGGACGAGGTCGGCCAGGGGTTGGCCTTCGTAGGGGAGGGTCGGCCCGGTGGTGGCGAGTTCCGCGGTGAAGCGGGCTCGGCTGGCCGGGATGTCCGGGTCGAGTCCGGCGTTCAGGCAGTACTCGGCGTACTCCTGTGGGTCGAAGAGCGCGAGGGTGGTGTGGCTGCCCTGGGAGGCTCGGGTTTTGAGCAGGCTCTCGACCTGCCGCAGGTAGGTGCGGTGGTCGTCGAAGACGAAGGTGGTGTAGCGGCGCATGCTGCGGAAGTCGTGTTCGTCGGTGAGCAGGCCGATGGTGCCGGCCACTTCGCGGCGCAGGACGCGTCGCATGGTCAGCTCGTCGGTGTGCGTCATGGTTTCCCCCTGAGTGCGGTCGATCAATGCTCACTCACAGTAACCGGCGGCACTGACAATCGGGGGTGGGAGTGATCGGGGGTGGGCTTTCAGGGGGTGTTTTGGCAGGTCAGGGGCGGGGGTGGGGTGGTGCGACTCCGGATCGTCCGTGGTCGCACCGTGCTGACCTTCCGTGGTTCAGCCGCGTGTGCGGGCCAGGTCTTCATAGAAGTGGAGGAGGTCGAGGTTGTCGATCGAGCCGGGGTTGACCGCCTTCTCCAGTGGGGTGCCCTGGAGGAGGCGTTTGACCGGGACCTCAATGCGTTTGCCGGTGAGGGTGTGGGGGATGCCGGGGACCTCGATGACTTCGTCGGGGACGTGGCGGGGTGAGAGCTGTTCGCGGATCGTCTGCTTGATGCGGGAGAGGAGGGTTTCGTCGAGCCGGGCTCCGGGGGCCAGGTGGACGAAGAGGGGCATCCAGTAGCCGCCGTCGGGCTGTTCGACGCCGATGACGAGGGATTCCTTGATCTCGGGGAGGCGTTCGACGGCTTCGTAGATGTCGGCCGAGCCCATGCGGACGCCTTGGCGGTTGAGGGTGGAGTCGGAGCGGCCGTGGATGATCACCGAGCCGTGCGAGGTGACGGTGATCCAGTCGCCGTGGCGCCAGACGCCGGGGTAGGTGTCGAAGTAGCTGTCGTGGTAGCGGCTGCCGTCGGGGTCGTTCCAGAAGCGGATCGGCATGGACGGCATGGGGTTGGTGACGACGAGTTCGCCGACCTCGTCGATCAAGGGGTTTCCGTCGGGGTCCCAGGACTGGAGGTCGGTGCCGAGGCAGGGTGCCTGGAGTTCGCCGATGTGGACGGGGAGCGTGGGGACGGCGCCCGCGAAACAGGAACACACGTCGGTGCCGCCGCTGACGGAGGCGATCCAGAGGTCGTCGTGGACCTCGTCGTGGAGCCAGCGGAAGCCGTCGGGCGGCAGCGGGGAGCCGGTGGTGGCCACACAGCGGACCGAGGAGAGGTCGTGGTCGCGGCCGGGCTGCACGCCCGCTTTGCGGCAGGCCATGACATAGGCGGCGGAGGTGCCGTAGAGCGTGGCGCGGGTGCGTTCGGCGACGCGCCACTGGGCGCCGGTGTCCGGGTAGCCGGGGCTGCCGTCGTGCAGGACGATCGTGGTGCCGGTGAGCAGGCCGGAGACGAGGAAGTTCCACATCATCCAGCCGGTCGACGTGTACCAGTAGAAGCGGTCTTCGGGGCCCAGGTCGCAGTGCAGGCCGAGTTGTTTGAGGTGTTCGACGAGGATGCCGCCCTGGGACTGGACGATGGCCTTGGGCAGGCCGGTGGTGCCGGAGGAGTAGAGCACCCACAGGGGGTGGTCGAAGGGGACCGGTTCATAGACGGGGTCCGTGTCCGCGCTGGTCAGGGTCGACCATTCCAGGGTGCCCTCGGGGGCCTCGGTGCCGAGCAGGGGGATGTGGACGACCGCGCGGAGGGTGGGCAGGTCGCGGCGGAGTTCGGCGACGGTGTCGCGGCGGTCGTGTTCCTTGCCGCCGTAGCGGTAGCCGTCGACGGTGAAGAGGATGACGGGCTCGACCTGCTGGAAGCGGTCCAGGACGCTGCGGGCGCCGAAGTCGGGGGCGCAGGAGGTCCAGACGCCGCCTACGGCTGCCGTGGCGAGCAGGGCGACCACGGCCTGCGGGATGTTCGGCAGGTAGGCGCAGACGCGGTCGCCGGGGCGTACGCCGAGGGCACGTAGTTCGGCGGCGAGGGAGCCGACCTGGCGGCGGAGGTGTGCCCAGGTGACCGGTTGTGGTTCATGGGTTTCGTCGACGCAGAGGAGGGCGGTTTCGTCGGGGCGGTCGTCGGCGGCGCGCAGGGCGTGCTCGGCGTAGTTGAGGGTCGCTCCGGGGAACCACCGGGCGCCGGGCATGTCGCGGCTGCCCAGAACCCGCGTATAGGGGCTGGAGAACCGTACGTCGAACCATGCGGTGACGGCCTTCCAGAAGCCCTCCATGTCGGTGACGGACCACTGGTGCAGGGCCGGGTAGCCGCCGTCGGCGGGGGCGCCGTGGTGCTGGGCCGCCCATGCCTGGAACGCGGTGATCCGCGCCTGGGCGATGCGCTGTGTATCGGGCTCCCAGAGGGGCGGAGGGGTGGCGGTCGACATGTGATGGCTCCCGGACTCTGCGCGTCATGGTGTCGTTCGCCGACGGCGGCGCGACACGGCTCATGGGGACGATGCCATGTGATCGACTAGTACACCAGGGTCTGCCCCACATAGTCCGCCTCGTGAAGATGTGCTCCCAGCACGGGTGAACGGCAGTTGAACGGTGCACCCGCGTGGGCGTGTCGATGGCAGGCTGAACAGCATGGATGGTCGTGACCTGGTGCGTTCGGTGAAGTCGGTCGGTGCTGCGGGGGCAGCCCACGGGTTGCGCACCGTACGCGCGGCGTGGCGCAGGAAGCGGGTGGACGCGGCCGGGCTGCCGGAGCGGGGCGCGGAGCGGGCTCGGGTGCCGGGGCCTGTCGTGGAGGTGGAACCGGGTCCTGGTGGGGGGCTGATCCGGTTCACGCGCTCGGAGCTGCGGATCATGGTCGCGGTGAACGGGACGGTGTTCTGGGGCTGGGACGGGGCCGCTCCGGAGCCGTCCTACGCCCTGGCCGGGGCGTGTCCGGAGCCGGACCCACGGGCCGTGCTGGAGCCGGACAAGGACGGTGGCTGGCGGGTGGTGGCCGAGCGGGTGACGCTGGTCGTCTCGCGGCACGGGGCGGTCGAGGTGCTCACGCCGGGTGGGGTCACTCTGCGCCGGGAGCATCCGCCGCGCTGGTGGGAACCGGTGCAGGGGGGTGTGGCGCGCTGGATGCAGCGTTCGGAGGTGGCGGCGGACGCCCGGTTCTTCGGGCTCGGCGGGCGCGCCGCGGGGCCGCGGCTGCGGGACGGGACGTACCGCCTGTGGAACAGCGATCCAGGGCGGGCGTTCGGGCCGGGCGACGATCCGCTGTATCTCACGATGCCGGTGCAGTTGGTGGTGGCCGACGCCTCGACGCATCTGATCTTCTACGACACGTCCTGGGACGGGTCGGTGACGCTGGCGGAGGGCGAGGAGGGGGCCGGGTCGGGACACGACCGGGCCGGGACGAGCGAGCTGCGTATGGACGGCGGTTCGCTGCGCTGTTGGGTGATGGTGGGGACGCCCGCGCGTGTCCTGCTGTGCTGGGCCTCGCTGACGGGAGCGCCCGCGCTGCCGCCGGTGTGGGCGCTGGGACATCATCACGCGCGCTGGGGGTTCGGCAGTGAGCGGGAGGTGCGCCGGATCGTGTCCGGCTACCGGGAGCGCGGGCTGCCGCTGGATGCCGTGCATCTGGACATCGACCATTTCGACGAGCGGCGGACGTTCACGGTCGATCCTGAGCGTTTTCCCAAGCTGCCGGAGCTGGCGGAGGAGCTGCGGCAGGAGGGAATCCGGCTGGTGTCGATCGTGGATCCGGCGGTCGAGGCGGAGCCGGGGAACGCGCTGTATGACAGCGGTACGGCCGGGGACGTCTTCGTGCGGGACGCGTCGGGGCAGGTGGTGCGGGGGGTGGTGTGGCCCGGGGAGTCGGTCTTTCCCGACTTCACGGACGCGCGGGTGCGTGCCTGGTGGGGCAGGCAGTACGAGGAGCGTCTGGCGCAGGGGTTCGCCGGTTTCTGGCACGACATGAACGAGCCGACGTCGTTCACGGCGTTCGGGGAGTCCACCTTGCCGAGGTCGGCGCGACACGCCCTGGAGGGCCGTGGGGGCGACCACAGGGAGGCGCACAACGTGTACGCCCTGGGCATGGCAAGGGCGGCCTACGAGGGGTTGCGCGAGTTGTGTCCGCAGGAGCGGCCGTTCGTGTTCTCGCGGGCGGGCTGGGCCGGGATGCAGCGCTACGGCGGTACATGGTCGGGGGATGTGGCGACCGGCTGGCCGGGGCTGCGGGCGTCGCTGGCGCTGGTCATGGGGCTGGGGCTGTGCGGGGTGCCGTACTCGGGGCCGGACGTGGGCGGCTTCGACGGTTCCCCGTCGCCGGAGCTGTATCTGCGGTGGTTCCAGTTGGGCGCCTATGTGCCGCTGTTCCGTACGCACGCGAGTCTGCGGGCCGGGCGGCGTGAGCCGTGGGAGTTCGGGTCGGATGTGCTGGCGTACGCGCGCGACGCGCTGATCGAGCGCAGGCGGCTGCTGCCCTACTTCGTGACGCTGGCGCATCTGGCGCGGCGGACGGGGGCGCCATATGTGCGGCCTCTGTGGTGGGGGGCGCCCGAGGACCGGGCGTTGCGGGACTGTGAGGACGCGTTCCTGCTGGGGGATGCGCTGCTGGTGGCGCCGGTGCTGGACCCGGGTGCGGACCGCAGGGCGGTGCAGTTGCCGCGCGGCCGGTGGTACGACACGGCGACGGAGCGGGTGTACGAGGGGCCTGGGCAGGTGGTCGTGGAGGCGCCCTTGGCGCGGATTCCGGTGCTGGCCCGCGCGGGCGCCGTCCTTCCGGTGCGGGGGAAGGACGGCGGACTGGAGCTGGAGGTGTGGGCTCCCGCGCGGGGGCGGACCGGCAGTGGGCTGGTGGTGGCGGACGGCGGCGACGGGTGGGACGAGCCGGAGATCGAGCGGTACTTCACCCGCTGGGAGGGCTCACGCGTGGTCGTGGAGCGGGAGCGGGAGGTCGGGCCGGTCGAGCCGCCCCATCCGGTACACATCCGGGGGCTGCCCCCGAAGCCCGCTCAGTAGCGGCCCTCGAACCAGGCCCTCGCGGCGAGTGTGTGCAGCGGGAAGGCCAGTTCCTCGGGCCTGCGCAGCAGGTGCCAGCCCTCGGTCTCGTCGGTGGCCGCCGACGGGGGCAGTCCGTCCGCCGGGCGTTCCGGGAGGAGGCCGAACAGCAGCAGGTGGCCGTCGGGCGCGCTCATGGCGTCGACGAGCCGGACGTCGCGGCTCGCCGCGTCGATGCCGGTCTCCTCCTTCAGCTCCCGGACGACGGCGTGGCGCCAGTCCTCACGGTCGTCGATGAAGCCGCCGGGGAGCGCGATGCCGCCCAGGGCGGGGGCGATGGTGCGCGTGATGACGACCAGGGCGGTGCCCTGGGTGTCGTACACGGGCTGGAGTGCCACCGCGACCGGCAGGGGGTTGCGGTAGGCCACGGTGCCGCACGAGGGGCAGGTGCGGGGCCAGCCGGTGATGCCCTTTCCATAGGGCGCCCCGCAGCTCGAACAGTGGCTGTCGACCGCGGAGTTGGAGGTGGGTTGTGGGTTCTCGGACACGTCGCGGACTGTATCCGATGGTGTGGTGTGCGTCTCTCCGCGCGGGGGCGTTCGTCCTTGTCATGCCCTTTTGGTGAGGGATTTCCATGCCACGGGGAAGTCGAAGTAGGTGTCGGGGTAGGGCTCGGGGCGGTAGGTGAAGTGCCACCACTCCTCGGGGAGGTTCACGAAACCGACGTCTTCGAGAGTGTTCTTCAGCAGGAGCCGGTTGGCGCGTGGGGCGCCCTGGACGCGCGGGTCGAGGGTGTGTGAGCGGGTGTCGAAGCAGTCGTAGCCGGTTCCCATGTCCACCGAGTTGTCGGGGAAACGCCGGTCCTTGGGGGCATGGCAGGGGACGAGGGGTTCGCCGGGGACGTAGGGCCTGGTGGGGCGTGCCGGGAGCGCGACGAGGGTGAGGTCGACGGTGGAGCCGCGGCTGTGGCCGGACTTCTCGGCGATGTAGCCGTCCGCGAAGAGGCGGGACTTGTCGACGTCCGGGTAGAACTCGCGCTTCATGGCGTCGTCGTCCAGGTCCTCGGCCCAGCGGACGAAGTGGTCGACGGCGCGCTGGGGGCGGTAGCAGTCGTACACCTTGAGCGCGTAGCCCTGGCGGAGCAGGGCCCTTTGGGCGGTGCGGAGGGCTTCCGCGGCGGGGCGGGTGAGGACGCACAAGGGCTGGCGGTAGCCGTCGATGGGCTCGCCCACGAAGTTGTGCGGGGTGGTGTAGCGGATCTCCTCGATGATCGTCCGGTCGACGGTGCGCAGGGCGACGAAGTCGGCGGGGGCGGTCAGGGCGCCTGCCGGGCGGGCGGAGGCCGGGGTGGCGGTGAGGGCCAGCAGCAGGGCTGTGAGGGCGCCGGTGAGGGCTCGCGGCACGGTGGGGAGTCGTGTCATGGGCTCTGCGTCTATCAGGCGGCTGGGGTGAGACGGAAGCGGTCGCGCGGAGCGGGGTGCCGGTGTGTCCGGATTCAGTCTGTGGGGCGGGGTGCGGGCGGTGGGTCGAGGACTGCTGCGGAGGGGGTGCGGCGGGCTTCTGTGGTGGTTCGGCCTGGGGTGAGGTGCGGTCGGTGGTGGCGTGGCGTGGGGGTGCTGCCCTCTGCCCCTTCGACGTGGCCCGTGGCAGACTTCTAGTTTCTGATGGATCGTCAGTTACTGGAGTTCGGGAGGGGTTATGGCACGGGTGCGCACTCCTGTGGTGGCCGGTTGGTTCACGGGGGACGGCGAAGACTTCCGTCTGCTCGGTACGCGGTGCTCCGCCTGCACCGCGCTCTTCTTCCCGCGCGAGGACGCGTGGTGCCGTAATCCGGCCTGTGGTGGTGGGGATCTGGTCGAGGTACCGCTGTCGCGGCGCGGGCGGATCTGGTCGTACACCGACAGTCGATATCGGCCACCGTCACCCTATGTGACGAATCCGGAACTTCCGTGGGAGCCGTGCGCGTTGATCGCTTCAGAACTGGCGGAGGACCGGATCGTGATTCTGGGGCAGGCACCGCCGGGGGTCACCGTCGCGGATCTGAAGGTGGGCATGGAGGTAGAGGCGGTGTCGGGCGTGCTCCACGAGGACGCGGAGACGACCTGGTTGACCTGGTACTGGCGGCCTACGGGGGTGGCGGCATGACAAGGGATGTGGCGGTGCTCGGCGCGGGGATGCATCCCTGGGGCAAATGGGGGCGCGGCTTCGTGGAGTACGGGGTGGTGGCCGCGCGGGCGGCGCTCGCGGATGCCGGAGTGGAATGGCGGGACGTCGATGCGATCGTGGGCGCGGACACGGTGCGTGGCGGGTATCCGGGCTATGTGGCCGGCGCCTCGTTCGCCAAGGCGCTCGGCTGGCAGGGGGCCCGGGTCACGAGCGTCTACGCGGCCTGCGCGTCGGGCGCCCAGGCCGTGGGAGCCGCGCGGGCCCAGATTCTGGCGGGGCTGGCCGATGTCGTGCTTGTGGTGGGGGCGGATGCCGCTCCCAAGGGCTTCTTCCGGCCGGCCGGCGGGGATCGCCCCGAGGACGCCGACTGGCTGAGGTTCCGGCTGATGGGGGCGACCAACCCGACGTACTTCGGGCTCTACGCCCGCAGACGGATGGCGGTGCATGGGGACACCGTGGCGGATTTCGCGCAGGTCAAGGTGAAGAACGCCGCCATGGGGGCGCTGAACCCGTACGCGCGCTACCGCTCGCGGGTCACGGCCGAGGAGGTGGCGGCCTCGCCGGTGGTCGCCGATCCGCTGCGGCTGCTGGACATCTGCGCCACGTCGGACGGCGGTGCGGCCCTGGTGCTGTCCAGTGTGGAGTTCGCGCGGCGGCACGGGGTGGCCGACCCGGTGCGCATCAGAGCGGTGTCGACGGTCACGCCCCGCTATCCGAGCACGGTGCTGGATCTGCCGGACATCGCGACGGACTCGGCGGTCGCGGTCGAGCCCGATCCGGTGACCTTCCGGGCGTCGATCGCTCGCGCGGCCTACGAGGAGGCGGGGATCGGGCCCGAGGACCTGTCGCTGGCGGAGGTGTACGACCTGTCCACCGCGCTGGAGTTGCAGTGGTACGAGGATCTCGGGCTGTGCGGTGCGGGCGAGGCGGCGAAGCTGCTGCGGGACGGGGCGACGACACGGGGCGGACGCATACCGGTGAACGTGAGCGGCGGGCTGGCCTCGTTCGGTGAGGCGGTGCCCGCGCAGGCCATCGCGCAGGTGTGTGAAGTGACGTGGCAACTGCGAGGGGAGGCGGGTGAGCGGCAGATCGAGGGGGCCCGGGTGGGGATCACGGCGAATCAGGGACTGTTCGGACATGGTTCGGCGGTGGTCGCGGTGCGGTGAGGGACCGTCGGGTGAGCGAGTGGGTGACTCGTGGCCCGCGCTTGTGGTCAGCGCCTAGGCGCTCGTCGTCGTTTCGCATGGCGGTGAGGGTCGTGGCGTGGAACGGGGCTCGTCCTCGTATCGCCTGGACGTGAGGGTCGTGAACCGGGGCTCGTCCTCGTGTCGCCGGGACGTGAGGTTCGTGGACCTGGGCGCGAGGGGCGTGCCACCGGGGCGGGAAGGGGGATCGCACGCTATGTGATCAGCTCGGAATCCTGCGTGAACGTCTTATGAACTGCGCCTGGGCGTGCGCCTTGGGAGTCATCATGCTCCCGTGCGCTCCTGGTCGGACTCTCTCCGCTTCGCGTTCCAGCCCGTGGTCAATCTGACCACCGGGGGGATCGCCGCACTGGAGATCCTGGCCCGCCCGGAGGCCGGTGACATCCTGGCCGAGGCCCGGCGGGATCCCGAACGGGACAGCGCGCTGGCCGTGTTGGCGCTGCGGGCGGCGGTGCGCAAGGAGGCGATGCTGCCGCTGCACGTCAATGTGTTCGCGGGCACGCTCGCCGATCTCGGTGGACTCACCCCGCTGCACGACGCGGTGCGGCAGGCCGGTCGTCTGCCGTGGGAGGTCACGGTGGACGTCGTGCCGCCCTACACGCATGTGCCGCAGCAGGCGCTGCTGGAGGCGGTGGGCGCGTTGCGGGAGCAGGGGCTCCGGATCAGCGCGGACGGGGTCGGGGACGGGGATGTGCCGCTGCGGCTGCTCACGGATCTGGCGCCGGACCTGGTGAAGCTCGACGCGTCGCTGCTGGCGCGCCGCGCGGCGGTGAAGTCGATGCGGACCCTGTGCGAGGAGATGGGCGCGCTGCTCGCCGTCGAGGGCGTGGAGACGGAAGGGCAGTGCGCGGCGGCGCAGTCGGCGGGGGCGCAGTTGGCGCAGGGGCAGCTGTTCGCGCCGCCGGCCCGGCTGCCGGTGGCGGACGTGTATGTGCCGCCCGTCTCCCCCGCTCCGGAGGCGGTACGGCGGTCGGGGCCGTCGGTGCGGGAGTTCGTGCGGCCCGCCGCGCTGCTGCCGGACACGGCGTCGGCCGGTCATGTGCGGGCGTTGCTGACCGGGTCGCCCGACGTCTCGGGGGTGCTGCTGGTGGACCGGGACGGGACGCCGGTGCGGTCGGTGCACCGGTCGCGGTTCCTGCTGTCGATGTCCGGGCGCTATGGACACGCCCTGTACGCGGACCGGCCCGCGGCCAAGCTGGGCGATCCGCCGCGCACGGTGGGGGTGCACGCCACGGCGTGGGAGGTGCTGGACGTGGTGGCCGACGGGGACCGCTCCCGTACGTCCGACGATGTCGCCGTGGTCGACGGGCACGGGCGGTGCGTGGGGGTCGTACGGCTGGCCGATCTCGTGCGGGCGCTGTCCGAGACACGGGTGGAGGAGGCGGCCGGGCTCAATCCGCTCACGCGGCTGCCGGGGTCCGACTCCATCACGGACGAGGTGGACCGGCGGATAGCGGACGGCTGGACGTTCACGCTGAGCTGGCTGGATGTCGATCACTTCAAGCAGGTGAACGACGGGGCGGGGTTCGCGGCCGGGGACGAGTTGATCCGGTCGGTGGCAGGGATGCTGCAAGGTGCGGCCACCGGGAGTATGCGGGTGGGGCATATCGGCGGGGACGACTTCCTGGTCCTGGCTGATCCGGAGGCGCTCGATCCGATGGTCACGTCGGTGCTGGACGTGCCGTTGTCCGCGGGTGGGCTGCCGGTGACGCTGTCGCTGGCGACGGTGGTGTGCGTTCCGGGGAGCGTGGCCGATCACCGGGAGGCGGCGGCGTGTCTGGCGCCGCTGAAGAAGGCGGCCAAGGCCCTCGACGGGGCGAGCTGGGTGCTGGGGCGGGCCGGGTCGCCGGGGCATGAGGTCCGTCGGGGCGCAGGGCCTTCGCCGGGGCGATGGGGGTACGCGGCGGCGGAGCCGGGGCGAGGTTGAGCGGGCGCGGGGTCGGTGGGGAGGGGGCGGTCAGCACCGGCTTGGGCCGAGTTCGGTTTGCAGGCACGGGGTAGCGGGGTGTGCGTGGGCGTCGTCCGTGGAGGCGCTCAGGCGGGCTCTGCGGGCTCGGGGCGTGCTTCCCGGCCCATCGGTCGGCGCGAGCCGCCCGGCGTGGCTCACGGATGCCGTGGGGGCGTCCTCGGACTCGTGTCACGGATGGTGTCGGCGACCTTGACGGTCCGTGGGGCTCGGTTGACACTTCCGGTGTCAGTTGACATCGCCGTACATCTCGGCTTATACCGGCGCGCGTCGCGGGTCCACTGACCGTCAGGGGGCCGTTCTCCATGGGTGATGTGGCCGTCGCCGCGCGCTCGACACCGGCGACAGGCGGGACGCGGGACGCGTTCTGGCGGCGGACGTCGCCGCACGGCTCAGGGGCGTCGCTGAAGGTCTGGGCCGGCTGGATCGCCCGATCCGGTCACAGCGAGTGGCAGGATCGTTTCCTCGGACGGGCCGGGACTGCGGTGGCGCACTGCTGCTTCGGGAGCACGGTGGCCTGGTGCCGGGGCGATGGCGGCGAAGGGGTTCCCTAGGAGCCCGGTTCGGTGGCCGCGACATGTGCGGCGCCTTGGAGCAGCGGCCCGTACCCCGGTCGGCGGGGGTACGGGCCGCGTCTCGTCGCGTGGGAGCGCCGCTCAGGTGGTCACCTTCTGGCGGCGGGTCGCCGCGGCGGCCATCGCGTGCTGGACGACGCCGATGAGGACCTCCTTCACGGACTCGCGGTCCCGCGCGTCGCAGAGTACGACCGGGACACCGTGGTCCAGGTCGAGTGCCTGGCGGACCGCCGTGGCCGGGTAACGGGCGGCTCCTTCGAAGCAGTTGACACCGACCACGAACGGGATGGAACGCCGTTCGAAGTAGTCCACGGCGGCGAAGCAGTCCTCCAGGCGCCGCGTGTCGGCGAGCACGACGGCGCCCAGGGCCCCTTCCGACAGTTCGTCCCACATGAACCAGAAGCGCTCCTGGCCGGGCGTACCGAAGAGGTACAGCACCAGGTCCTCGCGCAGGGTGATCCGGCCGAAGTCCATGGCGACGGTCGTGGTGTGCTTGCCCTCCACACCGCTGGTGTCGTCGACCGGGCGGCCCGCCTCGGTGAGCAGTTCCTCGGTGCGCAGTGGCCTGATCTCGCTGACCGCGCCGACCAGCGTGGTCTTGCCCACGCCGAAGCCGCCGGCCACCAGGATCTTGAGCGTGACGGGCTCGACCGGGGTTTTGACGCGCTCAGTTCGCCCGAGCTTCATCGGTCTCTTCTCCTGCTCGATGGGGTTCGGTCGGCGGGGGCCCGTAGCCTCCGCCGCCGGGGGTCTCGACGACGAGCACGTCGCCGGGTCCGACGTCCGTGGCGTCGCTGCCGCCCAGTGGGGTGACCGTACCGTCCGCACGCTCGATCCGGTTCGTGCCGAGCGCACCGGGTTCGCCGCCGTTCATGCCGTACGGGGGCATTCTGCGGTGCTGGGACAGCGTGGAGACCGTCATGGGCTCGCGGAAGCGGATCCGGCGTACGGCGCCGTCCCCGCCCCTCCAGCGGCCCGCTCCGCCGCTTCCCCGTCGTACGGCGAACTCGTCCAGGAGCACGGGCAGCCGCCACTCCAAGACTTCGGGGTCGGTGAGGCGTGAGTTGGTCATGTGGGTCTGTACGACATCGGCGCCGGGGAATCCGTCGCCCGCGCCGGAACCGGAGCCGACAGTCTCGTAGTACTGGTGGCGCGCGTTGCCGAAGGTGACGTTGTTCATGGTGCCCGATCCCTCCGCCTGGACGCCGAGAGCGGCGTACAGGGCGCCGGTGATCGCCTGGGAGGTCTCCACATTGCCCGCGACCACGGCGGCGGGCGGCTCGGGCGAGAGCATCGAACCCGGTGGTACGACGATCCGCAGGGGGCGCAGACAGCCGTCGTTCAGGGGGATGTCGTCGGCGACCAGGGTGCGGAAGACGTACAGGACGGCGGCGTTGACGACGGCGTAGGGGGCGTTGAAGTTGGTGGGCAGTTGTGCCGTGGTGCCGGTGAAGTCGATGGTCGCGGAGCGGTCCGCGCGGTCGACGCCGATCCGGACGCGGATGATCGCGCCGGAGTCGGTCTCGTAGGCGTAGGTGCCCTCTTCGAGGGCGTCGATCACTCGGCGCACCGCGTCCTCGGCGTTGTCCTGGACGTGCCGCATGTATGCCTGGACGACGTCGAGCCCGAAGTCGTCGATCATGCGGGTGACTTCGTCGACGCCCTTGCGGTTGGCGGCGATCTGGGCCCTGAGGTCGGCGAGGTTGGTCTGGGGGTTGCGGGACGGGTGGGGTCCCTCGGTGAGGAGTCGGAGGGTCTCCGCCTCGCGGAAGCGGCCGTTCTCGGCGAGCGGCCAGTTGTCGAAGAGGACGCCCTCCTCGTCGATGGTGCGGCTGTCGGCCGGCATGGAGCCCGGTGCGATGCCGCCGATCTCGGCGTGGTGGCCCCGGGAGGCGACATAGAACAGGATCTGGTCACGCTGCGTGGCATCTGTGGGGTCGGTGCCGAAGACCGGGGTGATCACGGTGACGTCGGGCAGGTGGGTGCCGCCGTGGTAGGGGTCGTTCACGGCGTAGGTGTCGCCGGGCCGCATGGCGGAGCCGCGGCGACGGATGACCTCCTTCACGCTGGTGCCCATCGAACCCAGGTGGACGGGGATGTGCGGGGCGTTGGCCACCAGGTTTCCATCGGGATCGAAGAGGGCGCAGGAGAAGTCCAGCCGCTCCTTGATGTTGACGGACTGGGCGGTCGACTCCAGCCGGGCGCCCATCTGTTCGGCGATCGACATGAAGAGGTTGTTGAAGACCTCCAGCAGAACCGGATCGACTTCCGTGTCGAGATCGGAACTCTGCGTGACGGCCGTGCGTTCCATGACCAGATGCCCGTGGTGGTTCGCGGCGGCCCGCCAGCCGTCGTCGACGACGGTCGTCGCACCGGCCTCGGTGATGATCGCCGGGCCGGTGACGCTCTCACCGGGCGGCAGTGTCTCGCGGCGGTACAGACGTACGTCGCGCCAGGCACCGCCGGTGTGCAGGCGCACGGTGTCGGGTGGGGCGGGGCGGCCTTCGTACGGGGCGAGGGCCGAGAGATCGGGGGGTTGGGTGATTCCGGTGGCTTCGACCGAGAGGGCTTCCACGACGATCGGGCGGTCTAGCGTGAAGGAGTACGTGGCGCGATGACGTTCCTCGAAGGCGGCCCGCATGGTGTCCGGTCCGGTGAGCCGGACGGTGAGGGTGGTGTCGGTTCCGTCGTAGCGGAGCTGTGCGGTGCGGACGGTCTGGATGCGGTCCTCGGGGACGTCCTCCGCGCGGAGTTCGGCGCGGGCCGCCTCTTCCAGGCGGTCGGCGGTGGCGCGGATGCCGGTCATGGCGGCGGGTTCCAGAAGGGCCTCGACGGACTGTTCGCGCATGGCGGTGGTGTCGGCGAGGCCGATACCCAGCGCGGACAGGACTCCTGCCATGGGCGGGACCAGCACGGTGCGGATGCCCAGCGACTCGGCGACCATGCAGGCGTGCTGGCCGCCCGCGCCGCCGAAGGTGGTGAGCGCGTAGCGGGTGACGTCGTGGCCCTGCTGGACGGAGATCCGCTTCACGGCGTTGGCGATGTTGGCCACCGCGATCCGGAGGTAGCCCTCGGCGACCTGTTCCGGGGTGCGGTCGTCGCCGGTGCTCCCGCGGATCTCCGCGGCGAGGGCGGTGAAGCGCTCACGGACGGTGGCGGCGTCGAGGGGCTGATCTCCGTCGGGGCCGAACACCGCGGGGAAGTGGGCGGGTTGAATCCGGCCGAGCATGACGTTGGCGTCGGTGACGGTGAGCGGGCCGCCGCCCCGGTAGGAGGCGGGGCCCGGGTCCGCGCCCGCCGAGTCCGGCCCTACCCGGTAGCGGGAGCCGTCGAAGTGCAGGATCGAGCCGCCCCCCGCGGCCACGGTGTGGATGTCGAGCATGGGCGAGCGCAGCCGGACACCGGCGATGCGGGTGGTGAAGACGCGCTCGTACGCGCCCGCGAAGTGGGAGACGTCGGTGGAGGTGCCGCCCATGTCGAAGCCGATCACCCGGTCGTGTCCGGCGAGCCGCGACATGCGCGCCATGCCGACGATCCCTCCGGCGGGCCCGGACAGCACGGCGTCCTTGCCGCGGAACTGACCGGCCTCGGCGAGCCCGCCGTTGGACTGCATGAACATCAGCCGTACGCCGTGCAGTTGGTCGGCGACGCGGTGGACGTAGCGGCGCAGGACGGGCGAGAGGTAGGCGTCGACAACGGCGGTGTCCCCGCGCGGGACGAGTTTCATCAGAGGGCTGACCTCGCTGGACAGCGAGATCTGCGGGAAGCCGATACGGGCCGCCAGCGCGCCGACGGCCTGTTCGTGGGCGGGATGCAGGTGGCTGTGCAGACAGACCACGGCGACCGCGCGGAAGCCGTCCTCGTACGCCTGGCGGAGGGGCCCGTCCAGGGCGTGCAGATCGGGCGGGCGCAGGACCGTGCCGTCGGCCGTCATCCGCTCGTCGACCTCGACGACCCGTTCGTACAGTGGTTCGGGCAGGTCGATGCGGCGGGCGAAGATGCGGGGGCGGTTCTGGTAGGCGATGCGCAGGGCGTCGCGGAAGCCGCGGGTGATGATCAGCAGGGTCCGTTCGCCCTTGCGTTCGAGCAGGGCGTTGGTGGCGACGGTGGTGCCCATCCGGACTGCGTCCACGGGGTCGTGGGAGCCGTCCAGCAGGGCCTGTACGCCGGCCACGGCGGCGTCGGGGTAGCGCGCGGGGTTCTCGGAGAGCAGCTTGTGGGTGAGGAGCGTTCCGTCGGGGCGGCGGGCGACGATGTCCGTGAAGGTCCCGCCCCGGTCGACCCAGAACTGCCAGCCCGTCGTCACCTTGGCCTCCTGGATCGCGCTGCTCGCCACCGTCCCGGTGGGCCGTCGTTCGCGGGGCCGCGCGGGGGTGTCGACGATCGGTCGGATCATATCGGCAGGGGTGGGGCGGCGCCTGTCGTGCCGGGGGCGGCGGGAGCCGGGATCGCGCCCGGTGAGGGAGGCGCTGAGCAGGTCGGCGGAGGCGCGGCCGGTGGCCGGTCCGCGCCTCCGGGTGCCCGGTCAGAGCGCCCGGAGGCCGTTGATCACATCGCGCAGCACACTCTCGTCCGGCAGTTCGGCGGGCGGCACCGGGCGGTTCACATGGACGAGGCCGCTGTCCACAAGGTCGCCGACGAGGACCCGTACCACGCCGATCGGCAGATTGAGTTCGGCGGCGAGTTCCGCGACCGACTGGGGGGCCCGGCGGCACAGGTCGACGATGTCCACGTGCTCCGGGGACAGCGAAGCGTCGGTGTCGGGGTCGTCCGTGTGCGGTTCCGCGACGACCACCGCGATCAGGTCGAGCCGATGCTGGGCCGCGTGCCGGGTACGGCCACGGGTCATCGCGTACGGGCGGACCACCGGTCCGGCGTCGTCGTCGAACCAGTGGCTTCTTGCCTCACCGTCTGCGCTCATGTCATCCCACTACCCGCCCGCGGACAGATCGGTGCGCGGAGCGGCGCCCAGATGTACACCGACCCGCTTGACGAGCAGCGTCATCTCGTAGGCGACCTGGCCCACATCGGAGTCGGCGTCGGAGAGCACGGCGAGACAGCTGCCGTCGCCGGCCGCGGTGACGAACAGGAAGGCGTCGTCCAGCTCGACCACCGTCTGCCGGACGCTCCCGGCGTCGAAGTGGCGGCCCACGCCTTTGGCGAGGCTGTGGAAGCCGGAGGCGACGGCGGCGAGGTGCTCGCCGTCCTCCCGGGTGAGGTCCTTGGACACTCCGGTGGCCAGGCCGTCGCCGGAGAGCACGACGGCCTTGTGGATGCTGGCGACGCGGTCCACCAGGTCGTCGAGGAGCCAGTTCAGCTCCCCCGACCGGTTGCTGGTGGAGTGGCCGGTCGGCTTCGGTGCGGTCATCGACCGTCCCCCTTTGTCGTTCCTTGTGGTGCTGTGCCGCTCTGGGGCTCGTCGCCCGCGGCGTTCTCCTCACGGCCGCGCTGCCAGCCTCGCTGGAGCGAGGCCATGCGGCTGCGGACCTCGTCGGCGTCCCGCTCGTCAGGTGCGGCGGGGGTCTCGGTACGCCGTTCGGGGATGTTGCGCAGTTGGGGGGCCAGGTTGGCCTGTCGGACCCGGCGGGGAAGGGCGCCCAGGTCGGTGGGGGTGCCTTCGGTGGCGTCACCCGGTGCGCCGGTGGGGGCGGGCTGTGCGGAACCCGGCGCCGCCAGGCTCGGCGGGGTGGGCCCCGTACGCCGCGGGCCGCTCGGGGCGGCGGGGTGGCGGTGGGTGCCGGTGAAGGGGAGCGGGTTCGCCGGGCGGGCGTCGCCGATGCCCCGGAGGCCGTCCGCGCGAGGGCTGCTGCCGGTGGTGCGGAAGGTGTCGTCGCCGCGCGGGTTCCGGCTCTCGGGTCGGCCCGCGCCGCCGTCGGGGCTGTCTCCGGCGTGCGGGGCTGTGCCGTCGCGGGCGTCGCCGGTGCCTCGGAAGCGGTGCGCGCCGAGCAGTTCGGCGGGGTCGCCGTCGCCGCCGTCCGGGGTTCCGGTGCCGATGGGGCCGGTGGTCGTCCGGTCCGGGTCGGTGGTGTCTCGGGCCCGGCGGGGCAGGGCGGGGGGTCCCGCGGGCGGATCGGCGGACGGGCCGCCCGCGAGGTCGGGGCGCTCGGGGCCGTGTCCGGCGCCGATGGCTCCCGTCGGCCCGGCCGTCGTGCGGCGTACGGGTCCGGTGTCGCGGCGGCGGGCCGGGAGCGGTGTCGCGGGGTCGTCGGGGCCGGGGCGTGCGGGGGCCGACGCGGTGCTCTCCGGGGTGCTCGGGCGGCGGGTGCGCTGGTCGTTGACGGGGCGGCCGTGGGAGCTGACCAGCTTCGGGGTGTGGCGGCGGGGCAGCGGAAGCGGGGCGCCGGTGTCGTCGGCGTCGTCCGGGTCCGTGGCGCCGCGGGGTCCCGGGACCCCGCCCGGTGTGCGGGTGAGGTCGTCGTCGCGGAGGAAGGAGCGGGGGCGGAAGATGCCGCCGCGTTCGGTGTCGTCGTCACCGAGCGCGCCGGGGAAGTCCTGGATCGCGTCGAGGCCGACGGGGGCCTCCAGTTCGACGGGGCCGTCGAGGAGGGAGGCGGGCAGGCCCGGGAGCTGGACCGGCCGCTGGGACGGATCGGCGTGGAGAGCGTCCTTGGCCGGGCGGGGCCGGTCGAGCCGGAAGCCCGTGCCGTTGGTGTCGGGCACCTCGTCGGTGAGCAGCGCGTCGGGGATGAAGACGACGGCGGTGGTGCCGCCGTACGGGGAGGTCTGGAGGGAGACCCGGACGTTCTGGCGCTGGGCCAGGCGGCTGACGACGAAGAGGCCGAGGCGGTCGGTGTCGGAGAGTTCGAACTCGGGGGTCTCGGCGAGCCGCAGATTGGCGTCCAGCAGCGCTTCGGCCGCCATGCCCAGTCCACGGTCGTGGATCTCCAGGGTGAAGCCGTTGGCCACCCGGTCGCCGACCACCTGGACGGCGGTGTGGGGCGGGGAGAACACGGTGGCGTTCTCCAGGAGTTCGGCGACGAGATGGGTGAGGTCGGCGACGGCCGGTCCGGTGACGGCGGTCCGGGGCAGTCGGCGGACCTCGATGCGCTCGTAGTCCTCGACCTCGGCGACGGCGGCGCGGACCACGTCCATGAGCTGGATCGGCTTGCGCCACTGCCGGGAGGGGGCGGCGCCGGAGAGGATCACGAGGCCCTCGGCGTGGCGGCGCATACGGGTGGTGAGGTGGTCGAGGCGGAAGAGGTCGGCGAGTTCCTCGGTGTCCTCGGTGCGGCGTTCCATCGTGTCGAGGAGCGTGAGCTGCTTGTGCAGCAGGACCTGGCTGCGGCGGGCGAGATTGACGAAGACCTCGGAGACCCCGGAGCGGAGTTCGGCCTGCTTGACGGCGGCTTCCACGGCGGCGCGCTGGAGCGTGTTGAGGGCCTGGCCGACCTCGCCGATCTCGTTCCTGTCGTACTCCAGGCGCGGGACCTCGGTCTCCACGTCGACCTGTTCGCCCGCGGAGAGGCGGCGCATCACGCTGGGGAGCCGCACGCCGGACGCTTCGTGCGCGTCCAGACGCAGCTGGCGCAGATCGCGGATGAGGGCGCGGCCGATCCGTACGGACACGACGAGGGAGAGGAGCAGTGCGGCCACTCCGAGGGCGGCGGAGAAGGCGACGCGGACGATGACACCGGTGGCGATGGGGCGGACGCGGTCCTGATAGCGGTCGGACGCCTCGTCGTTGAGGGTGCCGAGCTGGTCGAGGACCTTGCCGGCGGCCTCGTCCCAGTCACCGGCGTCGACACTGCGCGGGGTGCCGGTGCCGGAGGCGAGGGCGGACTCCTCGGCGACGCGGAGCGGGGCGGTGTCGGCGTTCTTCCAGAAGCGGTCGTAGCGGTCGCGTTCGGCGGAGGGCAGCAAGGGGAGGTTGACGTCGTAGGTCAGGCTGCGCTGGGCGACGAGGTCGGTGATGTCGCGGAGCTCGGCGGCGGAGAGGCTGCCGACGACGAGTGCGGAGCCGAGCAGGGCGTCCTCGCGGGCGAGGAGTTCCCGGGCGCGGGAGAGTCCGACGAGTGCGCGGTACTGCTTGTCGAGTTCGACGTCCTCGACCGCGTGGAGGTTGGTGAGCAGGGTGTAGCACGGGTCGATCAGCCGGTTGTAGAGGTCGAGGGCCTGGCTGCGATTGACCGTGCCGTCCTCGACGCTGCGGCGCAGCGACCAGATCCCGTCGAAGGCTTCGAGGACCGTGGTCAGCCGGTCGCCGGTGGCGGTGCCCATGGCGTCGCGGATACCGGGGTCGTCCGCGTTCTTGCGCAGTTCGCCCACGGCCGCGTCGGTGGCGGCGCGGGTGCGGCGGAGCGCGGCGAGACCGTCGGAGTCACGGGGATCGGCCAGGTGCACAAGCGTCTGGCGGCGCTCCTGCTGGAGTACCCGCACGGTGTCCTCGGTCGGATAGCCGACGTCCTCGACTACGGCCGAGGCGGTGAACAGTCCGCTGGCCTCCCGGCCCGTGAGCACCATGCCGAAGGCCCACAGCGCGGTCATGGAGATCAAGGGCACGAGCAGCAGCGCCACGATCTTCCTGCGGATGGACTTCCCGCGAAAGCGCATGGCCTCCCCCAGCGACAACCCCCACCGGAAGGGGGTCATAAGTGCGTCAACAAACGGCGCGAGCCTACTACCGACACACAGGTAACTCGAAGAGCCATCCGGAGGCCGAACGTCCACCGCTGCGACAAGCCGGGACAAGACAGGGGGAGTTGTCCGGTCATTGCGGGAGATTGTGTGCGCCACCACGGTTGTCACCGGACGGATCGGGACGACTCTGTGACATCCGGTGTTGGCCGGAAGTTTTCGATGCGAGGGAATCTTCGAGGCGCCTCGTTCGTCCTTCTCTATGGGAAATGGGGACGGAATCGGCCACACGAGCCGTATCCCGCCCCCTGGCGGCGTAAATCAGCGCAAGCCGGGCAGCCACTGTGGGCTGGTCCTTCGGGCCGGGGCAGGCGGTCGGCGAGGCGGTGGGGAGTGACACGATGATGGGCACGGCGCAGCGGCAGGAGGCGCCCGAGGACGGCTCGGGGGCCGGGATCGAGCAGTCGCGCGGTGGGCTGCGGGCGCCGGATCACGGTGACCCGGTGAGGACGGGGGCGGGCGTGATCTCGGGCGGGCGGGCGGAGATGGTCTCGACAGTCGGTACCGACGACGCGGGGGCGGGCGTGGGCACGAGTGCGAGTGCGTATACGGGTGCGGGTGCAAACACGGGTGCGGTTGGGCAGCGTGCCGCCGCTTCGGTCAGGGCCGAGACACAGGTCGGGTACCGGCCGCTGTGGGTGGAGGAGACCGCCAAACGGCGACGGCTGCCCGATCCGGTGCGGACCTCGGCCGTCCGGGCGGTACTGATCATCTCGGTGACGCTCATACAGGCGATGGTCACGGTGCTGAGCACACTGGCCGGGTCCTGGCTGGCGTTCCCGATGCTCATCAGCAGCGTGGTCAGCACGGTCGTGGCGACCTGGAGTGTGCTGGACGTATGGGTGACCCGACAGGTCTGGTACCAGCGCAACGGAGTGGTCTCCGTGCCCAGCAGCACCGCGCGCAGTCTGCGCCGAGAGCGGCGGCGGGCCCGCCGCCAGGCACGGGCGGCGGCGCGTTCACAGGAACGGATACGCAGGCCCGGGAACGCCGGGCGACTCTCACATTCCTGAGCGGGCACATTCCTGAGCGGGCACATTCCTGAGCGGGCGGGACGGACAGGGCAGACAGACTGGGCGGACAGGAGGTCGCTGGGCTGCGCGAGGGGGTCGATTCCGTGGCGCGAAGACCGATTAGGGTTCAATTCCGGCCGATCATGTCGACTCTCTGCCGGATTCTGGGCGCTTCAGCGTTCCGCCACTCACGCCCATCGGGATGGACATCGGCATCGGCATCGGCATCGGCATCAATGAGTCATGCCCGGTTGGGAACGGGCGGGCACGTACAGCGAAGTGAGGAGACACCTTGGCCTCCGCGGACGCCTACGACGTCATCGTCGTCGGACTCGGTGGGATGGGCAGTGCCGCCGCGCACCACCTCTCCGCACGAGGAGCGCGGGTACTCGGGCTGGAGAAGTTCGGGCCGGTGCACCGGCAGGGGTCCAGTCACGGCGGTTCGCGGATCACCCGGCAGTCGTACTTCGAGGACCCGGCGTATGTGCCGCTGCTGCTGCGGGCGTACGAGTTGTACGACGATCTGGAGCGGACCGCCGGACGGGAGATCGCGATCCTCGGCGGGGGTGTGATGGTGGGGCGCCCGGAGTGCCGTACCGTCGCGGGCTCGCTGCGGTCGGCCCAGGAGTGGGGGCTGCCGCACGAGATGCTGGACGCCAAGGAGATCCGCCGCCGGTTCCCGACGCTGGCGCCGCGCGATGACGAAGTGGCGTTGTACGAGCGCAGGGCCGGGCTGCTGAAGCCCGAGGACACGGTCGCCGCCCATCTCCAGCTGGCCGCCCGGCAGAGCGCCGATCTGCGTTTCGAGGAACCGGTGGAGAGATGGGAGCCGTACCGGGACGGGGTGCGGGTGCGGACCGCCCGGGGCACGTACACCGCGGGTCAGCTGGTGATCTGTCCGGGGGCCTGGGCACCGGGGCTGCTCGCCGATCTCGGGGTGCCGATCAGGGTCGAGCGGCAGGTCATGTACTGGTTCCAGCCGCGGCACGGGATCGAGCCCTTCCGCCCGGAGCGGCAGCCCATCTATGTGTGGGAGGACCCGGACGGCGTTCAGGTCTATGGTTTTCCGGCCATCGACGGGCCCGAGGAAGGCGTCAAAGTGGCGTTCTTCCGGAAGGGAGCGACCAACACAGCGGAGAAGACGGGGGGTTCGAGGGTGGCGGACGACGGCGGAACGGGCGACGCGCCGATGCCGCCCCTGACGCCGGAGACTCTCGACCGGGTGGTTCACGGGGACGAGATCCAGGCCATGGCCGCGTACATGGCTGATCGCATCCCGGATCTGGCGGGCCGGTTCGTGCGGGCCGCGACCTGTATGTACTCCACGACTCCCGACGAGCACTTCGTGATCGCGCGGCATCCCCTGCATCCCGAGTCGGTCACCGTGGCCTGCGGGTTCTCGGGGCACGGGTTCAAGTTCGTGCCGGTGGTCGGTGAGATTCTGGCCGATCTCGCGCTCGGCGGGGCCACTCGGCATCCCATCGGGCTCTTCGATCCGGCGCGGTTCGGGGGTTCGTCGGGGTCGTAGCCGTCGTCATCGTCGTCGTGGGTGGCAACGTCTTCGTCGGCTCGGCTGTGTGGATTCCAGGGCAGCGGTTCGGCGGCGTGGGTGGGTGGCGGCGGCTGTCGCCGGGGGCGGGGGTCGTCGGTTCGGAGTCGTCCGTTCAGTCGGGCCGAAACGGGGAAGCAGCCCCACAACCGCGATCCTCACGTACGAGCCAGGAGACAGCCATGCCTGATCTGTTCATCGACGGCGACTGGCGGGCCGCGGTCGGCGGTGGTACGCGGGAGATCCGGTGTCCGGCCGATGGTTCGCTGGTGGCCGTGGTCGACGAGGCCGACGGCAAGGACACCGTGTCGGCCATCGACGCGGCCCGGCGGGCGTTCGACTCCGGGCGCTGGTCCGGTACGTCCGCCGCCGAGCGCGGGGAACTGCTGCTGAGGGTCGCCGGTCTGCTGGTCCGCGACAAGGACGCGCTGGCCCGCGCCGAGTCGCTGGACACCGGGAAGCGGCTGGTGGAGAGCGGTTACGACATCGATGACGTGGCGAACTGCTTCCGCTACTTCGGCCGGCTGGCCACCGCCGACCCCGGGCGGGTGGTGGACACCGGGCGGCCGGACGTGGACAGCCGGGTGGTCTACGAACCGGTCGGGGTGTGCGCGCTGATCACGCCATGGAACTATCCCCTGCTCCAGACCGCCTGGAAGGTCGCCCCGGCGCTGGCGGCGGGCAACGCGTTCGTGCTGAAACCGAGTGAGCTGACACCGCACACCGCGATCCATCTGATGCGGCTGCTCCAGGAGGCGGGGCTACCGCCGGGCACCGGGAATCTGGTGCTCGGGGCCGGTCCTCAGGCGGGTGCCCCGCTCGCCGAGCACCCCGATGTCGACCTGCTCTCCTTCACCGGCGGACTGCGCACCGGGCGTCTGCTGATGGCCGCAGCGGCGGGCACGGTGAAGAAGGTCGCCCTGGAACTCGGTGGCAAGAACCCCAACATCGTGTTCGGCGACGCCGACTTCGAGGCGGCCGTCGACATGGCGCTTACCGCGGTCTTCCTGCACTCCGGGCAGGTCTGTTCGGCGGGCGCCCGGCTGCTGGTGGCGGATTCGCTGCATGAGCGGTTCGTGGCGGAGGTGGTGCGGCGGGCGCGGGACATCCGGCTGGGCGGGCCGTTCGACGAGCTGGCGCAGACCGGGCCGCTGATCTCGGCGGCCCACCGGGCGAAGGTGGAGGCGTATGTGGCGCGGGGTGTGTCGGAGGGCGCGGTGCTGCGCTGCGGCGGTGCCCGGCCCGACGACCCTGCCCTTGACCAGGGCTTCTACTATCTGCCGACGGTGCTGGACCAGTGCGCGGCCGGGATGTCGGTGGTCCAGGAGGAGTCCTTCGGGCCGGTGCTGACCGTGGAGCGGTTCGGCGGCGAGGCCGAGGCGGTGCGGCTCGCCAACAGCACGGTCTACGGACTCGCCGGGGCGGTGTGGACCCGTGACGAGGCACGGGCGGCCCGGGTCGCGGGGGCGTTGCGGCTGGGCACGGTGTGGATCAACGACTATCACCCGTATGTGCCGCAGGCGGAGTGGGGCGGCTTCAAACAGTCGGGGGTCGGGCGGGAACTCGGGCCCACGGGGCTCGCTGAGTACCGGGAATCGAAACACATCTGGCGCAACATGGCTCCTTCGGCGCAGGGTTGGTTCGCTTGACCCTCGTCTGAATCCCGCCCGAATCTTGTCTGGATGCCGCCCGATCTCGCTCGGATCTGGCCCCGATCTCGCTCGGATCTCGCTCGGATCTCGCTCGGATCTGGCCCGGATCTCGCTGGGATCTCGGCCGAATCCCGGCTGACTTCGGTGCGACCCTGTCGCGCCGCGTACATGAGGCCGGTCCCGGCCGGTCCCGCCCACTCCGGGTGACCAGTCCCGCCCGGCTATCCGGAAACCCGGCCCACGACGGATGACCGCTCCACACCACACCACACCCCTCCTCCCCCACCCGACGCTCCAACCCAGGAGACCCCCATGACCTCCACCGCCCAGCCACCCGAGCAGGACGACATCGAACTCGCCGAGTTCGGCTACAAGCCCGAACTGAAGCGCACCCTGGGCAACTTCCACACCTTCGCCGCCGGAATCAGCTACATCTCCATCCTCACCGGCACCTTCCAGCTGTTCTACTTCGGCTACGCCAGCGGTGGCCCCGCCTACTGGTGGTCATGGCCGATGGTCTTCGTCGGCCAGTTCCTGGTCGCCCTGTGCTTCGCGGAGCTGGCGGCTCGCCATCCCATCGCGGGCTCCGTCTACAACTGGTCGAAACGGGTGGGCAACCCGCACCTCGGCTGGCTGGCCGGATGGCTGATGCTGGTGGCGTCGATCGTCTCCATCGCGGCGGTGGCGCTGGCGTACCAGCTGACGCTGCCGCAGATATCCGACGCGTTCCAGATCATTGGGGACGGCACCGGAAAGTACGACGTGGCGACCAACGCGGTCGTCCTGGCGGCGGTGTTGATCCTGTTCACCACACTGGTGAACGCGTTCGGCGTCAGACTCATGGCGCGGATCAACACCGCGGGCGTGTTCATCGAGCTGGTCGCCACCGTCGTACTGATCGTGCTGCTCGCGGTGCATATCACGCGTGGTCCGCAGGTCGTGCTGGATACCCAGGGCACGGGGGCGGGGCAGCCGGGTGGCTATCTCGGCGCGTTCCTGGTGGCGTCGCTGGCCTCGGCGTATGTCATGTACGGCTTCGACACGGCGTCGTCGCTCGGTGAGGAGTGCCTCGATCCGTCGCGCAACGCGCCACGCGCGATCATCCGCGCGATCGTCGCCTCGTTCCTCCTCGGCGGGCTGGTGCTGCTGCTGGCGCTGATGAGCGTGTCCTCGCTGAACGGGGAGCAGTTGTCGGTCGGCGGGCTCCAGTACATCGTGCTCGATGTGCTCGGCTCGACGGCGGGCAAGGGCATGCTGTGGTGTGTGCTGATCGCGGTGACGGTGTGCGCCCTGGCCGTGCACACGGCGGCGATCCGGCTGGCGTTCGCCATGGCCCGGGACAACAACCTGCCCGCGTCCCGGCTGCTCGCCCGGGTCAGCCCGCGCTTCCAGACGCCGGTGCTGCCCGCGGTGGTGATCGGGGTGCTGGCGCTGGCGATCCTGGTGGTCAACATCCGTCAGCCGCAGATCATCACCGTCGTGACCAGCATCGGCATCATCATGGTCTACCTCGCCTATCTGGGCGTGACCGTGCCGATGCTGGTGGCGCGGCTGCGAGGGCGCTGGCAGCCAGCCGGCGGCGGGCGGTTCTCGCTGGGGCGCTGGGGGCTGCCGGTCAATGTGGTCGCGGTGCTGTGGGGGGTGGCGATGACGGTCAATCTGATGTGGCCGCGGGCCGCGATCTACAACGCCAGTGCGCCCTTCCACTGGTATCTGCGCTGGGGCGCGGTGCTGTTCGTCGCGATCATCGCGGGTGGGGGCTTCGCCTACTACTGGTTCGTGCAGCGGCATCGGACGGGGGTGCTGGTGGAGCACCGGCTCGATCAGGGGCGGGCGGAGGAGGCCGACGGGACGGGAGCAGGGACGGGGGTGAGGTGACGGGTCAGTCCGCAGGCGCCGCTCCGGGGACGGGGCGGAGTTGAAGTGACGGGCCGGGCCACAAGCGCCGGCTCGGGGACGGGGCGGAGTTGAGGTGACGGCTTGTCCGGTCGGGCCCGGCGCACCCCGGGACCAGGCATGTACCGCTCCGGGCAGGGCAGACGCCGCCTGAACGATCGTTCAAGGAGGTCATCCCCCATGTCCGAAGACGAGTTCGACCAGCCGTCCGACGCCGAGTTCGACTATGTCGTCGTGGGTGGCGGCACCGCCGGGAATGTCGTCGCCGCGCGGCTCTCCGAGAATCCGTCCGTCACGGTCTGTGTGCTGGAGGCCGGTCCGAGCGACGTGGGAGACGACGACGTACTGAAGCTCGAACGGTGGATGGGGCTGCTGGAGTCCGGTTATGACTGGGACTATCCGGTCGAGCCCCAGCCCGAGGGCAACAGTCATCTGCGGCACGCGCGGGCGAGGGTGCTGGGCGGGTGTTCCTCGCACAACTCCTGCATCGCGTTCTGGGCCCCGGCCGAGGATCTCGACGCCTGGGCGGCGGCCGGGTGTACGGGCTGGGGCGCGGCGGACGTCTTCCCGCTCTACCGGCGGCTGGAGTCCAGCGACGCCCCCGGCGACCACCATGGCCGTACCGGTCCGGTCAAGCTCCGTACCCTCAAGGGCGCCGACCCCTGCGGGACCGCGCTGCTGGCGGCGTGCGCGCAGGCCGGGATACCGACCGTCGGCTTCAACACCGGGGCGACGGTGGTGCGGGGCGCGGGCTGGTTCCAGATCAACGCCGACGAACGCAACGTCCGGCAGTCGTCGTCGGTGGCGTACCTCCACCCGGTGTTGGGGCGGCGGCCCAACCTCACGGTCCGTACCGGCGTGCGCGCCAAGCGGTTGGTCCTGGAGGGGCGGCGCTGTGTCGGCGCCGCGTATCTCGACCCCGATCTGATCCACACCCGGACGGTCCGGGCCCGGCGCGAGGTGATCGTGTCGTGCGGGGCGATCGACTCCCCGAAACTGCTGATGCTGTCCGGCATCGGACCGGCCGCGCATCTGCGGGAGGTCGGTGTCGAGGTGGCCGTGGACGCGCCCGGTGTCGGCGCGAACCTCCAGGACCATCCCGAGGGCGTCATCATGTGGGAGGCCCGGCAGCCGATGCCCACCACTTCCAGCCAGTGGTGGGAGGCGGGCATCTTCTACGACACCGAACCGGGGCTTGACCGGCCGGATCTGATGTTCCACTACGGCAGCGTGCCGTTCGACATGAACACCGTGCGCTGGGGATATCCGACCGCCGAGAACGCGTTCTGTCTCACCCCGAACGTCACGCGGGCCCGCTCGCGCGGCACGGTACGGCTGCGGACCCGCGACTTCCGGGACAAGCCCCGGGTCGATCCCCGGTACTTCACGCATGAGCACGACGTCCGGGTGATGACGTACGGGCTGCGGCTGGCGCGGAGGATCGCCGGGCAGCCCGCGCTGAGCGGCTGGGCGGGGGCGGAGCTGGCGCCAGGACCGGACGTGCGGTCGGACGACGAGTTGGTCGACTATCTCCGCAAGACGCACAACACCGTGTACCACCCGTCGTGCACGGTGCGGATGGGGTCCGGTACGGACGCCCTGGCCCCGCTGGACGCGCGGTTGCGGGTCAAGGGGGTGGCGGGGCTGCGGGTGGCGGACGGGTCCGTGATGCCGGAGTTGGTGAGTGTGAACCCGTGCATCACGACGATGGCGATCGGGGAGAAGTGCGCGGATCTGGTGCGGGAGGACGCGTGAGGTGGTGGGGGTAGGGGGTGCGGCCTGCGGAAGGGTGACCCTGGGGAGGGGTGGCTCTGGGGTACAGGTGCGGTCTGGGGAGGGGTGACCCTGGGGAATAGGCGTGGCCTACGGAGGGGTGACCCTGGGGAGCAAGTGCCGTCTGCGGAGGGGCGACCCCAGGGAGAAGGCGCGGCCTGCGGGCCTCCCCTCCCCCGTGAGGCGTCCTCGGCCTCCCCAGGCCCGCCTACGGGTTCGCCGGTGCCGGGCGTCTGAACATTCTCGTCGCCGTGATCTCGCTGTGCACCGACTCCCCCGCCGTCGGCTGCTGCGGCAGCCCCGGCCTCAGGTGCTCCTCCACGCTGATGTACTTCAGGCCCGCTCTGAGGTCGGCGTCGTTGCGCAACCGGATGACCAGCGGGAACTCCGCGAGGGCGGTGGTGTCGAAGAGGCCCGTGGTGTAGAGGAGCTGGACGCCGAGCGCGTCGGACACCGCCCGCTGGAGCTCCAGCAGATAGGTCGCGTTGGCGCGGCCGATGGGGTTGTCCAGGAAGAGCGTCCCGGCGTGCCGCTGCTTGTCGCGGCCCCGGTCGTTGGAGCGGAGCGCGGCCATCGTGCAGTAGAGGGCGATGGCCGCGGTGAGGAGCTGGCCGCCGGAGAAGACATCGCCCATCTGTCCGACGGGCACCCGCTCCGCGCGCAGCACGGCGTCCGGTTTGAGGATCTCGACGGCGATGCCCTTGGGCTGGAGGGCGGCGGCCACCCCGCGCAGCAGCAGGGACATGCCGTCGCGCCGCAGATCGGAGTTCTTCTTCACGGCCGCGCGGGTCGCCTCGTCGATGACCTCGCCGAGGCGCTCGGTCAGCGTCGCCTGGTCCGGCTCCTCGAAGCGGATGCGCAGGAACTCCTGGCCGGACCACTCCCCCAGCCCTTCCGGCAGCCGGGACAGCCGCTGGGCGGAGCGGAGCGTGGCCAGCGCGGATTCGACCAGTCCGCGCAGCCGGTCCACGATCGAGTCACGGTTGCGTTCGAGCTGCGCCAGCTCGTCCGTCAGCACCCGGAGGCGGGGCGCGAACGCGTCGGCCCACTTCTGTGCGTGCTCCGGCAGGGCGGCGGCCGGGAGTTCGCGGATCTGCTGCCGTGCCGGGGTCCGCACCTGTTCGTAGCGGGTGGAGTTGGCGTGCCGGACCAGGATGTCGCTCGCCTCGCGGACGCCGGTCTCGGCGGCGGACAGGTCGGCGGCGCAGCCGCGCAGTGAGCGGCGGGCGTCGGCGGCGGAGCGGCGGGCCTCCTCCAGACCGCCGGGGTAGGGGTCGGGGTCCTCGCGGTCCTCGTCCCCGGCGGCGGGTTCCCTCAGCAGGTCGCGCAGCAGGGCGGCGGTCTCGTCGAAGCCGCCCGCCCCGTCCTCGGCGGCGCGGTGGGCGTCGAGGAGTTCGGCGTGGGCCTCGCGGGACTCGGCGAGGGCCTCGGTGCGCGCGGTGAGTTCGGCCGTGGCGGTCCGTAGCAGCGCCTGAGCGTGTTCGGTGTCGCGCGGGAGGAGTTCCTCGGGGAGGTCGGTGTGTGCCTCGCCGTCCTGCGGGGCGTGGCGTTCGGCCTCGCCGCGCAGTCGGCCGAGTTGCTCGCTGGCGCTGGACATACGGGTCTCCAGGAGCTGCACCAGTTCCTCCGCGCGGGCGGCGGCGGCCTGCCGGGAGGGGCCGTCGGAGCCGTCCGGCGACTGGAGGAGCTGCTCCGCGCGGGTGCGGACCTTGTTGCTGAGCCGGTCCAGCTCCGCGCGGGCGGCGCTCTCGTCGCTCTCCGCCCGCGCCTGCTCGGCCCGCAGATCGGCGCCCACGCCGACCTTCTCGTACACCTGGGACGCGGCCCTGTACGCCTCACGCAGCGCGGGCAGCGCACCCTCGGGCGTGTCGCCGTCCGCCTCGGGTACGTCGTCGGGGGCGCCCGCGATCTCGGCGCGCTCGGCGCGCAGGGCCCGCGCGGTGCGGCGGGCGTCGTCGGCGGCGCGCTGGGCGGCGCGGCGGTCCTCGTCGGCGGCCCGCGCGCGGTCCAGGCAGCTCTGGGCGCGGGCCTCGGACTCGGTGGCCTCGTCGGCGAGTTCACGCAGCTTGACCTGCCAGCCGGCGCGTTCGCGGAGCCGGAAGGCGAGTCCGGCGAGGGCGTCGGCGGCCCTGCGGGCCTTCTGGGCGGCCTCCTGCCGTTCGTCACGGACCTGGGCGGCCTCGGCGGCGGCCTCCTCGGCCTCCGCCCGCGCGGTGCGGGCCTCGGCCAGCTCGGTCTCGGCCTCCTCGGCGAAGGCGCGCGCCTCGACGGCGGCCCGCGCCAGCTCGGTGAGCCGCCCGGTGGGGCAGCCGGTGCGCCAGGACGCCAGCCGGGCGGCCAGTTCGCGGTCCTTGCCGAGCCGGGCGGCGAGGGTGCGGATGTCCTCGTCACGGGCGGTGGCCCGCGCGCGCAGTGCCTGCCGCTCCTCGTCGGCGGCGTGTTCGTCGTGCATGGCGGGGTTGGGCGGGACGAGGAACACGCCCGGTTCGCCGCCGTCGTCCCCGTGCGGGTCCGGGGGCGTCGGGGCGAGCAGCGCGGCGGCGGTGCCGACGGCCACGGTGGAGCGGGGCAGCAGCGCGGCCTCGGCGAGGGTCTCGCGGGCGCGGGCGTGGGACGCCGGGTCGGTGATGATCACGCCGTCGACCAGCTCGGGCCGGGCGGACAGGACGCGGGCGTGGTCGGCGGGGTCGACGGCCTGGGCGAGATAGCGCCAGCCGGGCAGCGCGGGGATGCCGTGCTCGCCAAGGTACTCGACGGTGGCCAGGACGTCGGGGCCGGGCGGCAGCAGTCCGCCGTCGCCCAGGGCGCCGAGGATGCGGGAGTCGTCGGCGGCGGCGGTGCGCAGGTCGAACAGCTGCCGTTCGGCGCCGGACACGGCGTCGTCGAGCAGGGTGCGCAACTCGTCGGCGAAGCGGTCGAGTTCCTCGGCGGTGAGGGGGGCGCCTTGGCGGGACGGGGTCCCTAGGGAGGCGCTCGGGCGGGTGCCCGGGGTGGTCGCATCCGTTTCGTCGTCCGTCTGCGCGTGGGGAGCGGACCGGTTGGTTCCGATCGGGGCGGCGGTGCCCGCGCGGGGGCCCGGTACCACTCCCGTCCCGCCGGTCACCGCCCCGGGCAGTCCCAGCAGCTCTGTCAGCCGCTCCTCCGCCGCCAGCGACTCGGCGAGCCGCCGCTCGGCCTCGTAGGACCGCTCCGCCGCCGAGGCGGCGTCCGCCGCGCGGGCGGCGGTCAGCTCGGCGCGGGACTCGGCGGACGCCGTCTCGCGCGCCTGCTCGGCCGCCCGGCGGGACGCCTCGCGTGTGCCGTCCCAGGCGGCGACGGCCGACTTCTCGGCGTCGCTGGCGGCGAGCGCCGCGCGGGCCGGGTCGGCGTCGGGGGCGCTGTCATCGAGCCAGCCCGCGCGGACCGCCTCCGCGGTCTCCTGCTCGACCTCGGTGAGCCGCTGGCGCAGATGCCCGGCCTCGCTGCGGGCGCGCTGCGCGTCGGTCGCCGCGGCGGTGGCGTCCCGGTGCGCGGCCTCCCCCGCCTCCTGGAGGGCCGCGGAGCGCTCCTCCCCCTCGTTGGCGACGCCCTCGGCGCCTTCCACCGCCGCGTGCAGGGCCCGTACGAGGTCCACGGCGGCCCTGGTCCGGGCGGCGAGGGCGGGGGCCGCGTCGCGTTCGGCCTCCTGGATGGCGGCGGTGACCCGCGCGACACGGTCGGCGGCGGCGCGGTGCCTGAGGACGGCTTCGGCGGCCTGCCAGGCGGCGTGCAGGGTGCGCGCGTCGGCGAGTTCGCGCTTCTGGGCGGCGGCGGACTTCTCGGCGCCGGCCAGCGCCAGGGAGGCGTGCCGGTAGGCGAGTTCGGCGGTGATCAGGGCGCTGCGCTCGCGTGCGCTCTCGGCGTGGGTGACGGCGTGGGCGGCGGCCGTGACCCGCTGGGCGAGGTCGGCGGCCCGGACCCGCTCCTGGGCGCCCCGCGCGGACAGCCGCCGGGCCAGGGTGCGCGTACGGCGCTCGGCGGCGGTGTGGATCTCCCGGGTGCGGGAGCGGACCTGGGCGGCCTCCACGATCCGGCCGAGGAGGTCGACGGACCCGGCGGTGAAGTCGCGTTCGGCGATCAGCTCGGCGCGGCGGCCCAGCTTGTTGCCGAAACCGCCGACCAGGTCGGCGAGTCCGTCGGTGTCCCGGGTGTCGGTGACCGCGCGGAGCAGCAGATCGGTGAAGTCGGAGTCCTTCTTGACGGCGAAGAGTCCGGCGGCCTCGCCCTCGTCGGCGTTCATCTCCCGCTGGTAGCGGAAGAGTTCCGGGTCGAGCCCGAGGTCGCCGAGGTGCTCGATCCAGCGGTCGTGGATCTCCTCCCAGTGCACCTCCAGATGCGGGTACGCCTTCCCGGCCTCGGTGAGGGCGTCCCGGAAGCCCTTCATGGTGCGGCGGCGGCCCTGGGCGCCCGAGGCGCCCTCCACGGGCGGGCGTACGGCGGTGGCCTCGGCGACCGGCAGGTTGTCCAGCGTGAGCCCGGGGCCGGGGCGCAGCGAGTACCACGCCTCGGCGAACTTGCGCGGGTCGTTGGAGACCTGGCGACCGCGCCACTCGCTGACCTTGCCGACGACCACGCACTCACCGGTCTGCACATGCTGCCACTCCAGCGCCACATGGCCGCAGTCGTCGGCGAGCAGGAACTTGCGCAGCACGCCGGAGCTGGCGCCGCCGAGCGTGTTGCGGTGGCCCGGGAGCATCACGGAGAAGATCAGCTTCAGCAGGACGGACTTGCCGCCGCCGTTCTCCAGGAAGAGCACCCCGGCGGGCGCGGGGCGGCGCGGCGGGCCGGACGGCTCGTCCTGGAAGAACTCCGCCTGGGTGGGCGCGGGATCGGGCACCACGGCACCCACTCCGCGCAGGTCCAGCACGGTGTCGGCGTAACGCGCACCGGCCGGCCCGATGGAGTAGAGGCGGACCCGGGACAGCTCGTACATGGCGGACTCTCGTGAATCGTCGTCAGTGTCAGTTCGAGGAAGCTGACGGGTGGATCAGGTGGGGGGCGGTACGGGGTTCAGGGGGCGGAGTGGAAGGGCAGTCCGGCGTCGGCCACCAGCTCCAGGTCGTCGCCGGGCTGGGCGGGCAGCAGGGTGGGCGTGCCGTCCGCGACCGGGACCACGCCCAGGTCGAGGAGTTCGGCCATGGCCGCGCCGCCCGCCATGTCACGGACCTGCAACTGGTAGCGGGCGGTGGTGCGGTACGTGCCGCCGTGGTCGTCGCCGGTGCGCTGGAGGAAGCCGGAGTCGGTGAGGAAGGCGACGGCCTTGCCGATGATGCCGGTGGTCGAACCGGCGAGGCGGCGGGCGTCCTTGGTGGCCCCGGTGGCGCTGCGTCTGGCCCAGATCCGCCAGGCCGCCTCCAGGCCGGGCGCGTCCGTGGCCGGGTCGGTGTTCTCGCCGGTCTCCTCCGCGCGCTCCTCCAGACGGCGGCACGCCTGCCGTACGAAGGCGTCGACGCCGTTGACGGAGACCCGGCCGATGTAGGCGTCGTCGGCGAGGTCCTCGGGGCGGGGGAACGCCAGGGCGGCGACGGCGAGATGGGCCAGGCCGTGCAGGAAGCGGTCGCCCGAGTCGGCGGACGCGCGGCGCGCGTAGTCGCCCATGCGGACCGCGAAGAGCGAGTCCTCGGCTGCCGTCACGGCCATGCCCGCGCGCGGGGACACCTCCAGCACGACCAGTCCGAGGCCGGTGGCGACGGCGTCCGCGAGCCGGGCGAAGGGCGGGTCGTCGCGGTAGCGGCGCAGCAGTTCCGCGTACTCCTGGTCGCGGGCGGGCTGGACCTTGGGCTGGAGTCCGAACGCCACGAGCCGGGCGGCGTCGGCGGCGTCGGCGGGGGTGACGGGGGTGGGGGTCGCGGGGGTGGCGGCGGTGGGGTGGGCGGCGGTGTGGGGTGCCGTGGCGTGGGTCGCCACGGTGTGGGGCGCCGTGGGGTGGGGCGCGGTGGCGCCGGTCCAGGGGCCGTCGTCGCTGTCCGGCTCGCTCCGGTCGACGTACTCGCTCACGGTCGGGGCTCCTCTCGGTGCTGGTCGGCGGACGGTGGGGCAGCGGTGGCGGGGGCGTCGACGGTGGTGGCGCGGGCGTGGGCGGCGGGCCCGACCGTCAGCGGGGCGCGGGCGTGGGCGGCCGACCCGGGCGTCAGGTGGGCGCGGGCAGCGGGGTGCCCGGCCGTCAAGGAGGCGTGGGCAGCGGCGGGCCCGGCCGTCAGCGGGGCGCGGGCGCCCGGCGGTGGCTTCGTCACGCGGCCTCCGTCCGGTCGGCGGCCATCCCGGCGGCGTCCAGCAGGGCCGTGCCAACGATCAGATCGGCGCCGCCGAACTCGATGTCGTCCAGCTCGGTGCCGTCGTCCACCGCGAAGAGGAGCTTCTCCTCGCCCTGCCGATACGCCGTGCCGACGGCCGGGCTGGCCGCGTGGACGGCCATCAGCGCCACCAGGTAGGGCAGTTCGGGGTCGGTGCGCCGGGCCTCGGCGAGCAGCCCGGACAGGCGGCGCGGGGCGTCGGCCGGCAGGTCCAGCAGTTCGGTCGCCGCCGCGAGCTGTTCGTCGCTGAACCGGCTGTCGTCCGGGGTGGCGATCAGGTCGGGCTCGGGCATCTCGGCGCCCAGGTGCTCGCGCTCCACGGGCGGGGTGAACAGGAGGTCGACCAGGTCGGCGACGCGCACGGAGACCGGCGTGCGCAGCCCCGTGCCGCGCCGGAAGAACGCGTCCGTGACCCGTACGGCGCTGTCCAGGGGCAGGGGGAGGACCGGGGCGACGAGCTGGCCGTAGAGGTCGATCCCGGCGCTGGGCGCGGGGGCGGCGAACGCCTGGCGGTCCTGCTCGGCGCGGAACAGAGGTCCGGCCTCCAGCAGACGGGACTGGAGTTGGGTGTGGCGGCGGATGCAGTCCTTGACGATGTCGACCAGCTCGGCCGCGCGGCGCTTCTGCTCGGGGTCCTCGGACTCGTCGCGGGCGCGGCGGATGTTGGTCAGGATCGCGTTCTCGTGGCGGTAGCGGTCGGCCACGTGGTCGAGGGCCTCGGCGATCATGTCGGGGACGGCGGTGAGCCAGTCCACCGCGCGGACATTGCGCCGGGTGGCCTCCAGGGCGCGGCGCAGCGACTCGGAGTACTGCACGGTGCGGTAGCGGGCCTGCTCGGCGGCGAGCTGGGCGTCGGCGAGCCGCCCGCGGTTGATCAGCACCTCCAGCTTGACCTCGGCGGCGATCTGGGCGCTGGTGACGTCGGTGTCGAGGGCGCCGACCAGGACGTTGACCGCCTCGTCCGTCGTCCTGAGGTAGACGCTGCCGCCGGGTCCGGGGACCTCCTCGATCAGCTTGAAGTCGTAGTCGCGGCGGACATAGGTGCCGTCCGGGGCGAACGTGCCGTAGACGGCGCGGAAACCGCGGTCCACGCTGCCGACGTTGATCAGGTTCTCCAGCACCCAGCGCGCCACGCGCTCGTGCTCGGTGACCGGGCGACGGGGGGCCTGGGCGGCGATACGGGGGATCAGCCGGGCGACCACCTGGTCGTGGTCGGCACCGGTGTCGAAGTCCATCGTGAGCGTGACGAGGTCGATGGCCGCGAGGGCGACCTCCGCCATGCCGTACACCGTGTACTCACCGGCGAGGTTGGCCTTGCGCGCGTCCAGGTCGTGCAGCGGGGCGGTGCAGGCGAGGGCGCGCAGCCGACGGGCCAGGCCCTCGTCGGCCGCGGGGCCGACGGCGGGCCGCGGCCCGGGGCTGAGCTGCGGCGGAGCGGTGTCCGGTGTCGCGGGTGAAGTCACGATGCACAGATTAGGCGCTGGGTCTGACAACGACCGAAATGACGGCGCCGCGGGGGTTCCGGAGGTGGCGGGGTCGTGAGGCGGGCCGGGCGGAGGCGGCGCCAACCGGGCAACGGGGGCCCGGTGACAGGCCATACAAATGGCAATATTCCGGCTATCCAAGGGCGAACCGGATGAATTACGGCGTTCCGTCCACTTTGACGCAGGCCGGGTGCACCACGGCGTTCGGCCACCCTGGAGCAGACCAGGCGGACAATGACATTCCACTTACTTGAGATCAAGCCAGACCAACTATCGCGTTCCAGCCACTTGAAGGCAGGTCGGGCAGACTACGGCGTTCCCGCCACCCGTCGCCGATAGACCTCCACCACCCGCTCCAAGGAGTCCTCCAGATACCCGGCGAGCAGCCGCTCGGCCGCGTCGCGGTCGCCCGCCTCCAGGGTCTCCAGGATCTGCCGGTTCCGGGCGAGGTACGGCTCGTGCAGGGCGCGCGGGTCGTCCACCACGTGGAAGGCGAGCCGCAGTTCGGCGAAGACGCTGCGCATGAGCTCGTCGGTGCGTTCACTGCCCGCGAGGGAGACCAGTTCGCGGTGGAAGTGGATGTTGGCGGTGCCCAGACCCTTCCAGTCGCCGTCCCGCGCGGACCGGCGCCCCTCGGTGACGGCGTCGGCGAGCCCGGTGACGTCGTACGGCGGGTCGCCGAGGCCACGGACCACGGCGCACTCCACGAGGCGGCGGGTGCGGTAGATGTCCTCGACGTCCTCGACGGTCAGGACCCGGACGAAGACGCCCCGGTTCAGCTCGTGGACCAGGAGGCGCTCATGGGTGAGCAGGCGGAACGCCTCGCGCAGGGTGTTGCGGGAGACCCCCAGCGCGCCACCGATGCCGTCCTCGGAGAGCCGGGTGCCGGGCGGGAAGAAGCCTTCGGCGATCCGGCTTCTGAGGATGTCCGAGACCCGTTCCGCGGTGCTGGTGCGCCCGAGGAGCGCGCGGTCGTCGGCCAGTCCCGTCAGCTGCTCTGCCATGCCCGGAATTCAATCGCAGATGACAGAACGAAACAACGTGGGTATTGAAGGATCGTTCAACGATCCTCTACCTTGCTGCGAAGGGCACCGCCCCGCCCCGGGCGCGGCGCCCCGCTCCCGCACGGCACTGCTCATCACCCGGCACCCTCCCGTCCTCCCTCTGCGAGGTGCACATGAGCACGACCCCTCCGCCCTCACCGGCCCTGACCCCCGGCACCGCCGCCACGCCCGGCGGGCGACCCGGCGACGACGGCCCGTTCGGCTGGCTGCGCGCCCTCGGTCCCCGGGGCCGCCGCGCCTTCGCGGGCGCCTTCGGCGGCTACGCGCTGGACTCGTACGACTACTTCACACTGCCGCTGAGCATGGTGGCGCTGGCCGCCTACTTCGGTCTGGACAGCGGGCAGACCGGGCTGTTCACCACGGTCACCCTGGTGGTGTCGGCGATCGGCGGCGCCCTCGCGGGCGTCCTGGCGGACCGGATCGGCCGGGTCAAGGCCCTGATGATCACCGTCATCACCTACGCCGTCTTCACCGTGGCCTGCGGCTTCGCGCCCAACTACGAGACGCTGCTGGTGTTCCGCGCCCTCCAGGGGCTGGGCTTCGGCGGCGAGTGGGCGGTCGGCGCGATCCTGGTCGCCGAGTACGCGAGCGCCAAGCACCGGGGGCGGACCCTGGGGTGGATCCAGAGTTCCTGGGCGGTCGGCTGGGCCCTGGCCGTGATCGTCTACACGGTGATCTTCTCCGTCATGGACGACGATCTGGCCTGGCGGGTGATGTTCTGGACCGGCGCCCTGCCCGCCTTGCTGGTCGTCTGGATGCGGCGCAGTGTCCAGGACGCGCCCGAGGCCGCCGCCGTACGGGAGAAGAGCGCCCGCGCGGGCTCCTTCACGGGGTCCTTCTCAGCCATCTTCCAGCCCGGTCTGCGGCGCACCACACTCTTCGCCGTGCTGCTGTCGACGGGCGTCCAGGGCGGCTACTACACGCTGGCGACCTGGGTCCCGACCTATCTCAAGACCGAGCGCGACCTGTCGGTCGTGGGCACCGGCGGCTATCTGACGTTCCTGATCTCCGGGGCCTTCCTCGGCTATCTGACCGGCGGTTATCTCACCGACCGGCTGGGCCGGCGGCGCAACATCTGGCTGTTCGCGCTGCTGTCGGCGGTCTGCGTCCTGGCGTACACGAACATCCCGAGCGGCGCCAACACCCTGGTCCTGGTGCTCGGTTTCCCCCTCGGGTTCTGCATGTCGGCCATCTTCAGCGGCTTCGGGTCCTTCCTGAGCGAGCTGTACCCGACGGCCGTACGCGGCACCGGGCAGGGCTTCACCTACAACACGGGCCGCGCGGTGGGGGCCGTGTTCCCGACGGCGGTCGGCTTCCTGGCGGAGAGCTGGGGCGTGGGCGGTGCGCTGGTCTTCGGCGCGATCGGATACGGTCTCGCGGCACTCGCCCTGCTGGGGCTGCCGGAGACCCGGGGGAAGGAACTGGTGTGAACGGAACGCATGAACGCCGCGACGGCCGCCCCCACTTCGCGGGGCGCGGGCGGGCTCCTCTGGGGAACGGCCCCGGCGACGACCATGACGGCGGCTCCCAGGAGGAGCGCCGGATGGACAGGCCGCGCCAGATCGACCGCCCCGTGGACCGTCCCCTGACCCTCGTCCATCCGCGTGCGCACACATGGAGCCCGAAGACGGCGCGCGCCCGGTTCCGTTCGGGCGTGTCGGGGCCCACGGCCGGGGTCGCGGCCGGGCACACCCAGGTCAACATGATCGCGGTGCCGGCGGACTGGGCCTACGACATGCTGCTGTTCTGCCAGCGCAACCCGAAGCCGTGTCCCGTCCTGGACGTGACGGACGCGGGGTCCTACGCCACGGTGCTGGCTCCGGGCGCGGATCTGCGCACCGATCTGCCGCGCTACCGGATCTGGCAGGACGGCGAGTTGGTGGCCGAGCCGACGGATGTCGTCGGGCACTGGCGGGACGATCTGGTGACGTTCCTGATCGGATGCAGCTTCACCTTCGAGTGGGCGCTGTCCGCCGCCGGGGTACCGATCCGCCATGTCGAACAGGGGCGCAATGTGCCGATGTACGTGACCGCGCGGGAGTGCCGTCCGGCGGGTCGGCTGCGCGGGCCCCTGGTGGTGTCGATGCGTCCGGTGCCGCCGGAGCGGCTGTCGGCGGCGATCCGGGAGAGCAGTCTGCTCCCGGCGGTGCACGGCGGCCCCGTGCACTGCGGCGACCCCTCCGTACTGGGCATCGAGGACCTCGCCCGGCCCGACTTCGGCGAGCCGGTCGCCGCCGAGCCCGACGACATCCCCGTGTTCTGGGCGTGCGGGGTCACACCGCAGGCGGCGGTGATGGCCTCGTGCCCGCCCTTCGCCCTCACCCACGCGCCGGGACAGATGTTCCTGACCGACGCGCGGGACGAGCAGTATCGAGTGGCATGAGAGGGGAGGGCTCGGCGTGTCGGCCACCGGGCGGATCGGCCAGCACGCGATGCGGGACCCGGTGGATCGACCGTCCGGCGGTTGGGGGCCGGTGCTGTGGGACCCGGCGGTTCGAAGCCGGTGCTGTGGGACCCGGCGGTTCAGGGCCGGTGCTTGTGGGACCCGGCGCCTGGGGCCCTCCCCGCCAGGCCGCGTTCCCCAGGCCCTCCCCGCCAGGCCCGCCCTATCGGGACCGTCCGGACCGACCCGGCGGCCCCTACCCGATCCGAAGGGAGCGACGAGCACAGCATGACCGTGACAGCCATCGATCTGAACGCCGACCTGGGCGAGGGCTTCGGCCGCTGGCGGCTGACCGATGACGAGCAGTTGCTGTCGGTCGTCACCAGCGCCAACGTGGCATGTGGCTTCCACGCCGGGGACGCGGCGACCATGCGCCGGGTCTGCGAACAGGCCACCGCGCGCGGGGTGACGATCGGCGCCCAGGTCTCCTACCGGGACCTGGCCGGTTTCGGGCGGCGCGCCATGGACGTGCCGCCCGCCGAACTCGCCGCCGAAGTGGCGTACCAGATAGGCGCCCTGGAGGTGTTCGCGCGTGCCGCCGGTTCCCGTGTGGCCTACGTCAAACCGCACGGGGCGCTCTACAACCGGGTCGTGCACGACGAGGAGCAGGCCGCCGCGGTGATCGACGGTGTGCTCCTCGCGAGCGGCCCCGCGCTGCCCGCCGACGGTCCGTCGGCGCCGCGCCTCCCGCTGCTCGGCCTCCCGGGCTCCCGGCTCCTCGCCCTGGCCGCCGAAGCCGGGCTCCCGACCGTCACCGAGGCGTTCGCGGACCGCGCCTACACCGCGCGGGGCACGCTCGTGCCGCGCGGTCAGGACGGCGCCCTGGTCACCGACCCGGAGACCGTGGTGGAGCGTTCGGTGGGTCTGGCGCGGACCGGGACGGTCGTCGCACACGACGGGGCCACCGTCGAGGTGCGGGCACGCTCCCTGTGCCTGCACGGCGACACGCCCGGCGCCGTCGAACTGGCCCGCCGGGTGCGGCAGCGCCTGGAGGAGTCCGGGATACGGGTCGAGGCGTTCGGATGAGGAGGCGGGTCACCGCGTCGACAGCCGGGCGCAGGGGAAAGGCGTCCGGAACCGGGCGCATGGGAAGCGTGTACGCGGAGGCGTACACATGAAGGCGCGAGGGGAGGCGGGCACATGAGGGCGCTGCCGGTCGGCGCGGACGCGCTGCTCGTCGAGGTCGGCAGCGGCGAGGAGGCGCAGGCCCTGCACGCGGAGCTGGTCCGGCGCCGCGCGGCGGGCTCCCTGACGGTGCGGGAGATCGTGCCCGCCGCGCGGACGGTCCTCCTGGACGGGCTCACCGACCCGGCGCGGCTGGCCGCCGAACTGGCCGGGACGGTCCTGCCGCCCACTCCCCCGCGCACCGGGGAGACCGTCGAGGTGCCGGTGCGCTACGACGGCCCCGACCTCGCAGATGTCGCCGCGCACTGGGGCGTCGCACCTGACGACGTGGCCCGTATCCACGCGGGGACCGAGTTCCGCGTCGCCTTCTGCGGCTTCGCCCCCGGCTTCGGCTACCTGACCGGTCTCCCCGCCCGCTACGACACACCGCGCCGGACCACTCCGCGCACGGCCGTCCCGGCGGGGTCGGTCGCCCTGGCGGGGCCCTACACGGGCGTCTACCCGCGTTCCTCGCCGGGCGGCTGGCAGCTCATCGGTACGACGGACGCCGTGCTGTGGGACCCGGCGCGGGAACCGGCGGCGCTGCTCTCGCCAGGCACGCGGGTGCGGTTCGTGGTCCGGGGGGAGGGGGACGGGGACGGGGGCGTAGGGGTTGCTGGGGCCGCCGGGGCCGCTGAGGTTGCTGGTGCCGTTGAGGCCGCTGGCGCCGCTGGTACTGCCCGAGGCGCCACACCCGACGAGCCCCACATGCCCCTCAGACCCTTCGGAGCCACCGGAGCCACCGGAGCCACCGGAGCCACCGGAGCCACCGGAGCCACCCTATGACGGACCGCGCACTCGCCGTCGTCCGCGCGGGCGCGCTCACCACGGTCCAAGACCTGGGCCGCCCCGGACACGCACACCTGGGCGTCCCGCACTCAGGCGCGCTCGACGCCCCCGCGGCGGCCCTGGTCAACCGTCTCGTGGGCAACCCCGTCGACGCGGCCGTCCTGGAGACGACCCTCACCGGCTGTGCGCTGCGCCCGCGTTCGCCGCTCGTCGCGGCGGTCGGCGGCGCCCCCGGCCCCGTCACCGTGGACGGCCGTCCGGTGCCCTGGGGAGCCCCCGTACGTGTTCCCGCCGGGGCGCTGCTGGATGTCGGCCCGGCCGTCGCGGGCGTCCGCGGCTATGTCGCCGTCTCCGGTGGCATCGCCGTGGAGCCGGTCCTCGGCAGCCGCTCCACCGATCTGCTCTCCGGCCTCGGGCCGCCGCCCCTGACGGACGGCACGGTCCTGCCCCTGGGACCGGTGACCGGTCCGCCCGCCCGCGTGGACACGGCTCCCCAGCCGGGGCCACCGGCCGAGCTGATCCTGCGGGTCGCCCTCGGCCCGCGCGACGACTGGTTCACGCGACACGCCGTGCGCACCCTCACCACGCGCGCGTACCGCGTGGCCGCCGCGAGCAACCGCATCGGACTGCGTACGGAGGGGCCCGCCCTGGAGCGGGCCGTCCCCGGTGAACTGCCCAGCGAAGGGCTGGTCCTGGGCGCAGTCCAGGTCCCTCCGGACGGCCGCCCCGTCGTCTTCCTGGCCGACCACCCGACCACCGGCGGCTACCCCGTGATCGCGGTGGTCACGGTGGCGGACCTCCCGGCGACGGCCCAGGCCCGGCCGGGAACACCGGTCCGGTTCGTACGGGCGGGGCACAAGAGCCGCTAGTGACCTCCAGCCGAGGCCGACGCCACGCCGTCACCCTCAGCGCCCTTCACGCCGCCTCCGGCTCCGCCGCGTCCCCCACCAACGGCAGCGAGGCCAGCGCGGCGGCGCACGCCTGTGAGGCCCGCAGGTCCAGCCGCGCGCTGGTCCCCCGGGCCCGGTGCCGCACTTCGTCCACGGCGAGCCGCAGGAGCTGCGGCAGCAGATCCCCGCAGCGCCGCACCACCCACGCCGTCCCGGCCGTGGCGAGCCACCACAGGCCGGCCGCGCGGGTGGGCGCCGGGAACTCCGGTGCGGCGGTCGGAGGCGGCCCGCCCATCCGTACGCCCGCCGCCGTCAGCAGGGCGTGCGAGCGCAGCGCGAGCTGCCGGTGCCCGCGCTCGCTGGGATGCATCCGGTCGGCGCTCCACATCGCGCGGTCCGTCGTCCAGTCGTCCTCGGCGGCGTGCAGATGGACCGCCCCATAGCGCTCCGACAGGGCGTGGACGACGGTGTTCACGGCCCGCTGGCGGCGGGCCAGCGGGTCGGCCAACACGCCCGGGAGTCCCATCATCGTGCCGGGGTCGGGCAGACACACCGTGAGCACCGTGGTGCCGCGCTCGGTGAACGCCGCGTACACGGTGTCCAGCCGGGCGGCCACCGCCCGTATGTCGAACGTGGCGCGCAGGGTGTCGTTGACGCCGACGACGACGGACGCCACGTCCGGCCGCAGTGCCAGCGCGGCGGGCAGCTGGGTCTCCAGGACATCCCTGGTCTGTGCCCCGCTGGCGGCGAGGTTGGTGAAGTCGGCGGGGCGTTCGACGAGTCCGCCCGCGAGCAGCGCGGCCCAGCCGCGCCAGCCCTTCCCCGTGGGGTCGCCCACCCCCTCGGTGAGCGAGTCGCCGAGCGCCACGAAACGCGCGGGTCTCATGCCACGCCTCCCGGCAGCCAGGACCCGCGCGGCGCGCGTACGGCGGCGTCGTGCGCGGCGAGGAAGGACTCCACCGCGGTGCCCCAGCCGAAGCACTCGGCCCGTGCGCGCGCCGCTTCCCGCCGCCCCGGCTCGGAGCGCTCCAGGAGCAGGGTGACGGCGTCGGCGAACGCCTCCCCGGTGTCGGCGGCGACGGCCCCGGCGGAGCCGACGACCTCCGGCAGCGCGGAGGACGCGCTGACCGCGACCGGCGTGCCGCAGGCCATGGCCTCCAGCGCGGCCAGTCCGAAGGTCTCGGCCGGTCCGGGGGCCAGGCACACATCGGCGGTGGCCTGGAGGGCGCCCAGCAGCGGACGGTCGGAGAGGTGGCCGAGGAAGGTCACCGGCAGCGAGCGCTCGGCGGCCCGCTGTTCGAGCCGGGCCCGCAGCGGGCCGTCCCCGGCGACCACGAGCACCGCCCGCACTCCGCGCCGCCGCAGCGCCTCCAGGGCGTCCAGCGCCGTGCCGGGCCGCTTCTCGACCGACAGACGGGAGCACAGGGCGAGCAGCACCTCGTCCTGGCGCGCGTAACGCGCTCGCAGGGCGGGCGCCCGAAGCGCGGGGTGGCGCTCCATGAGGTCGACGCCCAGGGGGGCGCGTACGACGTTGCGGGCGCCGATCCGGACGAACTCGCGCTCGGCGAACTCGGTGGTGCACACGACCCGCGCGTAGGTGTGGGCCGTGCGGACGTTCAGCGCGTCGGCGGCGCGCCGGGACAGGCCCTCGGGCAACCCCCAGGTGCGCAGGACACCGTCGGCGGTCTCATGGGAGACCATCACGGCGGGCACCCGCGCGCGCCGGGCCCATGTGCCGGTCCAGCGCAGGGTCGTACGGTCGGACACCTCCAGCCGGTCCGGGCCGAGGTCCTCCAGGAGCCGGGCGACCCGGCGCTTGTCGAGCAGGACCCGGTAGCCGCCGGTGCCGGGCAGCACCGGGCCGGGCAGGGTGATGACCCGGCCCTGCTCGGTCTCCCGGTCGGTGTGCCGCTCGCCGGGCACGATGAGCACCGGCTCGTGCCCGGCGGCCTTGAAGCCCCGGCCGAGTTCCCGCAGCGCGGTGCGCAGTCCGCCGGAGGCGGGGGCGACGAAGTTCGCCAGCCGGACGATCCGCAGCGGCCGACCCGACTCGCCGACCCCGTCCGCAGACGCATCGGCCGAACAGAGGGCTCCGGACACCCCAAAGGCCCCGGGCACCCCAAAGGCACCAGTCACCCCGGAGACACCGGACATCCCAAAAGCACCGGAAGCACCGGAAGCACCGGAAGCACCGAAGGCATCGGAGACACCAAGAACCTCATCCCCCTCAGACGGACCAGAACCCCCGGCAGCACTCCCCGACGAGCCGGAAACATCAAACCCTCCAGCTCCTCCAGCACCACTCAGAAGCCCACCGGTACCCCCCGCCCCGGAAGCCTCCTCACCCCCACGCACCCCACCGCTCATGCCGCCAGCACCGCCTTCCGCGCGGCGAGGACGTCCTCGTAGTGCCCGATGAGCTGGTCCCCGATCGCGGCCCAGGTCCGGCCCTCGACCGTGACCCGCGCGGTGGCGCCGAAGGACGCCCGTAGCGCCGGATCGACGGCCAGCGCCCGGACGGCGTCCCGGACGGCGTCGGCGTCGCGGGGCGGCACCAGGAACCCGGTCCGGCCGTGGTCCACCAGGTCGAGCGGGCCACCGGCGGCGGGCGCGACCACGGGAACCCCGCTGGCCATGGCCTCCTGCACGGTCTGGCAGAACGTCTCGAAGGGCCCGGTGTGGGCGAAGACGTCGAACGAGGCGAAGATCCGCGCGAGGTCGTCGCCGGTACGGCGGCCGAGGAACACGGCGCCCGGAAGCGCCTGTTCGAGCTGCGGCAGGCTGGGCCCGTCCCCGACCACGACCACCCGGACGCCGGGCAGGGCGCAGACCCCGGAGAGCAGTTCGACCTGCTTCTCGGGGGCGAGCCGACCGACGTAGCCGACGATCAGTTCGCCGTTCGGGGCGAGTTCGCGGCGCAGCCCCTCGTCGCGCAGTTCGGGGCGGAAGCGGACGGTGTCGACTCCGCGGGCCCAGAGCCGGACGCGGGGCACGCCGTGCGACTCCAGATCGTGCTGGGCGGCGCTGGAGGGCGCCAGCGTGCGGTCGGCGGCGGTGTGCACGGAGCGGATGCGGCGCCAGGCGGCGCCTTCGCCGGCGTGCACATAGGTGCGGGCGTACCCGGCCAGGTCCGTCTGGTAGACGGCGACGGCGGGCAGGCCGAGGCGGGCGGCGGCGGACATGCCGCGCACACCGAGGACGAAGGGGCTGGCCAGGTGGACGATGTCCGCGCGGTGCTCGGTGATCGCGGCGGTGACGCGTCGGCTGGGGAGGGCGACGCGGACCTGGGGGTAGCCCGGGAGCGGAAGGGACGGGATGCGGACCACGGGGCACGGCGCCTGGGCGTCGGCTCCCGGTCCGGCGGCGGTGGCCGGTGCGACGACGAGCGGAGTGTGACCGCGGTCGACGAGGTGTCGGGCGGTCTGGAGCGCGCAATGGGCCACGCCGTTCACATCGGGGGGAAAGGATTCGGTCACGATGACGACACGCATACGGGTGTTGTCGCCGGGTCGGACGTGGCCGCGTCAACGTGGATCTTTCCGGACGAGGAACGTCCCATGAGCGTTGCGCTGCGCACCCGCGCGGGCCAGACGCCGGTCATAGGCGCCTGGCCCGCGGGTCATCCCTTGTTCACCCGGCGGGCGCGAGTCGGCGCGGAACCGTACGTAAGCCGCTCATGGTGCCGTGTCCGCGCAAGCCGTGCAGGGGGTGGCGGCGGGGCCGTTCACGCGGGGCCCTCGGGGCCGATCCTGCTGCGTACGGCGGTCTGGACCTCGGTTTCCTCGGCGGGATCGGCGGCGAGTCGGCGCAGTCGGTCCACGACACGGTTGTCCCCGGTCTCGGCGTGCCGGGCGGCGACCTCGCGGGTGGTCTCCTCGCAGTCCCACAGGCACTCGACGGCGAACCCGGCGGCGAAGGACGGGTCGGTGGCGGCGAGCGCGCGGGCGGCGCGGCCCCGTAGGTGGGACGAGGCGGTCTCCCGGTAGACATGGCGCAAAACCGGCGCCGCGCAGACGATTCCCAGCCGTCCGGTGCCGTCGACCAGCGTCCACAGGGTGGCGGCGTCGGGGCCCTCGCCCCGGACGGCCTCGCGCAGGGCGCCGAGGACCAGGTCGCGGTCGCGGGTGCCGCCCCGGCAGGCGAGCATCCGTCCGGCGGCGGCGCCGAGCGGATCGGGCCGCCGGGCCCAGCCTCGGGCGCGGTCGACGGCGGCCACGCTGCGCATACGTTCGAAGGCGTCGACGGCGGCCTCCACGACCGGCGTCGGACCGGTGGCCACGGCGGCCTCGATCAGGGCGAGCGCGTCGGGGTCGTTGCCGTCGGCGAGATAGCGCAGGGCCGTGCAGCGGGCGCCCTCGGCGCCGTCCCGGGCGGCGGCCAGGATCTCGGGCCGGTCCTCGGGTCCGGCGACGGCGGTCAGGCAGCGGGCGGCGGGCACATGGAGGGCCGCGCCGCGCTCCACGCCCTGCTGGGCCCATTCGAGGACGGCGGCCACGCTCCAGCCGGGGCGGGGTCCTGTGGGCCGCATCTGCCGTTGCCAGCGGTCGAAGCAGCCGGTCTCCTGGGCGGCCCGCACGCGCGTGGCGACGGCCTCCCTGGGGTCCTCCGCCCACAACCGCCAGGGCCGGGGTTCGAAGGCGTCGCGTACGGCGGCGGCGAGCGCGGCGTCGCCCTCCGGGTCGGCGGGGAAGCGGGCGAGGACGGGTTCGGCCAGGGCGCGCAGCCCGGTGTCGTCGTCGCGCAGCGCGAGTTCGTCCAGGGCCCAGGCCCAGTTGCTGCCCGTGGCGGCGTAGCGGCGCAGCAGCAGCAGCGCGTCACGGCGGCCGTAGGAGGCGAGGTGGCCGAGGACGGCGAGGGCGAGCCCGGTACGGCACTCCTCGGTGTCCAGGACGTCCTCGGGGTCGAAGAGATGGGCCTCGACGGCGTCGAGGTCTCCGCCCAGGTCGAGATAGAGCCGGGCGTAGTAGAGGGAGCGGTTCTCCACCTGCCAGTCGTGGCGGGGGTCGTGCAGCACGCAGTGGTTCAGTGCCGCGAGCGCCTCGGGGCGCGGGGCGGTGAGCGCGTGCAGCGTTCCGTCGCCGCGGCCCCGCTGGAGCAGGCCGAGCAGCGTTCCACTGGGCGCTATGACCGGATCGAACATGGGAAACAGCCTCACATCAAGCGTCGACGCAACCGGAGATCTGGCACTACCTGGCCGCGTGACAACACGTCGGGGCGCCCGCCGTTTCCTGCTTGCTGTAAGCCATCTTCCTCTGCCTCTCGTTGGTGGCCCGTACGGACCGCATCACGGTCCGCGCGGTGCGGCAACACCTGCCCAGCCATCGCGTCCGTGAATCACGACGTCATGATGACCCGGCGCTTTGCGCTGCCGCGACCGATATTTCCGGCGGCCAGGTACCGCCTCCCCCGTTTTCTCGTGACTACCCGACCAAGAAGCCTGTTCTGCCTGGTCAGGGGGTTGGGATCAGGTGGCGCCGAACAGTTCCAGCAGCTCGGCGCGGCCGAACATGCGGGCCGTGTCGACGGCCGACGGTGTACCGGCGGAAGGGTCCGCTCCGGCTTCCAGCAGGACCCGGATGACGTCCTGCTCGCCCTTGAAGACGGCCCCGGCGAGCGGGGTCTGTCCCCGGTCGTTCACCCGGTCGGCCTCGCCGCCGCGGGCGAGCAGGGCACGGACCGTCGCGGCGTGGCCGTGGTAGGCAGCGAGCATCACCAGGGAGTCGCCGCGGTCGTTGGTGAGGTTCACCGGAACACCGGCGTCCACATAGGCCACCAGCGCGTCGGTCCCGCCCTGCCGGGCCAGATCGAAGATCTTGGTGGCCAGCTCCACGACCTCGGGGTCGGGGGCTTCACTCATCGGCGGGACCGCCTCTCACTGCGAGCGTGGGGACAAGCTGGACGAACAAGGGACATGCAAGGGACATGCAAGGGACGTTCAAAGGTCGAGCAAGGGTCGGGCAAGGGACGAACAGGGGACGCGCCGAGACGCGCCGGAGACAAGCGTGGAACGACGGAACCTAGGGACGCCCTTGGTGGCCGCTGGGTGGGCGGCCGGGGCGTCCCGCATCAAGCGTACGGCGGCGAGCGGTGCCGCCGTACGGGTGAATCGCCAGCGTACTGGCTGTGCCGGTACGCGGCCCCCATAGCCGCGACCAATGATCACCTATGCCCCGGGAAGAGCGAAAGCGCAGCTCAGAGGGGTGACCGCAGCCCCGCCAGCCGAGTGAAAACAGGGGAATTTCACTCACTTGCACCTTTTGTCGTATGGATACATCCTGTGAGCCTGGAAGTACTCATGGTGACTGTCCCCTCCACACCAGGAGACCTCATGATCTTCTCCATCTCCGGCGTCGTCCTGCTCGGCATCGTCGTCTTCATCTTCTTCCGCAAGGACGGACTGAAGGCGTCGCACGCGCTGATCTCCGCCCTGTTCGGCTTCTATCTGGCCAGCACGGCCATCGCGCCGAGCATCAAGGCGGGCGGCGAGAGCCTCGCGAGCCTGCTGGGCGGCATCAAGTTCTGACCGCCCCCGCGCGGGACCCGCCCCCAGGGACCGACCCCACGCGGGACCCGCTTCCACGCGACCGGCGGCACCCCGCCGCCACCCCGACTTCCGTACCCGACTTCCGTTCGCACCGTCAGGAGACAAGAGTGGCGCGGCGCCCCCTCCCCACGATTCTGAGCAACGGCGGCGCGCAGCTCGCCCGGGGCCGGGAACTGGCCCGGACGGCCGCCGACGGCGCCACCGACGTCCTCCATCCACTGATCACCCTCACCCGCGGAATGCGCCGGCTGGCGGCAGCCGGGCGGCGCAGATGGGCCGACACCCCCAAGGACAAACGCGGACCGCTGCTCTTCCTGGTGGCCTCGCTCGTCCTGGTGGTGGCGCTCGTCCCCTACGGCCCGCTGCTCGCCGTCATCACCCTGATGGCGGCGGCGGCCTGGCAGGGACGGGAACGGAAGGAACCGGCGCCCGACGGCCCGGACGCCGCCCAGATCCAGCGCCTCCAGTCCCTCTACGAGGCCCTGGTCCCGTACTTCTCGGCCGCCGAGGACCCGGCGCCGATGTACGCCCACGGCGGCGACTGGGAGAAGGCGCTGACCACGCACGACTTCGACGACACGGGCCGGATCACCCGCCTGGTGATCCACTATCCGGCCTACTTCACGGACGGCGAGCCCACCGCGCGGGCCCGCGTCGAACACCTCGTCACGGCCAAGTCCGGCCGGGGCCGTGAGTATCACTTCGGGTGGGACGAGGAGGGCAACCGGCTCACGGTCACCGTCCTCGCCCCGCTGCCCACCGACATCACCGCCCAGCGGTTCGTCACCGCGCCGGGCGAGACGGTCCTCGGCTTCACCGACCCCGCCGAGGTCCAGCGCACGCTCCCGCTCACCCACGGGGCGGAGCAGCGCGACGTACCGCCCGTCGTCTGGCGTACGGGCGTCCGCTCCACGGAGCCGCATCTGCTGGCCGTCGGCCAGCCCGGCAGCGGCACCTCGACCCTGCTGCGCTCGATCGCCCTCCAGGCGCTCCAGTACGGCGACATCCTCATCGTCGAGGGCGGCAGCACCGGCGAGTACGCCTGTCTGACCGGGCGGGACGGCGTCCTCGCGGTCGAGTGCGCGCTCGCCGGGGCACTGGCCGGGCTGGAGTGGGCCGCGCAGGAGACGGAACGGCGGCTGATCGCCGTCAACCAGGCGCGGCAGGCGGGGCATCCGCCGCCGGACGACACCCGGCGCCCGCTGTGGATCCTGCTGGACCGCCCCTCCCTGCTCGGTCATCTGGCGGCGGTCACGGATGGCGACCGCGATCCGCTCTCCCTCCTCCAGATCCCGCTGCGGCACGGCCGCGCGGCGAACGTCACGGTCGTCGTCGCCGAACACGCCGACAGCGTCGACGCCCTCGGGGACGCCGTACGGCAGCATCTGCGCGCCCGTGTGGTGCTGGGTCCGGCGGCGCCGGACCTGCTGGAGTGGGTGCTCGGCGCCCCGCCGCACACGACACCGGTGTCCGTGACACCGGCGGGGCGGGGCTACGCGCGGCTGGGGACGGGCCCGGTGCTGCGGCTCCAGGTCCCGGCCACACCGGACCCGTACGACGCGGCCACGACGGACGCGCAGCGGATCGCGGTCCAGTCCCTGCTGCCCCCGCGCACGGCCCCGCCGGAGGAATCGGAAGTGACGGCGACCCTGGACACGGCGGTGGCGGCGGAATCGGCCCCGTAGGAAGCGCCTCCGGCGGAGACGTGCCCTAGGAGGCTCCTCCGCTGGACACCCGCCCTAGGTGTATTGCCTTGTGAGGTTGGGGACGCGGCTGGCGGGTGGTTTGCCTGCGAGTGGGGTGTGTCCGCGGTGGTGATTGTAGGTGTGGAGCCATTGCGGGAACGCGTCGCGTCGTTCGGTCTCTGAGCGGTAGGGGCGGGCGTAGGCCCATTCGTCGAGCAGGGTGCGGTTGAGGCGTTCGACTTTGCCGTTGGTCTGGGGGCGGTAGGGCCGGGTTCGCTTGTGGGTGATCCCGGCCGCCGCCAGCGTGTTCCGCCAGGTGTGGGACTTGTAGCAGGCCCCGTTGTCGGTCAGGACGCGTTCGACGGTGATCCCGATGCCGGTGTAGTAGGCGTGGGCCCGGGTCCAGAAGGCGGTTGCGGTCTCCTTCTTCTCGTCGGGCAGGATCTCGCTGTAGGCGAGGCGGGAGTGGTCGTCGACGGCGGTGTGGATGTAGCCGTAGCCGGCCCCGGAGCGGTTTCTGCGGCCCGCCGGGCGGCCCAGGACCTTGTGGCCGCCGCCGTCGGGGATGTTGCCGAGCTTCTTGATGTCGACGTGGACGAGTTCGCCCGGCCGGTCGCGTTCGTAGCGGCGGATGACCCGTCCCGTCGCGCGGTCGAGATGCGAGAGGCGGGCCAGGCTGAAGCGGGTCAGCACGCGGTGGACGGTCGAGGGCACGAGGCCGAGGAGGTGGGCGATACGGGCGGGGCCCCAGCGGCGCAGGACCCTGACCTTGATGATCCGGCGTTCGGTCCGGGTGGGCGTCCGGCGGGGGCTGTGGTGCGGGCGGGACGAGTGGTCGCTCATGCCCGCCTCGCCCAGGGCCCGGTAGCGGGCGGCCCACCGCTGGGCGGTGGT
>NZ_JBEZLM010000043.1:0-46707 GCF_040652095.1 Streptomyces sp. NPDC048290
TTCAGGCGAAGGCCGCCTCCGTGTACGGCAGTTGCCGAACCGGGTGATCAAGTTCGAGGGACCATTCGACACCGGACGTTAAAGATCAAGCTAAGCTCGCCGCTTCTCGTTACGGAACGGACCGCCAGTACGCCCGTCTCTGAACGGACGACAAGGGCGGCCGTTGCCGTGACGGACGTCCAGAGCGGCCGGTCCGGGACCGACTACAAGGGCGGCCGTTTCCCGGACGGGACGTCCAGGAGGCCGTTCCCGGACGGAGGTCCAAGGGCCGTCGGAATGGACCGTCAGTCCGCCGTCAGGACGAACGACGTCTGGACCTTCGTGAAGCCCGTCGCCCGCGCCTCGACCAGATACGTCCCGGCGCCCGCCCGGCCCGGGTCCGGGGTCGCGCACTCGGGCGCGCTGCGCTGACGGTCCCAGTCGAGGGTGTACGTGATGCTGCTCTCGGCGGGCACCCGGTACAGCAGATTGGCCGCGCCCCGGGGACAGTCCGCGGACGACCAGAACTCCGAGTCCTCACCGGCCTGAGTGATCGTCACGACGGCGCCCTTGGGACCGAGGTCCACCTTGCAGTCGCTCGTCGACGAGTTCCGGGCGATGAGCTGGAACTGCGCCTTCTGGTCCGGCGAGTAGGAGTTGCGGACACTGCGCACGGTCAGGGTCACGGAACCGGGCGCACAGGTGGCCAGCGGCGAACCCGCCGGAAGGGCGTCTCCCGCGCCGACACCCGTACCGCCCGCGGCGGTCCCGCTTCCGCCGGAGCCACCGGAACCGGCGCTTCCGTCGGTTCCGCCCGTCGAGCCCGAGGAGCCCTCCGAACCGTCGCCGCTGCCCGCGCTGTCGCCGCCCCCGGTGCCACCGCTTCCGCCGTCGCCGCCGCCGTCGTCCGACTCGTCGCGCCCGCCCGGGGCTTGGCTGATCGCGGGTCCGGACCTGGACGGTCCCGGGGTGATGGAGGGCGCGGGATTCTTGCTGTTGGACCCCTCGGCGCCGTTGTCGCCGCCTCCGCCGCCCGACAGCACGATCCAGGCGGTCAGCAGCGCCAGCAGGGCGACCACGGACACGAGGACGGCCCTCCGTCGCCAGTAGATGGAGGAGGGAAGCGGCCCGATCGGATTGCGCAGAGATCCCACGGCGCAAACTGTACGAGAGATCCACGCCGCCGCTCGCGCCACCCGCCGCCTGAAGCGCAACTTTTCCGGATCATCATCCCGGAAGCGCCCTTCACCGCACCCCGCTTACTCGCTGGGTCATGTATCGCTCACACCAGGTGATCGCATCGGCTCTTCGTCGTCCGGCGACACGCCGATCGCCGTTCCGGCGACGACAGTTGACGGCACGTCATACCAACCCGGCTTCGTAGGCCACGATCGCGGCCTGGACCCGGTTCCGTACTCCGAGTCGTTCCAGGACCGCGCTCATGTACGCCTTCACCGTGCCCTCCACCAGGTGCAGTCGGGCGGCGATCTCCGGGTTGGAGAGTCCCTGGCCGACGAGTCCGAGGACCTCGCGTTCACGCGGGGAGAGTTCCGCGACGCGGGCCCGCGCGGTGGCCTCCCGGCCCAGCCGTCCGCCTCCGGTGGAGGTGCCGGGCGTGGCGCTGCCGCCGCCCAGGTCGTCGATGATCCCCCGCGCCACCTTCGGCGACAGAAACGCGGCACCGCCCGCGACCGCCCGCACTCCGGCGATCAGTTCATAGGGGTCGCCGGACTTCAGCAGGAACCCGGTCGCGCCACCGCCGAGCGCGCGGGCCACATACGCGCGCTCCGAGAACGTGGTCAGCATCGCCACCGCCGTACCGGGCAGGGTGCGGACGATCTCCTCGGCGGCTGCCAGTCCGTCCAGGCGCGGCATACGGATGTCGAGAAGCGCCACGTCGGGACGGTGGGCCCGCGCGAGGGCGACCGCCTCGCGGCCGTCGCCCGCCTCCGCGACCACCTCGGTCTCGCCGCCGCTGGTGAGGATGGCCCGGACTCCCGCCCGGACCATCGCCTCGTCGTCGGCCAGCAGTACGCGGATCATGGAGCCGTTCCTTCCTCGGGGTGTGCGGTGCCGGGGCGTCCCGCGCCCGGGATCACGTCCTTGCCGATCAGCCGGTCCTCCGCGTCGTAGCAGAGCCGGAAGTGGTCGACGGAGACGAGGAGTTCGCCGCTGGAGCGGTAGTAGTCGCAGTGGGCGCCGGGTGGGGGCGCGGGCGCGCGGTCGGTGGGCGGGTCGGCGACCGCGCGGTCCGGCAGCAGGGGGCCGATCTCGGCGGCGGGCGCGCCGAGCCGCAGTTGGGCGTAGGTGTCGGGGCGCAGCACGGAGTGGGTCTCGGTGTACGCGTACCAGGCGAACGCCACGCCGATGAGGACCAGCCCGGTGCCGCCCGCGCCCCACAGGGCGAGGGCGGCGCGTCTGCGGGCGCGGGTGAAGGGGGCGGCGCCGTGTTCGGGGGGTGTGATCGTGTCGGGTCGGGGGCGGGCGGTCGTGGCCGGCTGCTGGCGAGTGGGGGTGGTCTTGGTCGCGTCCCGTCCAGAGGGCGTGGTCGCCTGTTGTCCAGAGGGCGTGGTCGCGGCTGGCTCCCGTCCGGAGGGCGTCGCCGTGGCCGCCTCCCGTCCAGGGATCATGGTCGCGACCGGCTCCCGTCCGGGCGGCGGCGCCGGGACGGACGGGGTACGGCTCCGCCGCCCCTCCCCCGCTCGTTCCGGCACCCATACCCGCACCCGGAAGCCGCCCGCGTACGGCCCTTCCTGCGGGGGTCCGGCCGCGAAGGTGCCGCCGACCGCGGTCACCGCCGCCCGTAGACCCAGAAGTCCTGAACCTCCTCCCGTCGGGCGGGAACTACTCTGCGTGGCCGGACCGTTGGAGACTGTGACGGCGGTGCCCTGGTCCTCTCCGGTCACGGTCACCACGACCGTCGCGCCGGGCGCGTGCCGGGCCGCGTTGGTGAGCGCCTCCCTCACCACGCGGTGCAGCAGGCGTTCGGTGATCCCACCCGGCTCGGGCATGGGCGCGGGTCGTGTGTCGGCCCGTTCCCAGCGCACGGGCAGGCCGGACTCGGCGGTGCGGGCGACGAGTTGTTCGAGGGTCTCGCCCGCCGGGGCGAGCGGAGCGGGTTCGTCGTCGTCCTCGCGCAGCACGCCGATCACCCCGTGCAGCCGGTCGGTGGCCTCGGCAGCCGCCGCGCGGAGGTCGGCCACGGCGGCGCGATGGTGCGTGGGGAGGTCGGGGGCGACCTGGAGGACGCTCGCGCGCAGGGCGATCAGGCTGAGGTCATGGCCCAGGGAGTCGTGCATGTCCTGAGCGATCCTGGCCCGTTCGCGCAGCCGGGCGCGTTCCTCGGTGTGGCGCTGCTCGTCCTCCAGGCGGGCGGCGCGCAGCCAGCCGGCCTCGGCCAGTTCCCGGCCCTGGCGCCGGTGCCGTCCGGCGAGCCATGGAAAGACACAGCAGAAGAGGAGGGTGCACATGAGGACCAGCCATTCCGGCGCCGGGTCGACCCCCAGGAGCGCGATCCGCGCGGTACCGGCGCAGCCGAGGGCGGTGAAGCAGAGGGCTGCCGGGCGCATACGGCGGGCCCGCAGTCCGAGCAGCAGCGCCAGGGTCGCGAGCGCGGGGGCGTACGCGAGGCTGAACAGGGCGGGGGCGGCGGCCAGGCTCAGCGCCGCGGTCAGCGCGAACGCGGCCAGCGGCGCGCGCCGCGACACGGCGACCGCCACGGCGAGCACGGCGGCACCGGCGAGTCGCTGCCACAGCGGGCGTGGTTCGTTCAGTCCGAGGAGTTCCGTGGTGGCGACGGGGGTGGCCAGGCAGGCCCACAGTGCGGTGTCGCGGGCGCGGTGGGCGCGGGAGGTCTTGTGTCGGGGGGTGTCGTGTCGGGAGGCGGCGGGCTCTGTCCGGGTCGTGTCGGGCTCGGTGTGGCCTGCCGCGCGGGGGCCGCGCCCACGGTGGCCTGCCGCGCGGGGGCCGCTCCTGGTGCCGTTCGCTGTCGTTGCCTGGGGGCCGTTCGCTGTCCCGGCCTCGGCGTCGTGCACCGTCCCAGCCTCGGCGTTGGCCGCGGCCCCGGCCTCGGTGATCGCCGGTACGCCGAAGCCGTTCCCGTCGCTCCCGCCGTCCCTCCGTACGCCCTCCATCCGTAGGACGCTACAAGCCGTCCGGGCGGCGGCGCTCCTGCCGATCGTCAGGTGGGGTCGTCCCCAAGGGTGGCGGTTCGCCCAAGTCAGGGCCTTGGCATGGCAGGATCGGAATCGCCATGACTGCGCCCACGAAGCTCCCCCACAGCCCACTCGCCGACGCGTCCGGCGATTCCTCTTCCTCCCGGCCCGGCGGATCACCCGCACCCCAGGAACGGACCCCTCTCGAAGAACAGGTGCACGGCGAGGGACACGGCCCGTCCCGGGGACGGGATCTGCACTCCCCCGTCATCGACTGGTTCGACGAGCACGCGCGTGACCTGCCCTGGCGGCGGCCCGAAGCCGGGTCGTGGGGCGTGATGGTCAGCGAGTTCATGCTTCAGCAGACACCGGTGAGCCGGGTTCTGCCGGTGTACGAGCAGTGGCTCGCGCGCTGGCCCCGCCCGGCCGATCTGGCCGCGGAGGCGCCCGGCGAGGCGGTGCGCGCCTGGGGGCGGCTCGGGTACCCGCGCCGGGCGCTGCGGCTGCACGGAGCGGCGGTGGCCATAACGGAACGGCACGACGGGGACGTACCGACGGAGCACGGTCAGTTGCTGGCGCTGCCCGGGATCGGGGAGTACACGGCGGCGGCGGTGGCCTCCTTCGCGTACGGGCAGCGGCACGCGGTGCTGGACACCAATGTCCGCCGGGTGTTCGCACGGGCGGTGACGGGTGTGCAGTACCCGCCGAACGCCACGACGGCGGCGGAGCGCAAGCTCGCGCGGGCGCTGCTGCCGGACGACGAGGCGACCGCGGCGCGCTGGGCCGCGGCCTCGATGGAGCTGGGCGCGCTGGTGTGCACGGCCAAGAACGAGGAGTGCCACCGCTGCCCGATCGCCGCGCGGTGCGCCTGGCGGCTGGGCGGGAAGCCGGAGCACAGCGGGCCGCCGCGGCGCGGGCAGACGTACGCGGGGACGGACCGGCAGGTGCGGGGCAAGCTGCTCGCGGTGTTGCGGGAGGCGCACGGGCCGGTGCCGCAGACGGTGCTGGACCGGGTGTGGCACGAGCCGGTGCAGCGGGCGCGGGCGCTGGACGGGCTGGTGGCGGACGGGCTGGTGGAGCCGTTGCAGGGCGGGCTGTACCGGCTGCCGTCGAGCTGAGCCGGGGCTCACTCTTGCGTCGCCGTCGCCCTCACCTTGCCCTTGCCCTTGCCCGTCCCCGCCTCGCCCTTGTCCGTGCGACGGGGGCGGCGCGGCCTGGCCTCACCGAACCCGACCCGGCCCGGCCCAGCCCGGCACGGTCGGCCCAGCCCCGCAGGACAGGGCACGACACGACAGGCATGGCACGGCACAACCCCGTACGACACAACCCGCACAACCCGGCACGACACACCCCACACCACACGGCTCCGCACGGTGAATGTGACGGTTCGCCGCGCGACCCTGGCGCCTCTTCCGTAACAGCCGACCGCTCACCAGTGCGACAAATCCCCCTTTAGCCGCACCATCCGACCTGGCGTTTTATCCGTTTCCTCCCTTCGTTACACAACCGACGGACAGCCGCGCGCTGTCCGCAGGCTGCCTCGCACAGTGCCGTGACAACGCCTCCGTAGCTTTCTTTCCATGCCCGGCAGGACGGGGCGACTACGGATCACAGGCGAAGAAAACACCGGTCTACAGGCGGGCCGGTGACGGGGAGCGGGAGGGGTCGGTCATGGCGCAGGGCGAGGTGCTGGAGTTCGAGGAGTACGTCCGCACACGGCAGGACGCGCTGCTGCGCAGTGCCCGCCGACTGGTGCCGGACCCGGTCGACGCCCAGGACCTGCTCCAGACGGCGCTGGCGCGGACGTACGGGCGCTGGGACGGCATAGCGGACAAGCGGCTCGCGGACGCCTATCTGCGCCGGGTGATGATCAACACCCGGACCGAGTGGTGGCGGGCGCGCAAGCTGGAGGAAGTCCCCACCGAACAGCTCCCGGACGCGTGTGTGGACGACTCGACCGAGCAGCACGCGGACCGCGCCCTGCTGATGGATGTCATGAAGGTGCTCGCCCCGAAGCAGCGCAGCGTGGTCGTGCTGCGACACTGGGAGCAGATGTCCACGGAGGAGACCGCCGCCGCCCTCGGCATGTCGGCCGGTACGGTCAAGAGCACGCTGCACCGGGCGCTGGCCCGGCTCCGCGAGGAGCTGGAGGCGCGTGACCTGGGCGCACGCGCGCTGGAGCGTGAGGAGCGGGAGCGTTGCGCGGCTTGACCGGCGCGGGGTCCACCCGGACCCGTACCCCTTTGTCGGCGGCGATGGCGGCCACGGCCGTGTTCGCCGCCCTCTCTCTGCTGGTCGCGGCCTGCGGCGCCGGTGGCACCGGCGCCCGGGACGAGGGCCCGGCCAACGCCGACGCGCTGACCGGCGGTGCGGCGGCCCCCAGCGCCCCGGCCTCCGCGACGCCGAGCACGGAGGACGCCGTGCGGCTGGTGAAGGAGGACCCCAAGGTCTCCCCCGCGGTCAAGCGGGGGCTACAGCCATGTGTGGCGGATGAGTACCCGGTCGACGTGTCGTACGGGGATCTGACCGGCGGTACCGCCGACGATGTCGTGGTCAACGTGCTGACCTGCGGGGACGCGGTGGGCGTGGGGTCGTATGTGTACCGGGACGAGGGCGGTGATTACGAGAACGTGTTCTTCACCGAGGAGCCGCCCGTCTACGCCGAGATAGACCGGGGCGATCTGGTCGTCACCAAGCAGGTCTACGATCGCGGCGACCCGGTGTCCAATCCGTCCGGTGAGAACGTGATCACCTACCGCTGGACCGCCGGGAAGTTCGCCGAGAAGTACCGCACGCACAACGACTACGGCAACACGACCGGGGAAGAGCCGCTCCCGGCCCCGGAGATCAACTGACCGGCTCCCGTCCCGCGAACGGACAGCCGGACAGACGGACAGGCAGCCGGACCCGAGCACGGCAGCAGCCGCTGTGTACGGGCGCGGGGCGGACGGCAGCGGCGGCGGCGCGGACGGGCGCCAAGAAGCACGATCACCGCAGGACACAGCCGCGGCGGACACAGACACACCAGAACACAGGCACACCAGAACACAGACGCGGCAGACGACAGACGCAGCGGAAGACAGAGAGCACCGGATGGCAGAGCAGACCCACGTCCTGTTCGTGGAGGACGACGACGTCATCCGCGAAGCCACGCAGCTCGCGCTGGAGCGGGACGGCTTCGCGGTCACGGCGATGCCCGACGGTCTGTCGGGCCTGGACGCGTTCCGCGCCGACCGGCCGGACATCGCGCTGCTGGATGTGATGGTGCCTGGCCTGGACGGGGTCAGTCTGTGCCGCCGTATCCGGGACGAGTCGACGGTCCCGGTGATCATGTTGTCGGCGCGGGCCGACTCGATCGACGTGGTGCTCGGGCTTGAGGCCGGGGCGGACGACTATGTGACCAAGCCGTTCGACGGGGCCGTACTGGTGGCCCGTATCCGGGCCGTGCTGCGCCGGTTCGGACATGCCGGTGGGGCGGCCGGGCAGGCGGAGGAGCAGACGGCGGCGGCCACCGGGGGCGTGCTGACCTTCGGGGACCTGGAGATCGACACCGAGGGCATGGAGGTGCGGCGCGCGGGTGAGCCGGTCGCGCTGACCCCGACCGAGATGCGGCTGCTGCTGGAGTTCTCGGCCGCGCCGGGCACGGTGCTCTCGCGCGACAAACTGCTGGAGCGGGTGTGGGACTACGGCTGGGGCGGTGACACCCGGGTGGTCGACGTCCATGTGCAGCGGCTGCGGACGAAGATCGGGCAGGACCGTATCGAGACCGTCCGTGGCTTCGGCTACAAGCTCAGGGCCTAGGCGGGGCGGGGCAGCCGATGTGGGGGACGCTCCGCCGTATGGTGCCGCTGACGGTGGACCGCAGCGGGCTTCGTACGGGGCTCAGATGGAAGCTCAGCGCGGCGATCGCGCTGGTCGGCGCGCTGGTGGCGGTGGCGCTCAGCCTGGTGGTGCACAACGCGGCCCGGGTGTCGATGCTGGACAACGCGCGCGATCTCGCCGATGAACGGGTGCAGATCGCGCAGCGCAACTACGAGCTGTCGGGGCGGGCCAACTTCCCCGGCATCAAGATCGACGATCCGGAGCTGCCGGCCGAGCTGCGCGAGAAGGTGGAGCGGGGGCGGCGGGCCACGTTCGTGGCCGACGAGTCCGGCGGGGTGCCGGACATATGGGCGGCCGTCCCGCTCAAGGACGGTCATGTGCTGTCCCTCCACACCCGCTTCACCGACAGCAGCACGGACATCCTCAACGATCTCGACCAGGCGCTGATCATCGGCTCGATCGCGGTGGTGCTGGGCGGCAGCGCGATCGGGGTGCTGATCGGGGCGCAGTTGTCACGGCGGCTGCGCAAGGCGGCCTACGCGGCGAACCGGGTCGCCAAGGGCGATACGGAGGTGCAGGTCCGGGAGGCCATCGGCGGGGTGGTGCGGGACGAGACCGACGATCTGGCGCGGGCCGTGGACGCGATGGCGGACGCGTTGCGGCAGCGGCTGGAGGCCGAGCGCCGGGTCACCGCGGACATCGCGCACGAGCTGCGCACCCCGGTGACCGGGCTGCTCACCGCGGCGGAGCTGCTGCCGCCGGGCCGTCCCACGGAACTGGTCCTGGACCGGGCCAAGGCGATGCGCACGCTGGTGGAGGACGTGCTGGAGGTGGCGCGGCTCGACGGGGCGTCGGAGCGGGCCGAGTTGCAGGACATCATGCTCGGGGAGTTCGTGTCCCGGCGGGTCGCGGCCAAGGACCCCGAGATCGGGGTGTCCGTGGTGCACGAGTCCGAGGTCACCACCGATCCCCGGCGGCTGGAGCGGGTGCTGTTCAATCTGCTGGCCAACGCCGCGCGGCACGGGCGTCCGCCCATACAGGTCATCGTCGAGGGCCGGGTGATACGAGTCCGCGACCATGGGCCCGGCTTCCCCGAGGAACTGCTCGCCGACGGGCCGAGCCGGTTCCGTACCGGCAGTGAGGACCGCGCGGGGGTCGGTCATGGTCTGGGGCTGACCATCGCGGCCGGTCAGGCGCGGGTGCTGGGCGCCCGGCTCACCTTCCGCAATGTCCGCAGGCCCGGCGCCCCGGAGCACGTCCCGGCGGAGGGGGCGGTCGCTGTGCTGTGGCTGCCGGAGCATGCGCCTACGAACACGGGGAGCCATCCGATGTTGCCGTAGGGGAGGGGTAGGGGTGGGCCTGGAGATACGGGTACGGGTCGGTGGGGCGCGGTCGCGGGGGGCCCTACGGGTCGGTGAGGAGTGGTCGCCGGGGGCTACGGGTCGGTGAGGGGGGCGGGGTGCGGTCGCGGAGTGCGGTCGCGGAGTTGCAGGCGCAGAGCGCGGCCGGCAGCCCCTGAGAGCGCCGTCGACCACACCCCACCTGCTCACACCGACTCGGCCAACGGCGCCTTGGCCGAGCCGCCCTCACCGGTCCCGGCGTCGTCCGCCGCCGGCTCCTTCGCCGGGGAGGAACCCCGCAGCGGGACCTCCTTCACGAAGAACGCCGCGATCACCACCACCACGGCCACGACCGCGCCCAGCAGGAACGCGGAGTGCGTACCCGACGACACCGCGTACTGGTACGCCTCGCGGGCCGCGGCCGGGAGCTTGGCCAGGCTGGCCGCGTCGAGCTGGGCGGACTGCTCCGTGGCCTGGGAGCCGAGGGCACCGGCCCGCGCGCTCATCTCGTCCAGCACCCGGTTGTTGAACAGCGCGCCCATGATCGCGACGCCGAAGGAGGAGCCGAGGGTGCGGAACAGGGTGGTGGAGGAGGACGCCACGCCCATGTCCTTCATCTCCACGCTGTTCTGCGCGACCAGCATGGTGATCTGCATCAGACAGCCCATGCCAAGACCGAGCACGGCCATGTAGATCCCGGACGTCAGCCGCGAGGTGCCGGTGTCCATCTGGGCCAGCAGGAAGAGCCCGGTGGTCATCAGTACGCCACCGACCAGCGGGAACACCTTGTAGCGGCCGGTGTTGGTGGTGACCCGGCCCGCCACCATCGAGGTGACCAGCATCGCGCCCAGCATCGGCAGGAGCAGCAGCCCGGAGTTGGTCGCGGACGCGCCCTGCACGGACTGCTGGTAGAGCGGCAGGAAGAGCGTGGCGCCGAACATCACGAAGCCGGTGACGAAGCCGATGACCGACATCAGGGTGAAGTTGCGGCTGCGGAAGATGTGCAGCGGGAGAATCGGCTCGGGGGCCCTGGTCTGCCAGAACACGAAGCCCACCAGCGCGGCCACGCCGATCCCGGTCAGCTCCATGATCCGCGCGGAGGTCCAGGCGTACTCCGTACCGCCCCAGGTGGTGACCAGCACGATCGCGGTGATGCCGAGGGTGAGCAGCAGCGCCCCCGGGTAGTCGATCCGCGCCTGCTGCCGCTTGCGGGGCAGGTGCAGGACGACGGTGATCAGGGCCAGGGCGAACACGCCGAGCGGCAGATTGATGTAGAAGGCCCAGCGCCAGCCCCAGTTGTCGGTGATGGTGCCGCCGACCAGGGGGCCGCCGATCATCGCGAGCGCCATGACGGCCGCCATCATGCCCTGGTACTTGCCGCGCTCCCGGGGCGGGATCAGATCACCGATGATCGCCATCACACCGACCATCAGACCGCCGGCGCCCAGCCCCTGGACCGCGCGGAACCCGATCAGCTGGCCCATGTCCTGGGCCATACCGCTGAGCGCGGAGCCGATCAGGAAGATCACTATGGAGACGAGGAAGGTGCTCTTGCGGCCGTAGAGATCGCCGAGCTTGCCCCAGATCGGGGTGGCCGCGGCGGTGGCCAGGGTGTACGCCGTGACCACCCAGGACAGATGCTCCAGACCGCCCAGCTCACCGACGATCGTCGGCATCGCCGTGCCCACGATCATGTTGTCCAGCATCGCGAGCGTCATCGCGATCATCAGGGCGAGCAGGACGACCCGGACGCTCCTGGGCTGTTTTCCGTCCTCTGTCGCCGCTTCCCCCGTCGTGGCCGGTCCCCCCGCCACTGCCGTCGTCTTCGCCATCTCTCCGGCGCCCCCATCCACTGCTCGTTCCGCCCTGTTCCGCTTACTTGCCGACCGGCTAGTGCCACTACGCCGTGAAGCTACTGGCGCTACTAGCCGGGCGTCAAGTAAGTTTTATGGAAAGTCGCGAAGGAGGAGGATGGGCGGCATGGCCGGGACCACAGAGCGCACGGAGAGCACCAAGCAGCGGCGGCGCGGGGACACCCGGCAGCGCATCCAGGACGTCGCACTGGAGCTGTTCGCCGAGCAGGGATACGAGAAGACGTCCCTCCGCGAGATCGCCGAACGCCTCGATGTCACGAAGGCGGCGCTCTACTACCACTTCAAGACGAAGGAAGAGATCATCGTCAGCCTCTTCGAGGATCTGACGAAACCGATCGAGGACCTGATCGAATGGGGCGGCAGCCAGCCCCACTCACTGGAGACCAAGCGCGAGATCCTGCGCCGCTACGGCGCCGCCCTGTCGGACGCGGAACCATTGTTCCGCTTCATGCAGGAGAACCAGGCGACCGTACGGGAACTCAGCATCGGCGAGATGTTCAAGAACCGGATGATGGGCATGCGCCAGATCATCATCGATCCGGACGCGGCCCTCGCCGATCAGGTGCGCTGCATCAGCGCCCTGTTCACCTTGCACGCCGGCATGTTCGCCGTACGCGATCTGGACGGGGACCCCGAGGACAAGCGGGCGGCCGTCCTCGATGTCGCCATCGACCTGGTGACCCAGGCTCACGGCGGGGCGTGAGCCGAGCGGGGGTCTGCCAGGGGTCTGCCGAGGCTGGGTGATCCGCCGGGGGCGGCGGCTCTCGGCGCGCCCGCCTGGTCTCAAGGAGGGGCGCCCTTCAGGACCCGGCCTCCGAGGACCGGTGCCCTCAGGAACTCGGCCGGTCATAGGGACCCGGCTCCAAGAACCCGGCCGGTCCTAAGGACCCGGCTTCAAGAAACCGGCCCTATGGACCCGCCCTCAGGAACCCGGCCCCATGGCCCCGGCTCCAGGAATCCGATCCCAAGGACCCGGCCTCAAGAGCCCGGCCCTATGGACCCACCCTCAGAACCCAGCCCCAGGGACCGGCCTCAGAGCCCGGCCCCAGGACCCGTTCTCAGAGGCTCAGGCCCTTGGCCCGCAGGAAGGACACGGGGTCCACGGCGGAGCCGTAGTTCGCGGACTTGCGGATCTCGAAGTGCAGGTGGGGACCGCTGGAGTTGCCGGTGTTCCCGGACAGGGCGATCTTCTGGCCGGTCTTGACTATCTGCCCGATCTTGACGTTGACCTGGGACAGATGGGCGTACTGCGAGTACATGCCGTTGCCGTGCTTGATGACGACGGCGTTGCCGTACGCGGGGCCGTCACCGGCGCCGTTGCCGCCGGCCTTGACGACCGTGCCGCCGTTGACGGCGTAGACCTTGGTGCCGGTCGGCACCGCGAAGTCCTGGCCACTGTGGGTGGCGGCCCAGCGGGCGCCGTTCTGCGCGTAGCTGGCGGTCTTCGTGTACTGCTTGACCGGCTTGACCCAGGAGGGGGTCGCGGCGGCCTGGGGCTTGGTGGCCGGAGCGGCGGCCTGCGCCTGGGCGGCGGCCTTGTCGGGAGCCTTGACCTGAGCCTCGGGCTTCGCGGCGGGCGCGGCGACCGGGGCCTTGGCGGGCGAAGACTGCAGCTCGGCGGCGACCGCGACCCCGGCGCCCAGGACGGCCGTGGTCCCGAGACCCGCGGCCAGGATGGCGGCGCGGGTGCGGAGCAGGGACGTACGGGGGGAACGGGACGTGACGCGCTCAAACATTTCGACCTCATGGGGACGGGGACAGGAAATCCACCCGGCGCACAGGCATCGGCCGGGTGGGCCATCCCTTGGTACCCCCGCCCCCCAGAAGCCCCCAAATGTGTGACCTACGACGGAATCTAGTACGCAAGCGGCAAAACCAACGACTCTTGACAGAGCCCGTATCCCGGGTGAATCCGGGCACCACAGCAGTCGCCCGCATGAGATTCAGAGGCATACGTCCCTTTTGCCCGTTTCATGATCTCCACTATTCCCTCTAGTAAGGGACAAATCGCCTGTGCGCCATGTCACCGCACTGCGGGGTCGGGCGACTCCGTGATGTGACCGGCGCTACTTCGTTACCTACCGCCTAGTAACCCCTCGGCCCCCTGACCGCCATCCTGCTGCCTAAGCATGCACACGACACATCACTGCCTGCGGTTTCGTGCCGTGGGCCCCCAGGCGGAAGGACCCCCATGACCAGCCGACGCTCCTGGACCCGTCGTACGGCCGCCACCGCCGTCGCCGCAGCGGCCCTCGTGGCGCTGGCCGCCCCGGCCGACGCCACGACCCCCACGTCCGGCCTAACGCCGACCCGTGTCACCACCGCCGTCGGCACCGGCGCCGCCGACGTCGACCACGCCACCTGGCAGCGCGACGTCCGGGCCGTGATGGACCGGGCACTGCCCCGGATCAAGCAGCGCATCGCCGGGACCCGGCCCGGCGAGAAGCAGGCGATCGTCCTCGACATCGACAACACCAGCCTGGAGACCGACTTCGGCTTCACCTACCCGCAGCCCGCCAACGAGCCGGTGCTGGAGGTCGCGCGCTACGCCCAGGCGCACGGCGTCGCCCTGTTCTTCGTGACCGCCCGCCCCGGGATCATCTCTCTGCCCACCGAGTACAACCTCGACCACGCGGGCTACGAGGTCTCCGGCCTGTATGTGCGCGGCTTCCTCGACCTCTTCAAGGACGTGGCCGCGTACAAGACCGCCCAGCGCGTCCAGATCGAGTCGAAGGGCTACACGATCATCGCCAACATCGGCAACAGCGCGACCGACCTGTCCGGCGGCCACGCGGAGCAGACGTACAAGCTGCCGGACTACGACGGCCAGCTCTCCTGACCGACCTGTCCCGGCCATCGGCTCCCGGTAGCCTCACCCCCGTTCGCTGGATCACGGGGGTGGGGCCACATGGAACCGGCAGCACTCGGCGCCCGGCTGGCCTCCAGCCTGATCGCGCCGCTCGTCCGCAAGCTGTTCGCGCCGGACGGCCCGGGAGCGGGCCTGGTCAGGGAGCCCGTACGGATCAGGAACCTGGTCGCCTTCCGCGGTGAGCAGCGCACGCTGGGTGAGCGGCACGTCCGGCGGCTGGCCGTACGGCTGGTGGACGGCGCCCTCGACACGCCGGGCGAGCCCCCGTTCCCGCACGATGAGCGACTCGCCGTGACCGACGCCCTCACCGCCCGGCTGCTCGCCCTCGGCACCCTGGAGATGGACGACGTCCAGGCCGTACGCCTGGGCCACATCGAGCTGGCCCGTACGCTGCGCGCACACGCCCGCCCGGCCGACGACACCGCGCTGGCCGGTCTCTCGGCGGACGCGGCGTATTTCCTGGAACGGGTGACCGAATGGGCCAGCCTCCAGATCCTGGAGTACTTCACCCGGCGGTCCACCTTTGTCGCCCGCACCCTGGTCGAACAGACTCGAACACAAGCACTACTCATCGAACAATTCGACGCCCTGCTGACCCGGATGCCCGCGCCCGCCGCCGAGGACGCCGCTTTCGAACGCAATTACCTTTCCTACGTCGGGAAGAAGCACGGCACGCTCACGATCTTCGGTATCGATCTCAGCAATTCACCGGACCGCTGGCCGCTGGATTCGGCGTATCTGAGTCTGGAGGCGACGGAACGGCTCCGTCTGGAGCCGAGCGGACGGTCATGCGCGGAGGCACCCGGCCGCGCGGTCGCCGCCGATCCCCTGCCCGCCGTACCCGTCTCCCCGCCCTCCGTCCCCGCCGATCAGGCGCTCGACGGCCATGACCGGGTGCTGCTGCGTGGGGCCGCCGGGTCGGGCAAGACGACCCTGGTCCAGTGGCTGGCGGTGTCCGCCGCGACCGGCCCCGGCGACCGGATGGCGTACCTCACCGGCCGCGTCCCCTTCGTCCTCCCGCTGCGCACCCTCACCCGCCACGGCGAGCGGCTCCCCGCCCCCGCCGCCTTCCTCACCGCCGTCGGCTGCCCCCTGGCCGGCGCCCAGCCCGACGGCTGGGAGACCCGTGTCCTGACCGGCGGCCGTGGCCTGATCCTGATCGACGGCATCGACGAGGTCCCCGAGGCCGAGCGCGAGCGCGCCCGCGCCTGGCTGCGCGATCTGCTGACCGCCTTCCCCGGCAACCGCTGGCTGGTCACCTCCCGCCCCTCCGCCGTCCGCGAGGACTGGCTGACCGCGGACGGCTTCACCGAGTTCACCCTCGCCGCCATGAACACGACGGACGTGACCTCCTTCGTACGGCGCTGGCACCGCGCGGCGGCCACCGGCGCCCCGGACGAGGACACCGCCCTCGCCACGTACGAGGCCCAGCTCCTCCAGGCCCTGCGCACCAAGCCCGACCTGGGCCGACTGGCCACCAACCCGCTGCTGTGCGGCCTCGTCTGCGCCCTGCACCGGGACCGGCGCGGCTACCTGCCGCACGGCCGCAAGGAGCTGTACGACTCGGCGCTCTCCATGCTGCTGGTCCGCCGCGACCGGGAGCGGGACATGGCCGTCCCCGCGCTGAGCGAGGAGCCCCAGCTCCAGATCCTCCAGCGCCTCGCCTACTGGCTGATCCGCAACGGCCGTACGGAACTGGACCAGGACCGGGCCGAGCGGATCGTCGCGGACGCCCTGCCGTCCGTACCGGCTGTGGCGGCCCTCGGGGACGCGGCGGCCGTCCTCGACCACTTCCTGATCCGGACCGGTCTGCTCCGCTCCCCCGGCCCCGGCACCCTGCATTTCGTGCACCGCACCTTCCAGGACTTCCTGGGCGCGCGGGCGGCGGTGGAGGCGGGCGATCTCGGGCTGCTGGCCGGGCACGCCGGGGACGACCAGTGGTCCGATGTGATCCGGATGGCGGTGGCCCAGGCGCGGCCCCGGGAACGTGCGGAGCTGCTGGACCTGCTGACCGGGCTGCCCGACCGCCGGGCCCATCTGCTGGCGATGGCATGCCTGGAGTACGCGACGGAGCTGGCCCCGGAGGTACGGGCGCGGGTGGAGGAGCGGGCCGCGCGGCTGCTGCCACCGCGTACGGCGGACGAGGCGCGGAATCTGGCCGAGGTGGGGCCGCTGGTGCTGGAGCTGCTGCCGGGGCCCGAGGGGCTGTCGGATGTCGAGGCGGAGATGGTGGTGGCGACGGCGGTGCTGGTGGGGACGGATGCGGCGGTGCCGGTGCTGCGGCGGTTCGTGGAGCATCGGTCATGGCGGGTGCGGATGGTTCTCGCCCGCGCCTGGTCCCGGTTCGACACCCGTCCCTACGCGGAGGAGGTGCTGGGGCGCCTCGGCTCGCGCACCTTCCTCCTCACCGTCACCACCGACGCGCAAGTACGCGCCCTGCCGCTGGTGGGAAACCTCTATTCCGTGCGAGTGGAAGGAGACCACGCACTCTCCGACCTGATCGGTTCGCTGCCCCAGGATGTCGAATACCTCCGGTTGGCGGACAATCCCCGGCTCAGCGATCTCCGGCCGCTCAGGGCGTTGCGCTCGCTGGTCCGCCTTGGTCTGGTGAACTGTCCAGGTGTGAGGGACCTTGCGCCACTGGGCGAGCTGCGGCTGCGGGAGCTGGTGCTGCTTGGCCTGTCGGACACGCGGGGCCTCGAAGTCCTGGACACCCTGACCAGCCTGTTCGCGGACTGCCCTCTCCCCGGGGGCCTGCGTGCCGTGTCCCGCAGCGCTCCGCTGAGCACGCTCGGCGTGAGCGACCTCACCGTCGCGGACGGCGGGTTGCACGGTGTGAGCCAGTGGCCCACTCTCCGACGTCTCGTCCTTCTGGATGCTCGCAGCCTGCCCCAGGGCTGGTCGGAGGTGACGAGCCTCCCGGCGCTTCGCACCCTGGAAGTGCCGTCAGCGATCGCCGCCACGGTGGATTCCGCTCCGGCGCTGCCGGGCGTCACCCGGCTGATCGTGACGTCCCTGGACCCCGCCCACGACCTCGCCCCGCTGGCCAGGCTGTGTCCCCGCACGGAGTACGTGGGCCTGTACGGTCCCCGTCCCGTCTCGGACCCGGATTTCCAGGCATACAGAAGCCTGTTCCCCCATGCGGAGGTCCGCTTCGACGCGACCGAGCACGGGATCTTCTGACCCCCGGAGGGAACCCGGGGAAGAACCGGGAGAACCCGAAGAGAAAGGGCCGGTACCCGAAGGCACCGGCCCTTTGCTCGTCCCTCACGGCGTGATCGTCACGCCTCCTTGCTCAGATTCGGCCCCGCCCCGCCGGCCGCCTGCTCGATCGGCGGTGCGTCGGGCAGCGCGGACTTCTCCTCGCCGCGGAAGGTGAAGGTCTTGCTCTCGCCCTCGCCCTCCGTGTCCACGACCACGATGTGGCCGGGGCGCAGCTCGCCGAAGAGGATCTTCTCCGACAGGGAGTCCTCGATCTCGCGCTGGATGGTCCGGCGCAGCGGCCGGGCGCCCAGCACGGGGTCGTAGCCCTTCTGCGACAGGAGTTCCTTCGCGGACTGGGACAGCTCGATGCCCATGTCCCGGTCCTTGAGCCGCTCGTCGACCTTGCCGATCATCAGGTCGACGATCGCGAGGATGTCGGCCTGGGTGAGCTGCGGGAAGACGACCACGTCGTCGACGCGGTTGAGGAACTCGGGCCGGAAGTGCTGCTTCAGCTCGTCCTGGACCTTGTTCTTCATGCGCTCGTAGTTGGTCTTCGTGTCGCCCTGGGCGGCGAAGCCCAGGTTGAAGCCCTTGGAGATGTCCCGGGTGCCGAGGTTGGTCGTCATGATGATGACCGTGTTCTTGAAGTCCACGACCCGGCCCTGGGAGTCGGTCAGCCGACCGTCCTCCAGGATCTGGAGCAGCGAGTTGAAGATGTCCGGGTGGGCCTTCTCGACCTCGTCGAACAGGACGACGGAGAACGGCTTGCGGCGCACCTTCTCGGTGAGCTGGCCGCCCTCTTCGTAGCCCACGTAGCCGGGGGGCGAACCGAAGAGCCGGGAGACCGTGTGCTTCTCGCTGAACTCCGACATGTCGAGGGAGATCAGCGCGTCCTCGTCGCCGAAGAGGAACTCGGCGAGCGCCTTGGACAGCTCGGTCTTACCGACACCGGACGGACCGGCGAAGATGAACGAGCCACCGGGACGCTTGGGGTCCTTCAGACCGGCGCGCGTACGGCGGATCGCCTTGGACAGCGCCTTGACGGCGTCGATCTGGCCGATGACCCGCTTGTGCAGCTCCTCCTCCATGCGGAGCAGGCGGCTGGACTCCTCCTCGGTCAGCTCGAAGACCGGGATGCCGGTGGCGGTGGAGAGGACCTCGGCGATCAGCTCGCCGTCGACCTCGGCCACGACGTCCATGTCGCCGGCCTTCCACTCCTTCTCCCGCTTGGCCTTCGCGGCGAGGAGCTGCTTCTCCTTGTCGCGCAGGGAGGCGGCCTTCTCGAAGTCCTGCGAGTCGATCGCGGACTCCTTGTCGCGGCGGACACCGGCGATCTTCTCGTCGAACTCGCGCAGGTCCGGCGGCGCGGTCATCCGGCGGATACGCATCCGGGAGCCGGCCTCGTCGATCAGGTCGATCGCCTTGTCCGGCAGGAAGCGGTCCGAGATGTACCGGTCGGCCAGGGTGGCGGCCTGGACCAGCGCCTCGTCGGTGATGGAGACGCGGTGGTGGGCCTCGTAGCGGTCGCGCAGGCCCTTGAGGATCTCGATGGTGTGCGACAGGGACGGCTCGGCGACCTGGATCGGCTGGAAGCGGCGCTCCAGGGCCGCGTCCTTCTCCAGGTGCTTGCGGTACTCGTCCAGCGTCGTGGCACCGATGGTCTGGAGCTCGCCGCGGGCCAGCATCGGCTTGAGGATCGAGGCGGCGTCGATGGCGCCCTCGGCGGCACCCGCACCGACCAGCGTGTGCAGCTCGTCGATGAACAGGATGATGTCGCCGCGGGTGCGGATCTCCTTGAGGACCTTCTTCAGGCGCTCCTCGAAGTCACCGCGGTAGCGGGAGCCGGCGACCAGGGCGCCGAGGTCCAGGGTGTAGAGGTGCTTGTCCTTGAGCGTCTCGGGCACCTCGCCCTTGACGATGGCCTGGGCGAGGCCCTCGACGACGGCGGTCTTGCCGACGCCGGGCTCACCGATCAGGACCGGGTTGTTCTTGGTGCGGCGGGACAGCACCTGCATGACCCGCTCGATCTCCTTCTCGCGCCCGATGACCGGGTCGAGCTTGGACTCACGGGCGGCCTGGGTGAGGTTCCGGCCGAACTGGTCGAGGACCAGGGACGTGGAGGGCGTGCCCTCCGCGGGGCCGCCGGCGGTGGCGGTCTCCTTGCCCTGGTAGCCCGACAGCAGCTGGATGACCTGCTGGCGGACACGGTTGAGATCGGCGCCCAGCTTGACCAGGACCTGGGCGGCGACGCCCTCGCCCTCACGGATCAGGCCGAGCAGGATGTGCTCCGTGCCGATGTAGTTGTGGCCCAGCTGAAGGGCCTCGCGGAGCGACAGCTCCAGGACCTTCTTGGCACGGGGGGTGAAGGGGATGTGCCCGGACGGGGCCTGCTGGCCCTGGCCGATGATCTCCTCGACCTGCTGACGGACCGCCTCAAGCGAAATGCCGAGGCTCTCCAGGGCCTTTGCGGCGACACCCTCACCCTCGTGGATCAGGCCCAGGAGGATGTGCTCGGTGCCGATGTAGTTGTGGTTGAGCATCCGGGCTTCTTCCTGAGCCAGGACGACAACCCGCCGCGCGCGGTCGGTGAACCTCTCGAACATCGTTAATCGCTCCTCAGAGCGGTCAGGCAGTGGGGGGAACTTCCCCTCCCTGTCCTTCCGCAGCTTAGTCCCGCAAGCGGGGACCGCTCATTCCAACTGCCGACACCGGACCGAGAACCACGTCTGCCTCCTGACCCCGAATGACGACAACAGCTCCAACCCGATGGTGCGAGACGATGTTCCCGCAGGCCAGGCAGTTACCCCTGCCATCTGTACGCCGATGGCGAACGCGAGACGGCCTTTCCTGCGTGTCGCCCCCTCCCACTAGGCATGTCTTACCCTCCGCCACTGACAGTCCATGCCGCGCGCCCTGGTTCCCTCCGCTACGGGCGAACAACCTTGCGCTGCCCCGCACCCCCACACGCCCCCATTTTCGCCACTCTCCGCATTCATAAACACACTCAGCGTAACTCCGTGGTCGGGAACCGGTTGCACGAGGCATGGCTGACGCCCTTTTCCCGTACGGCGGAGTCGGCGAGGCCGACAAGGCCGACGGGGTCGGTGTGGTCCCCGGCCCCCGCGGACCGCTGGACCTCGACATGACCTGCGGGGACGTGCGGCGGTGGTACGAGAACGAACTGGGCTGGCCGACAGTGCCCGGATCGCCGCTCCGGCTTCGGGTGGGTGTGCGCTTCGACGTCCTGGACGTACCGGCCGAGGCGGGGCGCGCCGGGCTGCGTCATCTGGCGCCGGGGTCTCCGGTGGCCTTGGTGGACGCGGGGGACGCGGGGGACGCGGGGGACGCGGGGGCGTCGGGGGCTGGGGCGGCTGTGGGCGCGGGTCCGGGGGGTGGGGCGGCGGGCGCCGGGGCGGGCGGGGGCGTCGCACTGAGAGCGGCGGGCCCGGACGCGGGCACAAGGGCGGGCGCGGGCATGAGGGCCGGCGCGGGCGCTGCGGGCGGCGGCCGGGGCGCGCGGAGCGGCGTCCGGATGCGGCTGCTGCTGGCTCCGGGGTCCGCCGAGGAGCTGCCGGGACTGCTGGACTGGCTGGAGTGGGGCGCGCTGGCCGCGGACCTCGATCTGGAGGCGATCGGGGCGGGCGGGGTGATGGCGGCGCCGGTGCCGCCGCGCCGCGCGGGGGCGGTCGCGGGGGTCACGAGGAACGCTGGGGGCGCGGAGAATCCGCTGCCTTCCCTGCGCGATGAGCCCCGTGAGGGTGCCTTGCCGGGGGCCGCCGTGTGGTTGCGGCCCCCCGAGCCGGGGTGCGAGGCGGAATCCTCGCTGCCGAGGCTGCCGACGCTGTCAGCACGGACCACGCGGACCGCGCGGTCGGGCCTGTCGGCCGTGGGGGGCGGTGGGGGCGCCCCCGATCTCGTACGGCTCGTGGACACGGTGGCCACTCACTGCCACCGCATCCGGCTGCGGCGCTCGTGCGCTCAGGCGTTGGCCTTCTCGTAGGCCTCGCGAATGGTCGCGGGAACGCGGCCACGGTCGTTGACCTCGTAACCGTTCTCCTTCGCCCAGGCACGGATCGCCGCGGTGTCCTGGCTGCCACCGGAAGCGGCGCGCGCCTTTCCACGTCCGCCCGAAGCACGGCCACCGGTACGCCGACCGCCCTTCACATACGGATCAAGAAGGCCACGCAGACTGTCCGCATTGGCCGTCGTGAGATCGATCTCGTAGGTCTTGCCGTCCAGCGCGAACGTCACGGTCTCGTCCGCCTCGCCGCCGTCGAGGTCGTCGACAAGAAGGACCTGAACCTTCTGTGCCACCGGATTTCCTTTCATCGATAACGTGAGGGCCAGGGTCTGCGGCGTCCGCCGTTTCGCCGCTCCCCTGTTATATGCAGTACGCAGTACGTCGGAAAGCAAACCGCTTTTGCTGGAAAAACACAAACCCCTGGGAGAGACTCACAGGGCGGCGGCCACCATGAAACATGCGCGTTTCGGACATAGGGAACCTGGGCAAGGGGGTACGGCGGGAAATGCCATGACGATCACAGATGCAGCAGCATCCGACTGTTGCCCAAGGTGTTCGGTTTCACTCGTTCGAGACCGAGGAACTCCGCGACGCCCTCGTCGTAAGAACGCATGAGCTCCGCGTAGACATCGGTGTCGACCGGTGTCTCACCGATCTCCACGAAGCCGTGACCGCTGAAGAAGTCCACTTCGAAGGTGAGACAGAAAACCCGGCGAACGCCCAGCCAGCGCGCGGTCTCCAGCAACTTCTCCAGCAACTGATGGCCCACTCCGGCGCCCTTGAGTCCGGGCTTCACCGCGAGAGTGCGGACTTCCGCCAGGTCTTCCCACATGACGTGCAGCGCGCCGCAGCCGACGACCTCGGCGTTGTCGTCGCGTTCGGCGACCCAGAACTCCTGGATGTCCTCGTAAAGGGTCACCGTCGCTTTGTCGAGCAGGATGCGGTCGCGGGCGTACGCGTCCAGTAGTGCGCGCACCGTGGGCACATCGCTGGTCCGGGCCCGTCGGACGGTGATGGCTTTAGCGGTGACTTCGGGGCTCTCTGCGCTCTGTGCGGACATGAACGGACGCTATCGCCCGCCGCCCTCCGGTGCCGCGCCGGGGTTCTCACCGGGCTTCTCGGCCGGGTTCTCGGCGGTCTTCTCCCCGGTGTTCTGGGGGGCGGCTTGCCCGGGTTCCGGTTCTTGTGGTGATTCCGGTCCCTGGACGATGCGGACGGCGTCGGCGAGGGCATGGCGCTGTTCCTCGCTCATCATGCCGAAGAAGGCGACGAGAGCCGCCGCCGGGTTGTCGCTCTGCGCCCATGCGTCGTTCATCAGGGCGGCGGCGTAGGCGGCCCTGGTGGAGACCGCCTCATATCGATAGGCCCGGCCTTCCGCCTCACGGCGGACCCAGCCCTTCTGATGGAGATTGTCCAAAACGGTCATCACCGTGGTGTACGCGATGGACCGTTCCTGCTGAAGGTCTTCCAGGACTTCTCGAACGGTCACCGGGCGGTTCCACTTCCACACCCGGGTCATGACGGCGTCTTCGAGTTCTCCCAATGGGCGAGGCACAACTCAGCACATTAGCGGGAGATACCGGTGATGACGTGATGGACGTGCGTCTTTACCGAAAAGAGGAACAAAACGGGCGGGTGGGGAGGGTGCGAGTGCCGGGGCGCGGCGCCGGACATGTGCGGCGCGCGTGCGGGAGGGCGAACGGTCAGTCGTCGGCCTTGGCGGTCGCGGAGGACGTCTGCCGGACGCTCTCCGCGCGCGCGAGGGCGGCGTCGACGGCCGCGTCCTCCTTGGTCTTCTGGGTCCCGCCCTGGGTCTTCACGATCACGCGGATCACACCGATGAAGAAGACGGCCATCACGGCGGGGGGCAGCAGCGCGGAGACGTAGTCCATGGGGCAAGGGTAGACGCGGGGTGGGGGGCTTGGGGGTGGGGGGGCTTGGGGCGGGGCGGGTGTGGGGGGTGGGTGCCGGGTGCTCGGTGCCGGGTGAGGGGCCTTGGGCGAGGGGCGCGTGTAGGGGGCGGGTGCCAGGTGCTCGGTGCCGGGTGAGGGGCCTTGGGCGAGGAGCGCGTGTAGGGGGCGGGTGCCAGGTGCTCGGTGCCGGGTGAGGGGCCTTGGGGCGGGGTGCGTGTAGAGGGCGGGCGCCAGGTGCTCGGTGCCGGGTGAGGGGCCTTGGGCGAGGGGCGAGGTCTGTCGTGCGGTGACGCCATCCGGTGGCGTTGATGGCGAGCTCATGTGGCGCCTTCACAGGGGGCGGCTCTGTGGGGGCCTTACGACGACGCCGTCACGATGCTGCCGCTGGGCAGGCACAGCGACGGGTCGTGGGTCCAGCGGATGCCGTCGCTGGTGGATCGCGGCAGTGCCTTCCCCGTGGGGTCGTCCGGGAGGGCTGCGACATGTGTGTGGCCTTCTACTGGGGAGAGGCTGGCCGGCGGTCCCGCCGGGAGGGGTTCTGTGGTGCCCCGCGCGGCGGCTCGTCCCAGGCTCGCCCGGCTGAGTCCCTGCGGCGGCCCCGTCTGACGCGGCAGCAGGGGAGCTGCCTGCAAGGGCTCTGGTGCTGTCGTTCGGCGAGGCCGAGCGAGGGCTTCGCCTGGTGGTGATGGGACGCGCCCTATAGGCGGTGGGGCCACGCTGCGGCTCCGCGCGGTGCCTTCGCCGGTGGCCCCGACCACTGCGGGATCGGCCCCGCCGCCTGGGGTCGCTGCCGCTCCGGCCCAGGGGGCGCGTGACGGGCCGGTATGGCGGCGCTTCGGCCGGAGGGCCCCAGCAGCAACCCCGCGCGATGCCCCGGAGAGGCACACGGTGGGCTCGGTCGCGGAGCCCGTCCGCAGGGGGCGTCCCCAGGGGGCGCCGCAGGGCCCGCCCCGTGGGGGCGCCCGAGGGGCAGCCCTGCGGGGCGGCGCTCAGCCCGCCGCGAGTTGCTGGGGTGGGCCCGCGGGCGGCTGTGGGGGCTTGCGGCGCGGGAAGACCTCGCCCGGGGTGGGGATGGGGCGCCGCGCGGGCTGCGGGGCGGGCTGCTCGGGGCGCTTGCCGGGCTGCCGGGCGGGTTTGTCGGCGGGCTTCTTCTCCGCGGGCTTGCGGCCGGGCTCGGCCAGCTGTCCGCCGTCGGCCGACAGACCGCCGGGAAGGGCCGTCAGACGGGTCCGGGAGACCGGGACGGCCGGGAGGTCCGGGCGGCCGGTGCGCAGCGCCGTACGCCGCGCCAGGCGGGTGCGTACGTCCCGCTCCGCGAGGGTCTGGCAGCGGCCGAGGAGGGCCGCGGCGGCCGGATTGCCGCGCAGGGCGCGCAGGGCGGCGAGGTCGTCGGCGACAGGGCGGTACCCGGCGGCCAGGACCTCCTCCAGGAGCGTCAGATAGCCGCTGGCGGTGCCGGGGAGCGCGGACCGGTAGCGGGCCAGGTCGGCCACGAGGAAGGCCCTCAGCCGCGCGGCCTCGCGCGTCGCCTCGTCGAGCGACTCGGCGAGCCGGAGACAGTCCTGAACGTCCTCGTCCGAGGAGCGGCCGGGTTCCAGGGCGAGGGCGAGAGCGCGCCGGATCACGCGCAGCTCCTCCCCGCCGAACGCCATGCCGCCACGTGATCCGTAAGGCGTGGGCATATCCCAAAGATACGCACTAATCAGACAAACTCGACACAGGGGCGCGGGTGTGGCGTGGCCGAGATACCCGGGTGGCGGGCGGCGGCGGGCCTGTGGCTGTCCCCGGGGGCGCGCAGGAGATCCGTCCAGGCCCGCCCCGCGCGGGACGCCGTACGGCTGCCGCCGGAAACACGTCCGCGCGTGTCCCCGGCGACGCCGGCCGTGCGCTACATGCGGGAGACGTTCCGTTCGTAGACCAGGCGCAGGCCGACCAGGGTCAGCCAGGGCTCGTGCTCGTCGATGACCGAGGACTCGCCGAGGACCATGGGGGCGAGTCCGCCGGTGGCGATGACGGTGACGTCCTCGGGGTCGTCGGCCAGCTCGCGGGCCATGCGGTTGACCACGCCGTCGACCTGCCCGGCGAAGCCGAAGATGATGCCCGCCTGCATGGCCTCGACGGTGTTCTTGCCGATCACGCTGCGCGGCCGGGCCACCTCGATCTTGCGGAGCTGGGCGCCGCGCACGCCGAGCGCCTCGACGGAGATCTCGATGCCGGGCGCGATGACCCCGCCGACGTACTCCCCGCGCGCGCTGACCGCGTCGAACGTCGTCGCCGTGCCGAAGTCCACGACGATCGCGGGACCGCCGTACAGCTCGACCGCGGCGACCGCGTTGATGATGCGGTCCGCGCCGACCTCCTTGGGGTTGTCGGTGAGGATCGGCACGCCGGTCTTGACGCCCGGTTCGACCAGGACGGCCGGGACGTCGCCGTAGTAGCGGCGGGTCACCTCGCGCAGTTCGTGCAGCACGGAGGGGACGGTGGCGCAGATGGCGATGCCGTCGATGCCGTCGCCCAGTTCGTCGCCGAGCAGCGGGTGCATGCCCATGAGGCCCTGGAGGAGCACCGCCAGCTCGTCCGCGGTGCGGCGGGCGTCCGTGGAGATGCGCCAGTGTTCGACGATGTCCTCGCCGTCGAACAGGCCGAGCACCGTGTGCGTGTTGCCTACGTCGATCGTCAGCAGCATGGCCGTCCCGCTCCCTACTCCGCCGCGCGCAGGTCGAGGCCGATGTCGAGGATGGGCGCGGAGTGCGTGAGCGCCCCCACGGCCAGGTAGTCGACACCGGTGTCCGCGTACGCCCTGGCGTTGTCCAGGGTGAGCCTGCCGGACGCCTCCAGGGTGGCGCGGCCGTCCACGAGGGCCACGGCCTCCTCGCACTCGCCGGGGGTGAAGTTGTCGAGCAGGATCAGGTCGGCGCCCGCGTCCACGACCTCGCGGAGCTGGTGCAGGGTGTCGACCTCGACCTCGATCGGCACGTCCGGGAACGCCTCCCGCACGGCCTTGAACGCCTGCGACACGCCGCCGGCGGCCACTACATGATTGTCCTTGACCAGGGCCGCGTCGGAGAGCGACATACGGTGGTTGACGCCGCCGCCGCAGCGCACCGCGAACTTCTCCAGGGCGCGCAGCCCGGGGGTCGTCTTGCGCGTGTCGCGGACCTTGGCGCGCGTTCCGTCCAGGACGTCCGCCCACGCGCGCGTGGCGGTGGCGATGCCGGACAGCCGGCACAGCAGGTTGAGCGCGCTGCGCTCCGCGGTCAGCAGGTCGCGGGTGCGGGTGGTCACCGACAGCAGCGGCTGCCCGGCCGCCACGCGGTCGCCGTCCTCGACATGCCGCTCGACCTCGAACTCGTCCGTGCAGACCACCGAGATCACCGCCTCGGCGACCCGGAGCCCCGCGACGACACCCGCCTCGCGCGCGACGAAGTCGGCGGTCGCGACGGCCTCCTCGGGGATGGTCGCGACCGTGGTGACGTCCACGCCGCCCGCCAGGTCCTCCTGGACGGCCACATTGGCGACGTCCTCGACCTCCAGCGGATCGAGTCCGGCGTCGGCCAGCAGTGCGGCGAGCGCGGGGTCCAGACCGCACTCGGGGTACTCCTCGTCGGCGCCGCATGCGCAGCCGTCGCCGCAGCCGCCTTCTTGGGCGAGGGGAAGGTCGGGGGTGCTCACTGGGCTCACTGCTCCTGGGAAGGCCGTTGCTGGCGGGTCGGGGGGAAGTCTGCGGTATCGGTGGTACGCACCGCGAGCGTGCGGTCAGGATTCAGCCGTACGACGATGTGGCGGCGCCACGCCGGGTCGTCGCGCTCGGCGTGGTCCTCGCGCCAGTGGCAGCCGCGGGTCTCCTCGCGCCGCCTCGCGGCGGCGACCAGGACCCGGGCCACGCACAGCAGGTTGGTCGCCTCCCAGGTGTCGACGCCGGGCTCCGCTGTCTTGCCGTTCTCGTCCAGGGCGTCCCGCGCGTCCCGGTGCAGCCGGTGGAGCGCCCCCGAGGCCCGCTCCAGGGAGGCGGCGGAGCGCAGTACGCCCGCTCCGTCGGTCATGATCCGCTGGATGGCGAACCGGTCCTCGGGGGCCAGCAGCGGGTGCTCGGGGACCTCGGGGTGCGGCACGGGAAGCGGCACCCGCGCGTGGAGCCGGTCCCGGGCGCGGCACGCGGCGATGTCAGCGGCGATGCGCTCGGCGTAGACCAGGCCCTCGAGGAGGGAGTTGGAGGCGAGCCGGTTCGCGCCGTGCACGCCCGTGCAGGCGACCTCGCCGCACGCGTAGAGCCCGCGTACGGTCGTCCGGCCGCGGGCGTCGGTGCGGACGCCCCCGGAGGCGTAGTGGGCCGCGGGGGCGATCGGGATGGGCTGGTGGACGGGGTCGATGCCGTGCGCGCGGCAGGCGGCCAGGATGGTCGGGAAGCGGTGCTCCCACATGGCGGCGCCGAAGTGCCGGGCGTCGAGGAACATGTGCTCGGCGTCCTGCTCCTGCATCCGCCGCATGATGCCCTTGGCGACGATGTCCCGGGGCGCCAGCTCGGCCAGCTCGTGCTGGCCCACCATGAAGCGCACCCCGTCGCCGTCCACCAGGTGGGCGCCCTCACCCCGGACGGCCTCCGAGACCAGCGGCTGCTGGCCCTCCGCGTCGGCGCCGAGGAACAGCACGGTCGGGTGGAACTGGACGAATTCGAGATCGCTGACCTCGGCGCCCGCGCGCAGGGCGAGGGCCACGCCGTCGCCGGTGGACACAGACGGGTTGGTGGTGGCCGAGAAGACCTGCCCCATGCCGCCGGTCGCGAGGACCACGGCGGGCGCGTGGACGGCCCCCACGCCGTCGTGCTGGCCCTCTCCCATGACGTGCAGGGTGACACCCGCGGTACGGCCCTCCGCGTCCGTCAGCAGGTCCAGGACGAGCGCGTTCTCGATGGTGCGCACGCCCCGCGCGCGGGCCGCCTCGACCAGGGCGCGGGAGATCTCCGCGCCGGTGGCGTCACCGCCCGCGTGCGCAATCCGGCGGCGGTGGTGGCCGCCCTCGCGGGTGAGTTCCAGGCCGCCCTCGGCGGACTCGTCGAAGTGGGCGCCGGTCGCGATGAGCCGCCGTACGGCGTCCGGGCCCTCGGTGACCAGGATGCGGACGGCGTCCTCGTCGCACAGGCCCGCGCCCGCGACCAGGGTGTCGGCGAGATGCTGCTCGGGCGTGTCGCCGTCGCCCAGGGCCGCGGCGATGCCGCCCTGCGCCCAGCGCGTGGAGCCGTCGTCGAGCCGTGCCTTGGTGACGACCACGGTGGTGAGGCCCTCGGCCTCGCAGCGCAGGGCTGCGGTGAGCCCGGCCACGCCGGAACCGACGACCACGACGTCCGCGGTGATGGACCAGCCGGGGGCGGGGGCGTGCAGGCGTATGCCGGTGACGGGGGCCTGGTCGGGGGACGGGGGGTGTGGGGGGGTGGTCGGGGCGGGCGGGCGTGTTGCCGGGTTTGCGGTGGGGGGGCGTGTGTGCGGGGTCTGGGCGGGCGGGTGTGTGCCCGGGTTCTGGGCGGGCGGCCGTATGCCGGTGCCCGCGTCGGGGCCGGGGGTCGCGTCGGGGCCGGGGGTCGCGTCGGGGCCGGGGTTCGTGCTGGGGCCGGGGTTCGTGCTGGGGCTGGTCACGAGGCGGCTCCGAAGGTCAGGGGCAGGTTGTCGATCAGCCGGGTCGCGCCCACCCGCGCGGCGACGGCGAGCACGGCCTCGCCGGTGAAGCCGTCCGCGATCTCGGTGAAGTCCGCCGGGTCGACCAGCGCCAGATAGTCCAGCTCCAGGGGCGGGGTCAGCCGGGCGGCCTCGTCCAGCACCAGCCGGGCCGCCGCGCGGACCGCCGCGGGCGAACCGGGGGCCGCCTTGGCGACGGCGTGCGCGTCGGCCGCCGCACGGGACTCGCCGAGCGCGCTGAGCGCCTCCGCGCGGGCCCGGGTGGCGGGCACCTCGCGGGCCCGCGCGCGCAGCGCCTCCTGCGCCGCGTGCCGGTCGGCCCCGGCGAACAGGGCGCCGGACAGCGCCAGCGCCGTACGGCGCTCCTTCGGGGACAGGAAGCGGTTGCGGGAGGACAGGGCGAGTCCGTCGTCCTCGCGGACGGTCGGCACCGCGCGGACGTCCACGCCGAAGTTCAGATCCCGCACCATGCGGCGGATCAGGGCGAGCTGCTGGGCGTCCTTCTGCCCGAACAGCGCCACGTCCGGGCGGGTGAGGTGGAGGAGCTTGGCGACGACGGTGAGCATCCCGTCGAAGTGCCCGGGGCGCGCGGCTCCCTCCAGTCGCTCGCCCATGGGGCCCGCGGTGATGCGCACCTGCGGCGCGCCGCCCGGGTAGACCTCGTCCACGGAGGGCGCGAGGACCACGTCGGCGCCCGCCTGTCCGGCGACCTTGAGGTCGGCCTCCAGGGTGCGGGGATAGCGGTCCAGGTCCTCGCTCTCACCGAACTGGAGCGGGTTGACGAAGACCGTCACCACGACCTCGCCGTCCGGACCGGCGGCCTCCCGCGCGGAGCGGATCAGCGTGGCGTGGCCCTCATGGAGGGCGCCCATGGTCATCACGACGGCGCGGCGCCCGGCACGGGGGCGGGCGTGCAGTTCGGCTGCGGTCCGCAGCAGCGGGGCGGTCATCGGGGGTCTCCTTCGGCGCCGGGGTCTTCGGGGCCGGGGTGGTCTTTGGGACCGGGGTCTTCGGGGTCGAGGCCTTCAGGGTCGCGGTCTCTCGGGCCGGGGTCTTTCGGACCGGGGCCCGCGCCGCCGGGGCCCGCGACACCAGGGGTCCCCTCCGCGAGCACGCCGAGCAGGTCCTCGGCGAGTTCCGGCTTCAGCAGCCCCTGCGCCAGCGCCCGGTCCGCGGTGGCCCGCGCCATCGCCAGGTACCCGGCGACCATCGCCGGGGAGTGCCGGCGCAACTCACCGATGTGCGCGGCGACCGTCCCCGCGTCCCCGCGCGCGACCGGGCCGGTCAGCGCCGCGTCACCGGAGCGCAGGGCGTTGTCCAGGGCGGCGCCCAGCAGCGGGCCGAGCATCCGGTCGGGCGCGCCGACCCCGGCCTCGCGCAGCAGCTCCATGGACTGCGCGACCAGCGTGACGAGGTGATTGGCGCCGAGGGCCAGCGCCGCGTGGTAAAGCGGGCGGTTGCCCTCGGTGATCCACTCCGGTTCGCCGCCCATCTCGATCACCAGGGCCTCGGCGGCCATCCGCAGCTCCTCGGGCGCGGTGACACCGAACGAGCAGCCCGCGAGGCGCTGGACGTCCACACGGGTGCCGGTGAACGTCATCGCCGGGTGCAGGGCGATCGGCAGCGCTCCGGCGCGCAGGGCGGGGTCCAGGACCCGCGCCCCGTAGCGGCCGGAGGTGTGCACGAGCAGCTGCCCGGGGCGTACGGCGCCGGTCTCGGCGAGGCCGGACACCAGGGCGGGCAGGGCGTCGTCGGGCACCGTGAGCAGCACCAGGTCGGCGCGTCGCAGCACTTCGGCGGGCGGCACGAGCGGCACGTCCGGAAGCAGTTCGGCGGCCCGTCGCCGGGAGGCGTCGGAGACTCCGGAGACGGCGACCGGGCGGTGTCCGGCGAGTTGCAGGGACACGGCGAGCGCGGGACCCACCCGCCCGGCGCCGACCACGCCGACGGTGAGCCGCGCGGGGCGGTCCCTGGGGTCTGGCTGGTGAACTGTACTCACGCGAATGCGGCCTTCCCGTTCCAGTCCGCTCCGGGTACCGGACGATTTCTCGTCATGTTAACGCGATCGGTTCCGGAGGCGTCCGGTTGTCCACAGGCTGTGGGTACCCGGCCCCAGGAGCGGCCCAAAACCGGGTGCCCCCGCGCGGGGCGCGGGAGATGATCCCGGGCATGAGCGATGGGGCAGAGACCGCGAGGGGACACCGGGACGGGGCCGAGCGGGGCCACGGGGGCGGTGACGGGGATCGCCGGAACGCGGCGGACAGTCAGGGCGCGCGGGAGTCGGCCGCGTCCATGGCCGCGGCCCCCGACCCGGAACCGGAGGCCGCGCCGGAGTCACCGGAGGAGCAGCGCGTACGCCGCTACGAACGGCGCCGACACGCCCACCGTGCCGCCCGGCGCGCACTCGGGCGCTCCACCGCGCTCAGCTCGCTGCGCGACCGGCTCGCGGTCCTGCACGGTGCCGACGACCTCTACGACCTCGACGAGCCCGTCGACATGTACGGCAACGGCGTCGTGGCCGCCCTGGAGGAGAAGGTCGCCGAGCTGCTCGGCACGGAGGCCGCCGTGTTCTTCCCGACCGGCACCATGGCCCAGCAGATCGCCCTGCGCTGCTGGGCCGCCCGCACCGGCGACCGGACGGTCGCCCTGCACGCCCTGGCCCATCCCGAGGTGCATGAGCGCAACGCCTTCAGCGAGGTCAGCGGACTGCGCCCGGTACGGCTGACCCGCGAGCCCCGGCTGCCGACCGCCGCCGAGGTGCGGGACTTCGAGGAGCCCTTCGGGGCGCTGATGCTGGAGCTGCCGCTGCGGGACGCCGGTTTCGTGCTGCCCTCGTTCGAGGAGCTGACGGAGGTCGTCGCGGCGGCGCGGGAGCGCGAGGCGGTGGTGCACTTCGACGGCGCCCGCCTGTGGGAGACGACCGAGCACTTCGGCCGCCCCCTCCCGGAGATCGCGGGCCTCGCCGACAGCGTGTACGTGTCGTTCTACAAGTCCCTCAACGGCCTCGGCGGCGCCGCGCTCGCCGGTCCCGCCCCGTTCGTGGACCAGGCCAGGAGCTGGCGGCACCGGTACGGCGGTCTGGTCTTCCAGCAGTTCCCGACCGTGCTGGCGGCACTGGCCGGGCTGGAGCGCGAGCTGCCCCGGCTGCCGGAGTACGTCCGGCACGCGCGTGTGGTCGCCGCCGCGCTGCGCGAGGGCCTCGCCTCGGCCGGGCTCCCCTGGTTCCGGGTCCACCCCGAGGTGCCGCACACCCACGAGTTCCAGCTCTGGCTGCCGTATGAGGCGGACATCGTCGCCGAGGCAGCCGTCCGCCATGCCGAGGAGACCCGGACCCTGCTGTTCTCCCGGTCCTGGGACACGCCCGGACCCGGCCTGGCGTACACCGAGATCGAGGTCCGCGCGGAGGGGCTGGAGTGGACACCGGCGGATGTGCGTACGGCGGTGGCCGGGTTCGTGGCGGTCCTCCGGGAGGAGGCCGAGCGCGCCGGGGCCGGCGACGGCCGGTGAGTACGGGCACCGGGGATGGCCATGCCTAGGACAGCGCCCTGCCCCGAACGGCTGCCCTATGTGTCGGGTCCGGGCCCTCTCACGGGCCCCGCTGTCAGCAGGTGGAGCGGGCGTGGCCGTGGCGGCGCGTGGCCGTCATGACGGCGGCCAGGGCCCGGCGCACCCGGGCGGGCGCCGGACGCCCGGCGAGGACCGCGCGGAACCGCCGGTACGTGCGGATCTCGCGGACCACGCGCACGTCGTGCGTGCCGGGCGCGGGAGGCATCGGCTCGCCCTGCCGGGCGGCGCGGTAGGTGTCGATCAGGTACTGCTGGGTGGTGCTCATGAGGGTTCGTTCGCCTTTCCAGGAGTAGCCGGTCCACGAGTAGCCGGGGTCCAAGGGCTCGTCCGCGAGGGCCGTGGCGCCGGGGGCTCGCGCACGAGTACCCGGGTCCAAGGGCCCGCCCACGAGTGCCGAGGGCTGGCCGCTCTGTGGCGCCCGATGACCTGACCGTGAGCGCCGTCCTGCCAGCCACGGTGCGGGCCGCCGAGGGCTTGTCCGCGAGTGCCGCGACGTCTTCCAGGCTGCGGGCGCCGACGCCGTACGTCGCTTCGATTGACGAGCGTCGTCAATCGGGTGACGCAGCTCATTCCTCGGGAAAGCCGCTGGTCGGCGGCATTGTCAGTGGTCGGGTGCACCATGGGGGAATGAGTGTGCGCATCGACATGGCAGGGCTGCGGCCGGAGGGGGTCGCCGTCGTGCCCTCCCCCTTGGCCGAGCTGTGCATGGCGCTGCATGTGCTGGCGGAGCCGGGCCACCACCCGGGCCTGCGCGGCTGGGCCACGGGGGTCACGGCGGGGCTGGACCCGCATGTGGCCGACCGCATGTGCGAGGCGGACTTCCTGTGGCGGTCGACGTACTCGGACGTGTTCACCCCGTTCGCCGGGCTCCCGGGCGATGTGCTGCCGGGCGGGACGCTCGCCGAGGACCTCGACCTCCTGGACAAGCTGACGGACGAACAGTTCGTGGACGCGGCCCTGGAGTTCACCTGCACGCTCCGGTACGACTTCCAGGCGCCGAACTTCCTGGCAAGCCGCGAGGGACATGCGCGCGCCCTCGGGGTGGCCGCCTCGCGCGGGCAGCGCCAGCTGCGCTTCACCCAGCGGCTGCTGGACGACCCGCCCAGCGTCCGGGGCTGGCTGCGGCGCTTCCTGGAGGACTGCGAGGAGGCGTTCTTCGCCGGGATCTGGGACAAGCTGCGCCCGCAGCTCACGGCCGACGCCCGGCACAAGACGGAGCTGCTGCGCCGCAAGGGCCTCGCCGAGGCACTGGCGGCGGTGTCCCCGGCGGTGCGGTTCGACGAGCCGACCGGGCAGGTCGTCGTGGACAAGCTGATCGAGGGCCGGATCGCCTCCAGCGGCCGGCTGCTGCTCGTCCCGACGAGCCTGGGCCGCCCGCATCTGAATGTGCTGCACCGCCATGGCTGGCAGCCCCTGCTGCACTACCCGGTCAGCGTCCCGGAGCCGGTCCGCCCCGCCTCGGTGGAGGAGCTGGCCCTGCGGATGACGGCCCTGTCCCACCCCGTGCGGATGCGCATCTGCCGCCATCTGGCCCGCAGCGCGTACACGACGACGGAGCTGGCCCAGGCGCATGGCATGACCGCGCCGGAGATATCCCGGCATCTGAGTGTGCTGAAGAAGGCCGGGCTGGTCACGACCCGCCGCCGCGGCCGGTATGTCCAGCACCAGCTGGATGTGGCGGTGGTGGCCCGACTGGGGAGCGATTTCCTGGAGGGGGTGCTCAGATAGCTCGGACTAGGTGGAACTAGCTTGGGACTAGCTCCGACAGCTCGGATGGTCCGGTAGGTCCGGTTGTTCGGACAGCTGGCTCAGCCGGGACAGCTCGGACGAGACAGCTCAAACGGCCCAGGTCCCGCCCACCGGCTCTGGAACGCCCCCGCAGCCCCACAGCCGCACCACTGCCCCCCCCCAAAAAAAACCCACCCTCAATCCAGCCGAATATGCCGCACCCCCACCCCCACCTGCCGCATCCTCGTCCGCAGAGCCCCCTCCGTGTTGGGCCGCAGCTTCAGCCCCGCCAGGACGGCGATACGGTCCGCGGTCTTGGGGACCGTCGAGTCGTCCGTCCACAGGTGCTCGGCGAACTCGGGCTCCCGCAGCCGTTCCAGACAGTGGTCGACCTGCCGTAGGGCCCAGCTCTCCTGACCCGGTACGGACTTCCGGCCCGTGACGAACCGGACCGCACGCCCGAGCCCCCGCTCCCGCAGCCGTTTCACCACGGTCTCGCGCCGGGCGAGCAGGGTGAAGTGCCGGACGTCATGGCCGAGGTCGCGCAGCCGTCCCACCGTCTCGGCGAAGTAGCCGGAGTCGGTGACCGTCATGGGCGCGATCACCACACCCTCGTGCTTGGCGAGGGTGAGATCCAGGACCTCGACCACACCCTGACGCCAGGCGGCGAGGTCCTGGAAGTCGCCGCGCAGCCCGGTCGGGAGCATCCGGTTCAGGCCGAAGCCGGGGAGTTCGGGGTCGCAGATCACACTGCCGGGCAGGCGGCGCGCGATCTCGTGTGCGGTCTGTGTCTTGCCGCCCCCGAAGGGGCCGTTGATCCACAGGAGCATGCGCAGACCCTACCGGCGCCCCGGGCGGAGGTCAGCCCTGTCCGCCCGCCCGCACGAGCCCCGTCTCGTACGCCAGCACCACCACCTGCACCCGGTCGCGCAGCCCCAGCTTGGTGAGGATGCGGCCGACGTGCGTCTTCACGGTCGCCTCGGACAGCACCAGCCGCGCGGCGATCTCCCCGTTGGACAGCCCCTGCGCGACCAGCACCATCACCTCGCGCTCGCGGTCGGTGAGCCGCCCCAGCTCCTTGTGCTCGGGCTGCTTGCCGGTGCTGGGCAGCATCGGCGCGAACCGGTCCAGCAGGCGCCGGGTGGTCGACGGGGCCACCACGGCGTCCCCGCTGTGCACGGAGCGGATCGCGGTCAGCAGCTCGCCCGGCGGCACGTCCTTGAGCATGAAACCGGAGGCGCCCGCCTTGAGGCCGGAGAAGGCGTACTCGTCGAGGTCGAAGGTGGTCAGGATGAGCACCTTGGGGGGATCGGGCTCCAGGCAGATCCGGCGGGTCGTCTCCACGCCGTCCAGCTTCGGCATCCGGACATCCATCAGGACGACGTCCACAGCGGTCGCGCCGAGCACCTGGAGCGCCTCCACGCCGTCGCCCGCCTCCGCGACGACCTCCATGTCCGGCTGCGCGGCGAGCACCATCCGGAATCCGGTGCGCAGCAGCACCTGGTCGTCGACGAGCATCACACGGATCGTCATCGGGCTCTTCCGTTTCCTTCGGCCGGGTGGGGCGGCACTGGTGTGGGTGGGCGGGCGTTCTTACCGGTGTCAGGCGTTCTTACAGGTGTCAGCGGACGACGTACGGCGGCTCAATGTGCCGCTTTCAGCGGGAGCAGGGCGCTGATGCGGAATCCTCCGCCGGGACGGGGACCGGCGTCCAGGGTGCCGCCGACCATGCCGATGCGCTCGCGCATACCGATCAGGCCGTGTCCCTGTCCGTCGAGGCCGCCCTCCTCGTACAGCTCGTGCGGGGCGCCCTGTCCGTCGTCCTCGACGAGCAGACCGAGCCCGTCGTCGAAGTAGACCAGCCGGACGCTCGCGCCCGCGTTGGGCCCGCCGTGCTTGCGCGTGTTGGTGAGCGCCTCCTGGACGATCCGGTAGGCGGTGAGCTCGACGCCGCTGGGCAGCGGGCGGGGCGTCCCCTCGATCTTGAAGTCCACGGGGAGGCCCGCCGTACGGCACTGCTCCACCAGGTCCTCGATCTGCTGGACGTCCGGCTGGGGCACGTACTCGCCGCTCTCCTGGTGCTCCCCGGTGCGCAGCACACCGAGCAGGCGGCGCATCTCGGCGAGTGCCTGGCGGCCGGTCGAGGAGATGGTCTCCAGCGCCTTGCGGGCCTGGTCGGGCGCGGCGTCCAGGACATACGCGGCGCCGTCGGCCTGGACCACCATGACGGACACGTTGTGCGCCACCACGTCGTGCAGCTCACGCGCGATGCGGGCACGCTCGGCGGCGACGGCGACCTTGGCCTGCGCCTCGCGCTCCTTCTCCAGCCGCGCGGCACGCTCCTCCAGCTGGGCGAAGTAGGCGCGGCGCGTACGCACCGAGTCGCCGAGCACCCAGGCCAGCGCGAACGGCACCGTCACCAGCACGGCCACCGCCACGTTGCCGACCGGGCTGATGTCCGACGTCGGCCAGCGGATCTGCGCGAGCGGCGCCGCGATCAGACCGCCGACCAGGGCGAACCGGGACGCCCAGCGGGCGCCGCTGGTCGCGACCGTGTAGACGATCACCAGCAGGGCGAAGTCGGCGAAGAACGTGGCCACGTCCAGCACGAGCTGGGCCACACCGATGACCGCGCCCAGGACCAGCATCTGCTCCGGCAGGCGGCGGCGCAGCAGGACCACGACGCCGAGGAGCAGGGCGACGGGAATGATCAGCCAGGGGGCGTCCGTCCCTTCGGTGGCCTGTCCGGACACCGCGCCCACCACGCTCATCCCGATCAGGACGAAGGCCCAGAAGCCGTCGACCCATGTCGGGTGTCTGCGGATGAAGTCGTAGAGACGCTGCACGTAACCCAGCGTAGGGAAGCGTGATGTGTGCCTGGGTCAACCGGAGGGTCGATCCGCACCGCCTCCGCATACTCCCCAAGGTGGAGGCCACACTGTTCGGTGCGCTTAGCCTGGCGACGTGATGGACGACACGACGGATCGGGACGCGGCGGCTTCCGTTTCCCCCGCGCCTGCCTCCGCGGCTCCCGCCGCGGCTCCCCCTGTGCCTTCCTCCGCGGCTTCCCCGATGGCTCCCCCTGTGCCTCCCTCCGCACCTCCTGCCGGGCCGCCCGCCCGGCCCAAAGATCCCGATCCTGATCCCGATCCGCATCCCGATCCGCATCCCGATCCCGATCCGCGCGGCTGGCGGGAAGCCACCCAGGAGGCGCTGTACGGCCCGCACGGCTTCTACCGCCGCCCAGAGGGCCCCGCCGGACACTTCCGTACGTCCGTGCACGCCTCGGCGCTGTTCGCGGGCGCGGTGGCCCGGCTGCTGTGCCGCCTGGACACGGCACTGGACCGTCCCCGGGTGCTGGACTTCGTCGACATGGGCGCGGGCCGGGGCGAACTGGTCACCGGAGTGCTGGCCGCGCTGCCCCCCGACGTGGCCGCCCGCACGCGCGCGTACGGCGTCGATCTCGCCGCCCGCCCCGAGGGGCTCGACCCCCGGATCGAGTGGGCCGCCGAGCCGCCGCGCGGGGTGACGGGGCTGCTGTTCGCCAACGAGTGGCTGGACAACGTGCCGGTGGACGTCGCCGAGGTCGACGGAGCGGGCGTGGCCCGGCTGGTCCTCGTGGCACGGGACGGGACCGAGCGGCTCGGGGAGCCCGTGGGCGGGGCGGACGCGCGGTGGCTGGCGCGGTGGTGGCCGCTGACGGCCGACGAGGGGCTGCGCGCCGAGATCGGGCTGCCCCGGGACACGGCCTGGGCGGACGCCGTGGCGAGCGTCACGCGCGGGGCGGCCGTGGCCGTGGACTACGCACATGTGGCGGCGAGCCGCCCGCCCTACGGCACGCTCACCGGCTTTCGCGCGGGTCGCGGGACGGCGCCCGTACCGGACGGGTCGTGCGATGTGACGGCACATGTGGCGCTGGACGCGTGCGCGGAACACGCGCGGGCCGTCACCGGGCACCAGGGGAGGGTCCTGCGCCAGCGCGACGCCCTGCGGGCGCTCGGCGTCACGGGCGCGCGTCCCCCGCTCGCCCTCGCGGCCACCGAACCGGGCGCGTATGTCCGGGCTCTCGCGGGCGCCACTCAGGCCGCCGAGCTGACCGCGGAGGACGGGCTCGGGGACTTCGGCTGGCTGGTGACCATGGCGGGCGGCATCGCGGACCCACTGGCGGACGCGGGGTGACGCCGCCGGTCCTGCCGGTCGCCGCCGGCGCCGCTCGGCGCCGTCCGCGCTCCTTGTCGATGTCCGCGCTACTTGTCGATGTCCCCGACCACGAAGAACATCGACCCCAGGATGGCCACCATGTCCGCCACCAGCGTGCCCGGCAGCAGTTCGGTGAGGGCCTGGATGTTGTTGTACGAGGCGGAGCGCAGCTTGAGCCGGTACGGGGTCTTCTCGCCCTTGCTGACGAGGTAGTAGCCGTTGATGCCGAGCGGGTTCTCGGTCCAGGCGTAGGTGTGCCCCTCGGGCGCCTTGAGGACCTTCGGCAGCCGCTGGTTGACCGGGCCGGGCGGAAGGTCCGCGAGCCGGTCCAGACAGGCGTCGGCGAGGTCGAGCGCGTTGTGCGTCTGGTCGAGCAGACACTCGAAGCGGGCCAGGCAGTCGCCCTCCGCGCGGGTCACGACCTTCAGCACGTCCTGGAGGTCTCCGTACGCGAGGTACGGCTCGTCGCGGCGCAGGTCGAAGTCGACGCCCGAGGCGCGCGCGATGGGCCCGCTCACGCCGTAGGACTGCGCGGTCTGTGGGGCGAGCGTGCCGACCGCGCGGGTGCGGCCCCGGAAGATCTCGTTGCCGAGGACCAGGTCGTCGAAGCGGTCCATGCGGGAGCGCACCCCGGTGACGGCGGCCCGCGCGCGGGCGGTCCATCCGGCGGGCAGATCCTCCTTGAGCCCGCCCACGCGGTTGAACATGTAGTGCATACGGCCCCCGGAGACCTCCTCCATGACGTTCTGGAGGACCTCGCGCTCACGGAAGGCGTAGAAGACCGGTGTGATGCCGCCCAGCTCCAGCGGATAGGAGCCGAGGAACATCAGATGGTTGAGGACCCGGTTCAGCTCGGCGAGCAGGGTGCGGGTCCACACCGCGCGGACGGGCACCTCCATGCCGAGCATGCGCTCGACGGCGAGGACCACACCGAGTTCGTTGGAGAACGCCGACAGCCAGTCGTGGCGGTTGGCCAGCATGATGATCTGGCGGTAGTCGCGCGCCTCGAAGAGCTTCTCGGCGCCGCGGTGCATGTAGCCGATCACCGGCTCGGCGCGCTGGATGCGCTCGCCGTCCAGGACCAGCTTCAGCCGCAGCACACCGTGGGTGGAGGGGTGCTGGGGTCCGATGTTGAGCACCATGTCGGTGCTCTCCGCGGCGCCGCCGACCCCGACCATGGTCTCCGTCGTGGGAGTCATGGCCCCAGTCTGGCCTACGTAGGCTGGCGGCATGGACATGGGGAGCCCGCCGAGCGCGGGAACGGCGCAGGCGGAGCCTGTGTGGACGGGGCTGCCGCCCGGCCTGCTGCGGATGCGGCGGCTGCTGCTGGCGGTCTGGATGATCCTGCTCGCGCTGGCCGCCGGGCTGCTGCCGGGGCTGCTGGCGGGCCCCGCGTGGGCGGCCTTCGCGCTGCTGCCGCTGGCGCTGCTGGTGTGGGGCTGGGTGATGCTGGAGCGCAACTGGCGCTCCTGGCGGTACGCGGAGCGGGCGGACGACCTGCTGATCAGCCGGGGCGTGCTGTGGCGGGAGACCACGGTGGTGCCCTACGGGCGGATGCAGCTCGTGGAGGTCACCTCCGGACCCGTGGAGCGGCATTTCGGGCTCGCGAGCGTCCAGCTGCACACGGCCGCCGCCGCGTCCGACGCGCGGATCCCCGGCCTGGACCCGGCCGAGGCGGAGCGGTTGCGTGACCGGCTCACCGAGCTGGGCGAGGCCCGATCGGCGGGGCTGTGACGACGCCGGGCACCGCCGGAGACGCCGCGGGACCCACGACGCACGACGCGAAAGCCCCCACGGCGGAAGACGTGACAGCTCCCATGGCAGGAGACGCGGCAGCTCCCACGGCAGGAGACGCGGCAAGACCCGCGCATGAGGACCCGGCAGCAGCCGCGCACGACGACCCGACAGGACGCACGCACGAAGACCCCGCAGCACGCCCGCACGAAGACCCGGCAGGACGCCCGCACGACGACCCGACACTCCCCGCGCGAGAAGACCGAGAAGACACGGCAGCCGCCACGACGAGGGCCGCCCAGGCCGCTGCGGGGGCCGTGGAGGCGCCGGACGCGCTCGGGGCCGCCGGGCGGACCGGGAGCCCCGCGGAGCGCCGCCTGCACCCCGTCACGCCCTTCCGGCGCGCGTGGGCGCCGATCGCCGTCATCATCGGCTGGGCGCTGCACGACCCGGACCAGGCGCAGCGCCATCTGACCCGGCTGACGACGACCACCCTGGTGATCGCGTTGGCGGTGGTGATCCCCGCCGCCGCCCTGTACGGCTTTCTCACCTGGTGGTTCACCCACTTCGCGGTGACGGACACCGAACTGCGCATCCGTACCGGCCTGTTGTTCCGGCGCACCGCGCACATCAGGCTGGAGCGCATCCAGGCGATCGACCTCACACAGCCGCTCCTCGCGCGCGTGGCGGGCGTCTCCAAACTGCGGCTCGATGTCATAGGCACCGACAAGAAGGACGAACTCGCCTTCCTGGGCGAGGGCGAGGCCCGCGCGCTGCGCGCCGAACTCCTGGCCCGCGCGGCGGGCTTCGCGCCGGAGACCGCGCACGAGGTGGGCGAGGCACCGGCGCGCGAACTGCTGCGCGTGCCCGCGCGGGACCTGGCGATCGCGCTGGCGCTGACCGGCGCGACCTGGGGCACGCTGGTCGCCGCGGCCGTCGTCCCGCCCGTGCTGTGGTTCTTCACCCACAGCCTGTGGACAGTGATCGCGACCGGCCTGCCGCTGATCGGCGCGGCGGGCGCGAGCGGCGTGGGCCGCTTCGTGAGCGAGTACGACTGGACGCTCGCCGAGTCCCCGGACGGGCTGCGCATCGACCACGGCCTTCTGGACCGGGCCCATGAGACGGTCCCGCCGGGACGGGTGCAGACGGTCCGGATCGTCGAGCCGTGGCTGTGGCGGCGCCGCGGCTGGGTCAGGGTGGAGCTGGCGGTCGCCGGCTCGGACAACTCGCTGCTGCTGCCGGTCGCCCCGCGCGAGATCGCCGAGTCCGTCGTCGCGCGGGTGCTGCCCGGTGTGACGGTGCCGCCGTACTCCGCGCTCAGCAGGCCGCCGCGCCGGGCCCGCTGGTGCATGCCGGTGTGGTGGCGCGGCCACGGTCTGGCGATCACCGACTCGGTGTTCGCCACCCGTCAGGGTCTGGTGAGCCGCCGCCTCGCCCTCGTCCCGCACGCGAAGGTGCAGAGCGTACGGCTCACCCAAGGGCCCTGGAAGCGCGTGTGGGGCGTGGCGGACGTCCATGTGGACACGGGCGCCAACCAGGTCGAGACGACCCGCCTGAGAGACGCCGGGGAAGCCGCACAACTGCTGCGGGCCCAGGCGGAACGCTCCCGCACCGGCCGCCGCGACGCACGCCCCGACCGCTGGATGGCCTGAGCCCACCAGGACGGGGTGGTGGGCACGCCCCATACGCCCCGCGCAGACCGAGAGCCCGGCGTGTCGGCACGCCGGGCTCCCTGGGGCGGGGTTCGCGGGTCAGGACACCGCGCTGCGCAGCCCCTGTACGTCGATCTGCTCGGTCTCGTCATGGGCCGTCAGGTCGATGACCGGGCCGTCGTCGCCACCGTCCACCCGCTCACGGGGCCGCTCGACATCGCCCTCGGCCGCGCCCTCGGACCGCGCCTTCTGCGCGTCCAGCGCCTCCTGCCCGACGACATCGGCCAGATCCTCGTCCTGTACGGCGCTCTCCAGCCCGTCCGGCTGCTGGGTGCCGAAGAAGTCGAAGCCGCCCTCCACGGCCGGACGCCGCGCGGGCGTCGGCGGTACGACGGCCACGGCGGTCGGGACGGTGAAGTGCCCGGTCGGCCGGTGCTTCGGCGCGGGCGCCACAGGCCGGGTCTCCGCCACGGCGGGGCCGCTCTGTGCGTGGGTCGTGGGCGCGGCGACCGCGTGCTCGCGCGCGTCGGCCGCCCCGGGCTTCCCCTGCGCCTCGTCCTCCCGCGCCGCACCGGCGTCCGCGTCGGCGGCCACGGCGGGCGACGGCCGCCCGGCCCGTACCGGCTTCGGACGCCCGCCCTGCGGCGGTACGGCGGCCCGCGCGGGCTCCGGGGTGCCTACGGCGGGCGGTTCCGCGTCGGCGGGGGCCGTCACCGCGCTCTCCGTACCGCCCTGGTCCGCCGCGCCGGACTGCGGAACCTCGTCGGCCGCGTCCTGGGGCTCGCCGGGGCCCTTGCCGTTCGGGTCCGGGTCGGGGTCGGTCGAGTCGGGATCGATCGAGTCAGGGCTGGTCGAGTCGGGGTCAGTCGAGTCGAGGTCGGACCCCGCGTCGCGGCCCGAGGCTTCGGCGGGCTCCACGGTGCCGGTCGCCTCCGGGGCGACGGACCGCGCGGGCGCCTCGCCCGCGTCAGACACCTCGCCCGTGTCCGACGGCTCGCCCATGTCAGACGCCTCCCCCGTGACGGACGCCTGCGCCTCGGGCGCGTCCTGACCCGGAGCATCCGCACCCGGCCCGCTCACCTCCGACGCGCCCCGCACGGCGCCCACGGCCCCGCCCTCGTCCACCGCGACCGCGTCCGGCGCGATCTCGCCGCCTCCCGCGCCCTCGCCGCTCTCCACGTCCCGCGCGCCCCGCGCGTCCCAGTCCTTCGCCGACGCGTCCGCCGCCTCCTCCAGGGCGTCCCCGCCCAGTTCCCGGCCCAGTTCCCGGCCCTGTTCCCCGCCCAGTTCCCGCCCCTGCTCGCGCTCCTGCTCACGCCGCCCCAGCCGCACCAGTGCGGCACGCGCACGAAGGAACAGCCGCGAGCCCTCGGGCGAGAAGAGCGTCGGCGTGTCGGACACCGCGGCCGTGGACTCGCCGTCGCCAGCCGCGCCCTCGGCGCCGGACACCGCGCCCTCGCCGCCACTCACCACGCCCTCGGCGCCGGACACCGCCTCCATGTCCGCGTCCATGTCCGCATCCGCGTCCATGTCCGCCGGAACCGAATCCCCCGCGGGCAGGGCGTTCGCCGGTTCCCCGGCCTCTATCTCCAGCAGGCGGCGGCCCTCCAGGGCGGTCGCCCGCTCGGTCTCCGCCGTCGCGTACCGCCGCAACAGCGCCGCGTGTTCATTGCGCAGACCCGCGAGTTCGGCGCGCTTGGCACGCAGCCGCTGCTCCAGCTTGCCGCGCAGTTCGCGCGATTCGTCGAGGTCGGCCTCCAGTTCGGCGACGCGCTCCTCATGACGCCATTCCTCGCTCACGCGCACCCGCGCGAGGTCGGCCACCTGCTTGCCCGCCTGGGTGTCCCAGCGGCGCATCACGATCGCGCCGACGACCGCGGTCAGCGCGGCGGCTCCGGCCAGCGCGCGCAACACCGCGGTCTCGGAGAACACCCAGGGGCCGATCGCGCAGACCACGGCGACGCCGGCGATCGCGGACGGAGGCAGCAGCCGGTGCAGGGGCGGTGAATGGCGGTGACGTCCACGTGGCATGGCCAGAAACTTACCGCGCGTAGGGGAATCATGCTGCGCCGGGCCGTAAAAAGACGGCCACCCCGAAGCGTTCACCGGGTTTCGATTCGGTATCGGTCTGCGGAACGGTCCCGGAGTTCCACATGATCAACTTCCAGGGGTCCCGAAATTGCCGTCCGGGGGAATACGAATCCCCTTGATCCGACCGCCATTTGGTCGCCTCCGCGGCTCCCGACAACTCCCGCCGAAGACCCTGGGGACACCCCGAAGAGCGCCCTCCAGGACGACTCCCCGAGGTGACTCGAAGACCGCTCGGGAGACCGCTCGGCGGGCCGGTCCGAGGGCCCGTCCAGGGCGAGTCCAGGGGCGGGACCGGAGCGCCCCCAAGGGCGGAAGGGCCGATCACCCCCTCATCACGACACGCCGTGCACGCACAGCGGACGCGCCCCCGTGCGTGGCCCGGCGCACGGCCCGCACATGTCCCGGACCCAGGCTCCTCGCTCCCCGCCAATTGGCCCTCCCGATGCCCCGGTTTCCCGCATCATGAAGCCCGTCCAGGGCCGCCCGGTAGCGAAGGCGACGGCGAACTGCGCGCGAAGTCCGGGCGACACAGCGCGAAGTCGGCGGGAAGTCGGCGCGAAGTCGCCGTCAAGGCGTCCCGGGGCTTCTCCGCATTCCCCATTCCCGCGCCCGAGCCGATCCCCCCGAGCGGATCATCCCGAGCCGCCCGGCGGATGGATCACCTCTCCCCTCAGGGCTTGCCCGGACTTTCCCCTGCCTTTGAAGCACCTTTGGACGGCGGAGTGAACCTCCCTCCCCGAGTCACCGTCCTAGAGGGCGCAATGTGGCCGGATGCCCGAATCGGAGCCGGTCACGGGATCTCTCTCGGAACTGCGGGATGCGATGGCGGACACGGAAGGTGGGGACATGTCGGGCAGGGTTCCGACGCGCGCGGGAAGGGTGTGGCGTGGGCTGCGCGGTCCGCGCCCCGAGTCGGTTCCCGTCCTCGTCGCCAGGGCCTGCGCGCTGGTGGGGCTGCTGGACATCGCCGCGGGCGTCTTCCCGCGCTTCCGGCACAGCCGTATGCACGCCCTCGCCGAGGTGCTGCCCGGCGCGCTGGGCCCGTTCGCGGCGGCGCTCTCGCTCAGCGCTGGCGTCCTGCTGCTGCTCCTGGCACACGGTCTGCGGCGGCGCAAACGGCGGGCCTGGCGGGCGGCGGTGGTGCTGCTCCCGGCGGGCGCCCTGGCCCAGTTCGCCTACCACCACTCCCTCATCGGCGTCCTCATCTCGCTGGGCCTGCTCTGGGCCCTGCTGCGTCACCGGGGGCAGTTCGCCGCCCTGCCCGACCCGCGCAGCCGCTGGCGCGCGCTGGCCAACTTCGTACTCATGGGGGCCGGTTCACTCGCCCTCGGCCTGGTGATCGTCAGCGTCCACCACGGACGCATGGTGGGCGACCCCAGCTGGGCCACCCGGCTGACCCATGTGCTGTACGGGCTGTTCGGCGTCGACGGCCCCGTCGACTACAAGGGCAGTACGTCGTGGACGGTGGCCGCCTCCCTGGGCGCCCTGGGCCTGCTCACCGCCGTCACCACCATCTACCTCGCCTTCCGCCCCGAGCACCCGGCCGCCCGGCTCACCAAGGACGACGAGCGACGGCTGCGGGCCCTCCTGGAGCGGCACGGCGGCCGGGACTCGCTCGGCCACTTCGCGCTCCGCCGCGACAAGGCGGTGGTGTTCTCGCCCAGCGGCAAGGCGGCCGTCACCTACCGCGTGGTCTCCGGCGTGATGCTCGCCAGCGGCGATCCGATCGGGGACGTCGAGGCGTGGCCCGGTGCCATAGAGCGCTTCATGGACGTGGCCCGTGCCCACTCCTGGACCCCGGCCGTCATGGGCTGCTCCGAGACCGGCGGCGAGGTGTGGACCCGCGAGACCGGGCTTGACGCCCTCGAACTGGGCGACGAGGCGGTGGTGGACGTCCCGGATTTCTCGCTCGCCGGCCGCGCGATGCGCAACGTGCGCCAGATGGTCACCCGCGTCGAGCGCGCCGGTTACGAGACCCGGGTACGACGCGTGCGTGACCTCGGCGAGGCCGAGCTGGAGCGGGTCCGCCGCGCGGCGGACGACTGGCGGGGCACCGCCACCGAGCGCGGCTTCTCCATGGCTCTGGGCCGCGTCGGCGACCCCGCCGACGGGGACTGCCTGATCGCCACCGCCCACAAGGCCGAGGCCGAACTGGGCCCCTATGGGGACCTCAAAGCCGTACTGCACTTCGTCCCCTGGGGCACCGACGGCGTGTCGCTGGATCTGATGCGCCGCGACCGCACGGCCGACCCGGGCATGAACGAGCTGCTGATCGTGGCGGCGCTGCGCGCCGCGCCGAGGTTCGGCATCACGCGCGTGTCGCTGAACTTCGCCATGTTCCGCTCGGCCCTGGCCCGCGGCGAGAAGATCGGCGCCGGTCCGGTGCTGCGGGTCTGGCGCGGGCTGCTGGTGTTCCTGTCCCGCTGGTTCCAGATCGAGTCGCTGTACCGGTTCAACGCCAAGTTCCGGCCCCGCTGGGAGCCCCGTTTCGTGGTCTACCGCGCCTCCGCCGACCTGCCCCGCATCGGCGTCGCCGCGATGCGGGCGGAAGGCTTCCCGGACCTCGCCCCGCCCCGCGTCCTGCGCCACCGCGCGGCACCGTCCCGCCCCTGCGCCCACGGCGGGTCGGAACGGGACATACGGGCGGCGTAGCGCACCGCGACCACCCGATCACCAGTCGGGCACATATGGCACCCACGACACCGAACAGCACCCATAGGCAGCCCATCCCACCGACCCCGTCCCCCAACCGGTCCGGGCGCGACCCCACCCCTCCGCTCCGGGGCTCGCGCCCGGACCCGGGTCCTGGCGGCGATGTCCTCGGTGGACTCACGCTGGCCGGGGATGGGTGTGGGCTGCGCTGCGGGCATGGGCGCGATCACCGGCATGC
>NZ_JBEZLM010000044.1:0-39777 GCF_040652095.1 Streptomyces sp. NPDC048290
GCTACCTGGGATTTTGTCGGGGGCGGCGTGAGTGCGTGCCGGGCGTCGCGACGCCACGGAGATCCGTCAGACACCCCCTAGGGCCGAGGTGCCTCAGCCGGACGAGTCAGGAGTCCCGACGCATTGGGGTCGGCCCGCCGTCCGGGGCAGCCGCCCAGCCGCGCGCAACGCGAGAGGGCCGGGGGTACGCGGTGCACCGGAGCGGCGGAAGCCGCAGGGCTGACGCCGCCCGGCGGAGTCAGTCGCCCAGTACGGCGCCCACGGCCACGTCACACACGGCCACGTCACACACCCGACCCCACGCCCACAACCGCGTCACACCCCCGACCCCCCGCCCATCGTCCGCAACCCGTCCGGCAGCCGCGTAGTGGTGTAGGCGCGGGCCAGCCAGCGCTGGAGATGCGGGGCCTGGGCCAGCAGATTGCGGTAGGTGCGCACGGCATGGTGGTGCAGCGCCTCGACGACGGGTGCCGGCACCGCCTCCCGCCGCCAGATCAGCAGATGGCGCTGCCACAGCGGATCACCGGCCAGCGGTTTGACGAGGACGCCGTCGATGGGCCGCAGGGTGGGCTGGACGGCGGTCACGCCCATACCCTTGGCGATCATCGACTGCAACTGATCGAGCACATGGAACTCATGGGTCCCGGCGGGCTGGAACCCGGCGGCCTGGCAGGCGTCGTAGAACGCTCCGGGCCAGCCCACACCGTCGTCGGAGGAGACGAACCAGGTGTCCTCGGACAACTCCTCCAAGGGCACTTCGACGCGGTGCGCGAGCGGATGCGCGGCGGGCAGGGCGACAAAGATCGGCACGGTGTTGATGGCGCGGTGGGCGAGGGCGGCGGAGTGCCGGACCGGGAGCCCGGGGTAGTCGCAGCCGAGGACGGCGTCCAGCTCGCCGGACTCAAGCTGTCTGAGGAGTTCACCGGTGGCGTAGACGCTGGACACGGAGACCGTGAGGTCCGGACTGGTCTCCCGCAGGGCCTCCAGCAGCATCGGCACCACGGGCGTGTTGGTGACGCCGAGGCGCAGTGGTCCGGCGGCCGGGGCGGGGACGTCCGTACGCCGCCGGACGAGGGCGTCGGCGCGGGTGAGGATCTCACGGGCCTGGCTGACGACATCGGCGCCGTAGGCGGTCAGCTCCATTCCGGCGCTGCTGCGGACGAAGAGCCCTTCGCCGAGCAGCCGCTCGATCCGGCGGAGCTGGGTGCTGACGGCGGGCTGGGTGAAGCCGAGGGCGACCGCCGCGCGGCCGACGCTGCCGGAATCCGCGATCGCGCACAGCACGCGCAGATGGCGCAGCTCCAGTTCCATCGGTCACACCTCGCTGGGGATCGGTCCGCCTCACCCTAGGGGAATCGCCGTCCATTATGCGCGGGGCGGGATACACCCCGGTGAGGGGACGCCGGCGAACGCCATGACCGGACTGCCGGACGCCATGACCAGGCCGCCGGACGTCACCACCAAGCCGCCGGACGCCATGACCGGACCGGCGGACGCCATGACCGGACCACCGGACGTCACCACCATGCGCCCCGGGCGTTATGACCGAACCGCTCGTTCTCCTATGCCTCGCCCCGTTGCCTGCGAACTGGTCCGGACCGACCATTCGTGAACGGTCTCCGCACCCGGGCGCAGCCATGGCCGCGAGGTGCCGTGAGGAGACGTGACCAGGATGTACGCGAGGCAGGAGGCGCCGGTGGCCGGGGAGACGGACGAGGGCAAGCAGCGCAAGAACGGGCTGTACCGGGGGGTCAGCGCCGAGCTGGCGGAGAACATGAAGCGGGGCTGGGCGGACACCGAGCGGCATGGGCTCACGCCGATCGCGCAGGCCGCGTACACCGCGCGCCGCCGGGCGGAGCTGTCCGCCCGCTTCCCCGGTGAGCTGCTGGTGATCCCGGCGGGCACCGCGAAGGTGCGGGCCAATGACACGGCGTACCCCTTCCGGCCCTCCTCGGACTATGCCTATCTGACCGGTGACCAGTCCCAGGACGCCGTGCTGGTGCTGGAGCCGGAGGCGGGCGGCGACGGACACCGGGCCACCGCCCATCTCCTGCCGCGCTCCGACCGGGACAACGGAGAGTTCTGGCTCGACTACCACGGCGAGCTGTGGGACGGACGGCGCAACAGTCTCACCGAGAACGAGCGGCTGCTCGGTCTGGACTGCGCCGATGTCCGTGCCCTGCCCGGTCTGCTCGCGGCGGCCACCGGCCCGGTCCGGCTGCTGCGCGGCTACGACGCCGGTGTCGACGCCGGTGTCGACGCCGCTCTCGCCGGGCGGACGGCGGACGGCGACGACGACGCGTTCCGGGTCGCGCTGTCCGAGATGCGGCTGGTGAAGGACGCCTTCGAGATCGCGGATCTGCGGTTCGCCTGCGAGGCGACGGCGCTCGGCTTCGAGGACGTCGTCCGGAGCCTCGCCAGCGGCGCTCCCACCTCCGAGCGGCTGATCGAGGGCACCTTCTTCACCCGCGCCCGGATCGAGGGCAACGACGTCGGCTACTCCTCGATCTGCGCGGCGGGACCGCACGCCACGACCCTGCACTGGGTCCGCAACGACGGTGAGGCCCGCCCCGGCGATCTGCTCCTGCTCGACGCGGGCGTGGAGACCCGCAACCTCTACACCGCCGACATCACCCGCACCCTCCCGGTCGACGGCCGCTTCACCCCGCTCCAGCGCCAGGTCTACGAGGCGGTGTACGCGGCGCAGGAGGCGGGGATCGCCGCGGTCAAGCCGGGTGCCGCGTACCGCGACTTCCATGAGGCGGCGCAGCGGGTGCTGACCGAGCACCTGACGGCCTGGGGGCTGTTCGGGCACCGGTCGGTGGAGGAGGTGTACACGCTTGGACTCCAGCGGCGCTGGACCCTCGCGGGCACCGGTCACATGCTGGGCATCGACGTCCATGACTGCTCCAAGGCCCGTACGGAGCTGTATGTCGACGGCACGCTGGAGCCGGGCATGGTGCTGACCGTCGAGCCCGGCATCTACTTCCAGCCCGACGACCTGACCGTGCCCGAGGCGTACCGGGGCATCGGGGTGCGGATCGAGGACGACATCCTGGTGACCGAGGACGGCAACGAGAATCTCTCGGCCGCGCTGCCCCGCACGGCGGACGACGTCGAGACATGGATGGCCCGGCTGCGGGGCTGAGTCCCGCCCCGGCCGACGAGACGGTACGGCCCCACCACGACACAGGGGAACCATCGATGAGAGAGCACAGCGACGTGCACGACACGAGTGCGGACGGGCGGGACCATCCCGGGTCCGCCGTACCGGACGGCGGCGGACCCTTCGCGGGCGGCTGGGCGGACACCGGGCTGCGGCCGGCGCCGCTGACGGGCGCGGCGTACGCGGCGAAGCGGCGCTCGGCGGTGTCCGAGCGGTTCCCGGGTGAGCGGATCGTCGTCCCGTCGGGCGGCGCGAAGGTCAGGAGCAACGACTTCGACTACGCGTTCCGGCCGCACTCCGCGTTCGTCCATCTCACCGCCGAGCAGGGTTCGGAGGCCGTTCCCGACAGCGTCCTCGTGTTCGAGCCGACCGGGAGCGGGCACGCGGTGACCCTGTTCACCCGGCCCCGGTCGCCGCGTGACGGCGGCCCGCGCGGTACCGAGTTCCACAGCGACCGGCGGCACGGCGAGTTCTGGGTCGGGCGGCGCCGGACGCTGCGGGAGACCTCGGACGCGCTCGGCGTCGAGACGGCGTCCCGGGACGCGCTGGACCGGGCGCTGCGCGAGGACGTCCCGACCCGGGTGCTGCGCGGGGTGGACGCCCACCTCGACGCCCAGCTCGCCACGGACCCCCGCGCCGACGCGGAACTGCGCACCTTCCTCTCCGAGCTGCGGCTCTTCAAGGACGACTGGGAGACCGGTCAGTTGCGGGCGGCCGTGGAGTACACGGTCGCCGGGTTCCACGACGTGGCGGGCGAACTGCCGTACGCCAGTGGGCTCGCGCGCGGGGAACGCTGGATCGAGGGCACCTTCAACCGGCGGGCCCGGCTCGGCGGCAACGGACTGGGCTTCGACACCATCGCGGCGGCCGGGGCACACGCCTGTGTCCTGCACTGGATGCGCAACGACGGCCCGGTCCGCGAAGGTGACCTGCTCCTGCTGGACGCGGGCGTCGAGGCGGACTCCTTCTACACCGCCGACATCACCCGCACCCTGCCGGTCGGCGGTCGCTTCAGCGATGTCCAGCGCCGGGTGTACGACCTGGTGTTCGCCGCCCAGTCGGCGGGGATCGCCGCGCTGCGGCCGGGCGCCCGCTACAGCGACTTCCACGAGGCCGCGATGCGGGTGATCGGGCAGGGCCTGGACGCGTGGGGGCTGCGCCCGTACGGCAGTACGGCGGCCACGCCCGAGGCCGATCTGTACCGCCGCTACACCGTCTGCGGTACGGGCCACATGCTCGGTCTGGACTGCCATGACTGTGCCGCCGCCCGCTCCACGACCTATCTCGACGGGGTGCTCGAACCCGGCCATGTGCTGACCGTGGAGCCGGGACTGTACTTCCAGCCCGACGATCTGACGGTCCCGGAGGAACTGCGCGGTATCGGCGTCCGGATCGAGGACGACTTCCTGATCACGGCCGACGGGGCGCAGTGCCTGTCGGCCGGGCTGCCCAGGGCCGCCGACGAGGTGGAGCACTGGCTGGCGGCCCTGCGCTGACCGTGCGCGGCACGTCCGTGGGCACCTTGACGGGTGGCTCGCGGGGGTCCGCCTAGGGAGGCACACGGCGGCGGCCCGTACAACGGCGTACGGGCCGCCGGCGTGCCTCAGTCATAGCAACGTCACATTGTATAGTGGGAGGTTAATGGGCTGATCAGACGGAGGAACGCGGAGGAGCACGGATGCCTCATCTCGAACCGCAGGTGATCTCCGTCCAGACCCATCTGCGGGACCAGGTCGCCAACGCGCTCCGTGCCGCCCTCACCGCCGGTGAGTTGCGTCCGGGGGCGATCTACTCGGCGCCCGCCCTGGCCGCTCAGCTCAGTGTCTCCGCCACTCCGGTGCGCGAGGCGATGCTCGATCTGGTCCGGGAGGGTCTGGTCGAGGCGGTGCGCAACAAGGGTTTCCGGGTCACCGAGATGACCGAGCAGGACCTCGACGAGTTCACCGAGATCCGCACACTGATCGAGGTCCCGACGGTCGGGCGGGTCACGGCCACGGCGAGCGCCGAGCAGTTGGCGGCGCTGCGTCCGCTGGCGGAGCGGATCGTGACGGCGGCCGAGGAGCATGACGTCCTGAAGTATCTGGAAGCCGATCACCGGTTCCATCTGGAGCTGCTGGCGCTGGCGGGCAACGGTCATCTGGTCGATGTGGTGGCCGATCTGCGCAAGCGGTCACGGCTGTTCGGGCTGAGCAGTCTGAACGAGTCGGGCCGTCTGGTCGCCTCCGCGCGCGAGCATGTCGAGCTGCTCGATCTGATGGTGGCGGGCCGGGTCCAGGAGGCGGAGGACTGTATGCGCCGCCATCTCGCCCATGTCCGCACCCTGTGGGCGGACGGCCGCGCGGACGCCGACACATGTGTCAGCTGACCTGACTTCAGCTGACCTCATTTCAGCTGACCTCACCTCAGGTGACCTCACTTCAAGTGACCTGACTGAGCCGACCTGACTCAGGCGACCTGAGCGGTCCGCGCCGCACCCGACGACATCCACGAGGGCGATCCCCTCCGCCCCCCAACCACCAGGCGCTTCCCCCTGCCCAGAGCCCAACTGCCCCCGCACATAAGCCCCTTAAAAACCCTGGATTCCGTCAGATGACTTCCCTCTGACATGTCAGGTGTGCAATGGTACATGTCACATAAGGTCGTGGTCATGTCAATCTTGGCATCGGTCGTGCTCGGTCGTGCTCCCCTGATCGACGGCACGCCCCCTCCCCGATCCACGACCCTCGCATCCCCCATAGGCCACTTGTCGTGTGGTCCAACCCCTCATGGGAGGCACAGTGAGAACGTCATGTGTCCGGCGCGGTCTGGGTGCGGCACTGCCGCTGGCCCTGGCCGTCGCCCTGGGCGCCGGTCTGCTGACCCAGCCGGCCAGTGCCCGCACCGGGACACCGGTCACCGCCGCACCGGCCGCCGCCGGAGCCGACCGGCCCACCGCTCCCCCGCCGATGCCCGGCACCTCCGCCCCCGCCGACACCGAACATGTCGGCGACACCCGGCGCACCGCGTCCGAACTCCCGCCGCTGGCCGCGGACAAGGACGCGCTGAAGGAGGCGTACGGCAGCCACGACACACCCGCGCTGCGGCCCGCCAAGTCGGCCGAGTCGGCCCCCGCGACCTCGGCGGCACGGGAGCAGGGCACCGGGAAGTCGGCGGAGAAGTCCGCCGCCGCGTGCAATGTCTCCGACTTCACCGGCCGCACCGGCAGCGCCCTGGTGCAGCAGATCAAGGCGTCCACCACCGACTGTGTGAACACCCTGTTCAGCCTCACCGGAAGCGATGCCTACGGGGCGTTCCGCGAGGCGCAGATGACGAGCGTCGCCTACGCCCTGCGCGACGGCTCGGCGTCCTACCCGGGCAACGCCACCACCGGGATGCCGCAGCTGGTGCTCTATCTGCGCGCCGGGTACTACGTGCAGTACTACAACTCCGGTGCCGTGGGCGCCTACGGCACCGGACTGCGGACCGCCATCCGCGCCGGGCTCGACGCGTTCTTCGCCAGCCCTCGCTCCCGTGATGTCACCGACGCCAACGGGGAGACCCTCGCCGAGGCCGTCACGCTCATCGACAGCTCCGAGGAGAACGCCCGGTACCTGTATGTCGTCAAGCGGCTGCTGGCGGACTACGACTCCACCTGGAACTCCTCCTGGTGGATGCTGAACGCGGTCAACAACGTCTACACGGTGACCTTCCGGGGCCACCAGGTGCCCGCGTTCGTCACCGCTGTCCAGTCCGACCCCAGCCTCATAGACTCCCTCTACTCCTTCGCGTCCGGCCATCTCTCGCTGCTGGGCACCGACCAGTCGTATCTGACCTCCAACGCGGGACGCGAACTCGGCCGGTTCCTCCAGCACTCCGCGCTGCGGAGCAAGGTCCGTCCGCTGGCCGCCGGGCTCCTCAACTCCACCTCCCTCCAGGGCGCCACCGCTCCCCTGTGGGTCGGTGTGGCCGAGATGACCGACTACTACGACAAGGCGAACTGCGCCTACTTCGGCACCTGCGACCTCCAGGGCCAGCTGGCGCGGGCGGTGCTGCCGGTGACGTACAGCTGCGGTTCCAGCATCACCATCCGGGCGCAGCAGATGGCCGCCGCCGAGCTGACCGCAAGCTGTACCAGCATGCGCAACCAGGACGCCTACTTCCATGGCATCGTCCGGGACAGCGGGCCGGTCGCCGGGGACAACAACGCGAAGATCGAGGTCGTGGTCTTCGATTCCAGCACCGACTACCAGACCTACGCCGGTGCCATGTTCGGGATCGACACCAACAACGGCGGCATGTACCTGGAGGGCGACCCGGCCGCGGCGGGCAACCTGCCCCGCTTCATCGCCTACGAGGCGGAATGGCTGCGCCCGGAGTTCCAGATATGGAACCTCAACCACGAGTACACCCACTACCTCGACGGCCGCTTCGACATGTACGGCGACTTCAACGCCAACATCACCACCCCGACCATCTGGTGGATCGAAGGCTTCGCCGAGTATGTCTCCTACTCCTACCGCGGGGTGCCCTACACGGCGGCGATGACCGAGGCGGGCCGCCGGACCTACGCCCTGAGCACCCTCTTCGACACCACGTACAGCCATGACACCACCCGCGTCTACCGCTGGGGCTATCTGGCCACCCGCTACATGCTGGACAAGCACCGCGGCGACATGGACACCGTGCTCGGCTACTACCGCAGCGGCAACTGGAGCGCCGCCCGCACCTATCTGACCAGCACCATCGGCACCCGCTACGACAGCGACTGGTACACCTGGCTCGCGGGCTGCGCGGCCGGGGACTGCGGCGGCGGCACCAACCCGCCCGGCAACCAGGCCCCCACCGCCGCGTTCACCACCAGCGTCCAGAACCTGAAGGTCGCCTTCACCGACCAGTCCACCGACTCCGACGGCACGGTCACCGCCCGGTCCTGGACGTTCGGCGACGGCACCACCTCCACCGCCACCCACCCCACCAAGACCTACACCACCGCCGGCACCTACACGGTGACCCTGACCGTCACCGACGACAAGGGCGCCACCGCCACCGCCACCCGGGCGGTCACCGTCAGCTCCGGCGGCGGCACCGTCCCCGAGTGCACCGGCACCGACATCAGGGAACTGGGCCGCGACTGCCGCCGCAGCAACCAGTCCGCGACCACCGGGAACTACACCTACCTCTACCTCTACGTCCCCGCCGGGACCACCCGGCTGACCATCACCACCTCGGGCGGCACCGGTGACGCCGACCTCTACTACAGCGGCAGCGGCTGGCCCAGCACCACCAGCAACACCCACCGGGCCACGGGCAGCGGCAACAGCCACACCCTGACCGTGGACAACCCCCCGGCGGGCGCCCAGTACATCAGTCTGTACGCGGTGAACGGCTTCAGCGGGGTCACCGTCAGCACCAGTTACTGACCCGACCGGCGTTCACGACGACCCCACGGCCCGGGTCGGCGGCAGGGGGATCCGTCCTCCGCCGCCGTCCCGGGCCCGCCCGTCGTCTCCTAGCGCAGCACGCGGAACCGACCGGGGTCCGCCGGGTCGCGGTCGGCGATCTGCACCGGCGGCCAGACCCACTGCCAGACATCGATGCCCGGGGTGCGCGAGAAGCGGATACGGCCCCGGGTGCCGTCGACGGCGACCTGTTCCCAGCCCGCCGCGATCCGCGCCCGGTCCGCGCCCTGGGCGCGGAACACCTCGGCGAGGACCAGGATCGTGTCGTAGCCCTCGAAGGCGACGAAGGATGGTGTCGCGGCGAGCCGGTCCCGCAGTCGCGCCTCGGCGCGGGTCCCGAGGGGGGTGAGGTGGTCGGGGAGGTAGCGCAGGAAGGGGATTCCGGCGCCGTCGGGGCCCAGCAGCGCCGTCCATCCGGGCAGCTCCGGTTGTCCGGCGGGGGCGCCCAGCATGATCCCGGCCATGCGCCGGTCCGCGCGGACGGCCCGGACGAGGGGCACAGCCGGTTCGGGGTGGCCGGTCAGGAGCAGCAGGGCGGTCACCCGCTGCTCGGCGAGCGTGTCGCACAGCGCCTCGGGGTCACCGGGGTCGAGGACGACGACCGTGCCGCCGCGCGGAGTGAGATGGTCGCGCAGGATGCCGGTCCCGGCCGCCCAGTAGACGCTGGGGTCGGCCGCCACGGCGATCCGGCGATGGCCAGCCGCCAGGAGGTGGTCCGCGTAGATCCGCCAGCCGTGGGACTGCGCCGGGGCGATCCGGGCCACCCGGTCGGTCGGCTGGTCGGTGAGCGCGTCGAGCACCGCCGAGGAGCACAGGAAGGGCACGCCGAGCGCGTCCGCGCGGGACGCGACGGCTCGGGCGACGACGCTGTGGTACTCCCCCGCCAGCGCGGCCACGCCCAGGGCGGCCAACTCCGTCACGGCCGCCTCGGCCCGCTGCGGCTGCGCGGCGGTGTCCCTGACCAGCAGCTCAAGAGGCGCCCCGTGCACTCCTCCGTCGGCGTTGACATCCCCCACCGCCAACTCCATCCCGGCGAGCAGGTGCCGTCCCGCCTCGACCCAGCCGGGCGGGGTCAGTGGCGCGAGGGCCCCGATCCGGAGGGGCTCGGGCAGGATGTTCGACCGTGTGCGGTCCTGGTGGGTCGGCATGGCGGACATTGCATCCAGGGTGATCGCGCGCGGGCAACCCATTAACCGGTCAGCCGGTCGATGGCTTGCCCGACCGGTCGGGCCGCTCACCCGGGGTCGGCCCGGCGCAGGGTCCTGAGCCGGCCGTCCGCGCTGGCCAGCAGCATGTCCAGGGCGACCGGGTAGGCGCTGCGGTTCATCCGGGCGGCGAGCAGCGGCGCGGTCGCGGCGATGTGCGGATAGCTCTCGGCGGGCAGCCGGGCGTACGTCGCCTCCCACTGTGCTTCGTCCAGGGTGCGGGAGGTCTCCGTCAGGGCGAGGGCGGCGGCGTCCAGCGCGGCGAAGGCGAGGGACTGGTCGATGAAGGCATGGAAGATCAGCACCGCCTCGGGGTCGGGGAACCCGGCGGTGCGCAGGATGCCGAGGACGGTCTCGTCGGCGGCGATCTCCCGGGGACGGCCGGTGACCCGGCTCGTGGTGAGGACTGCGGCCTGCGGATGGGCGAGGTAGGCGCCGTGAATACGCAGTCCGATGTCACGCAGGTCGCCGCGCCAGTCCCCGCAGGTGGTCCAGCCGTCCAGGGCGCGGCCGATCAGTTCCTCGCCGATGGCGAGGGTGAGGGCGTCCATGCCGTCGAAGTAGCGGTACAGGGTGCTGGGGTCGGCGCCGAGGGCGGTACCGAGACGGCGGACGGTGAGCCCGGCGGCACCGTGTTCCCGCAGCACGCGCAGGGCGGTCTCGACGATCAGGCGTTCCGACAGGACGGTGCCCTGCCGGGTGGGGCGCCGCCGTCGGCGGGCGTCCTCGGGGACGACCTGCTTGGCCACGACTGCCCACCTCCCATCCCCTTGGACGCTTATGCCAACACCATTGACCTTAACTCGCGCGTGCGGCTTTCATCCCTCCCGGGGGCGCCGGTCGGCGCGTATCCCATGGAGAGACAGCCAGGCTGTGGAGAGAGGGCTTCGTCATGCGTGTACTGCTGGTGGGCGCCGGTGGCGTCGGTACCGCGATCACCCGGATCGCGGCGCGGCGGGACTTCTTCGACCACTTCGTCGTCGCCGACTACGACCTCGGGCGCGCCGAGGCGGCCGTCGCGGCGGTGGCCGATCCGGCGGGCCGGTTCACCGCGCGCCGGATCGACGCCTCCGACCAGGCAGCGGTGACCGCGCTGCTCACCGAGGAGCGCTGCGATGTGCTGCTGAACGCCACGGACCCGCGGTTCGTGATGCCGCTGTTCGAGGCGGCGCTCGCGGCGGGCGGCCACTATCTGGACATGGCGATGTCGCTGTCCCGCCCGCACCCCGAGCGGCCCTACGAGGAGTGCGGGGTGAAGCTCGGCGACGAGCAGTTCGCGCGGACGCGGGAGTGGGAGGAGTCGGGTCGGCTGGCGCTGGCCGGGATGGGCGTCGAGCCCGGTCTGTCGGATGTGTTCGCCCGGTTCGCGGCGGAGGAGCTGTTCGACGAGATCGAGGAGATCGGCATCCGCGACGGGGCGAACCTGGCCGTGGCGGGGTACGACTTCGCCCCGTCGTTCAGCATCTGGACGACCATCGAGGAGTGTCTGAACCCGCCCGTGGTGTATGAGCGGGAGCGGGGCTGGTTCACCACCGAGCCGTTCAGCGAGCCGGAGGTCTTCGACTTCCCCGCAGGCATCGGCCCGGTGGAGTGCGTCAACGTCGAGCACGAGGAGGTGCTGCTGGTGCCGCGCTGGGTGAACGCCCGGCGGGTCACCTTCAAGTACGGGCTGGGCGACGACTTCATCGGCAAGCTGAAGACCCTGCACGCGCTCGGCCTGGACGCGACGGAGCCGGTGCCGGTGCGCGCCGCCGACGGCACCGCCGTACACGTCTCCCCGCGTGACGTGGTCGCCGCCTGTCTCCCCGACCCGGCCACGCTCGGCGACCGGATGACCGGCAAGACCTGCGCGGGCACCTGGGTGAAGGGCACCAAGGACGGCCGCCCGCGCGAGGTGTATCTGTACCACGTGGTCGACAACCAGTGGTCGATGCGGGAGTACGGCTCCCAGGCCGTGGTGTGGCAGACGGCGATCAATCCGGTCGTCGCCCTGGAGCTGATCGCCGGTGGGGTGTGGACCGGCAGCGGTGTCCTCGGTCCGGAAGCCCTCCCTCCGCGCCCCTTCCTCGATCTGCTGACCGCGTACGGCTCGCCCTGGGGTATCCGTGAGGACGGCGTGGAGACCCTGTCCGCGGCCGTCTGACGGGACCGGCGGCTGGTCAGGGGCTGTCCCCTGTCCAGTCGAAGCGGCGGGGGTCGCCGGGCCGCGGGTCGTAGATCGCGCGTCCGCCGACCCCGTACCGGCCCAGGTCGGTACGGAGGGCGACGCCGGTGCGGAGTTCGTCCGGGGGCCGTCCGGTGACGTCCAGCAGCAGCCCGTCCAAGGGGCCGCCGATGAGATGGACGTATGTCTGCCCGGGGCGGGGGCCGGGATGGTCGGGGTCGGTGCCGTAGACCCGGCCGCGTAGGAGCCGCTCCTCGTCGCTGTTCATTCCTCCAGGCTCGCAGCCGCCACTGACAACGGGGTGTTCCGGCCGTCGACCGAGCCGTCCGGCCGCCCCGGCTTGGCCAGATCTCATGGGCATCCAAGGCCCCCTGGTGTGTGTCTCACAAGGCAAACCCGTTCGCCTTGGAGGACCCTGTGCGCCGACGCCTTGTCATCTCAACCCTCGTCACCGCCCTGTGCGGTGGCACTCTGGCCGGTACCGCCGTACCGGCCGGCGCCGCACCGGCGGCGGTCGACTGCCGCCGGGTGAAGTGTGTGGCGCTCACCTTCGACGACGGTCCGGTCGCCGACTCCCGGCGGCTGCTGGGCATCCTCAAGGAGCGCAACGTCAAGGCGACGTTCTATCTGGTCGGCAAGAACGTCCAGCGGTATCCCACGACCGCGCGCGACGCGCACCGCGCCGGGCACCAGATAGGCAACCACAGCTGGGACCACGCCGACCTGACCCGGCTCACCTCAGCGCAGGTCAGATCGCAGCTCTCCCGGGCGGACACGGCCATCAAGCAGGCCACCGGCGTCAAGCCCAGCACCCTGCGCGCCCCGTACGGCGCCCACAACGCGACCGTCCGCCAGGCCGCCGACCGGCCGCTGGTGCACTGGAGCGTCGACACGCTGGACTGGCGGTACCGCGACTCGGCCAGGATCGTGAAGACGGTCAAGGAGCAGACGAAGCCGGGGGACATCGTCCTGCTGCACGACATCCACCGCACGACGGTCAACGCGGTCCCGGGCATCATCACGGCCCTCAAGGCACGCGGCTTCCACTTCGTCACCGTGGACCAGCTGTTCGCCCCGACGAGGCTGCCCGCGGAGAAGGTGACCTACCACAACCGGGCCGCCTACCGGCCGTAGCCCGGAGCCGGACAACCGGACAGCCGGACAACCGGGAGAGTCGGAGAGTCGGACAGCCACCCGCACCGCGCGCCCCTCGCCCGGGGCGGGTGAGTCCCCTCGCCTGACCCGCCCGCACGACGGCGGGGGCACCCTCCTGGCGCCCCCGGCCGGAACGTCCTCGCCAGGCCGACGCCCAGCCCATGTGGCCCGTCGGCACCGGGCCGGTCACCGGACCCCGCATCGGACGGCGGCCGTGACAGGGCCCGCGAGTTCCTCATCCACGCCCCGGAACTGATCCCTCCGGTGGGCGTGTTCCGGCCCGGCGGCCCCGTCCCCGGCCGCGTTTTCTGGCCAGCTCCGCCCTCACGCCTGGCGTATTAGGCATTTTGTCAGTGGCGTTCTCATCCAGCGTGCTCAACTGGTGAACGGTCACGCACAGAGCGTACGCGATTGTGTGGAAAGTGAGCGAAGGAGCCCGACCCGAACAGTGCCCGACAGCGCCCCGGCCCTGGGCCGTTCCGTCCATCACGCCACTTGCCGCGCCCTTCAGCGCCCCCCGGCGCCCTTCCGCGCGAGCCCCGCGCCCGTATCGCGGTGTGTGCCGTCACCCATGTCGTACCGAGCGTACGTACCGAGCGGAGGAACTCATATGACGACCGTTCTCCTGGTCCACGCGGTGCCCCTCTGGCGGGCCTCCTTGGCCTGTCTGCTCAGTACGGACCCGCGCATCAGGGTGCGGACCTCGGACAAAGGCGGGCTGCGCGGCTGTATGGCGGAAAGTCCAGCGGACGTGCTCGTGGCGGACCTGGAGTGTCCGCACTCCATGGAGGTACTGACCTTCATGGAGTCCCTGAGCCCCGCCGCCGCGCACTCCCCCGCCCTGGTGGTGCTGGCGCGCGGCGACCGGGCCGGTGATCTGCGCCGGGCCGGTGACGCGGGAGCCACCGGGTATGTCGACAAGCTGGGCCCCGTGGACAATCTGGCCGCCGTGGTCCACAAGGTCGCGGACGGCGGACGGCATATCGACGAGTCGCTGGCCTTCGGACTGCTGCGGGCCACGGACGTCCCGCTGTCCCCACGGGAGTTACGCGTCCTGGCGCTGGCGGCGGAGGGCGAGTCGGTCAGCTCGATAGCGAACGCGCTGCACCTGGCGAGCGGCACGGTCCGGAACTATCTCGCGGCGGCGATACGCAAGACCGGCGCCCGCAACCGGATGGACGCGATCCGGCTGTCCCGGGACTTCGGCTGGCTCTGACGCCGCCTTCTTCAGACGCATCCGCTGAAGAGGCCCCGGCTTCGGACGCCCCTGCCTCGGACGCCCCTGCCGAAGAGGCCACCTCGGACGCCCCTGCCGAAGAGGCCCCGGCTTCGGACGCCCCAACCTCGCACGCCCCTGCTTCACACGCCCCTTCCCGCCCGGTCCCAGTGACCCGCCAGTTCCCGGTAGAGGGGTGAGCGGACGGCGAGTTCGGCCGCGGTGCCGGTGTCGGTGCGCGGGCCGTCCAGGACCAGGACGCGCCCGGCGCGCCGCGCCGAGGTGAGCCGGTGGGCGATGACGACGAGGGTCGTGGCACGGGCGGCGAGCGCGTGTTCCGCCCGTGCCTCGGCCGTCGGGTCCAGTTGGCTGGTGGCCTCGTCGAGGATCAGCAGCGGCGCGTTCGCCACATGCGCCCGCGCCAGCGCGACGAGCTGGGCCTCGCCGGGCGACAGACCGCGCGGATCGATGACGGCGTCCAGCCCGCCGAGCCGCTCCACCAGCGCCTCCAGCCCGATCGCGGCCACGGCGGCGGCGATGTCGGCGGGCCGGGCGGCCGGGCACAGATACCGCAGGTTGTCGCGGAGCGTGCCGGTGACGACGTACGGCTGCTGGGGCAGCAGGGTGCGGTGGGCGAGGTCCGGTACGGGTACGCCCCGCCAGCGGATCTCGCCCCGGGTGGGGGCGAGGACGCCCGCGAGCAGCGCGGCGAGGGTGGACTTGCCGCCGCCGCTGGGTCCGACGACCGCCAGATGGTCACCGGGGCTCAGGGTGAGGTCCAGTCGGTCCAGGACGGGCCGGGCGCGGGGGCCGTAGGCGAAGGAGACGGAGCGGAGTTCGGCCTCGGCCTCGGGCTCGGTGGCCGTCGCCCCGGTCGGGGGCTTGCGCGAGCCCGCGAGGGACGGCTCTCTGAACGCCGGTGTCGCGGGCGGCACCGGTGGCGTGGTGAAGCGGTCGAGGACGACGATCAGCCGTCCGCCCGCCGCGCCGACCGCCGTGAGCAGGGCGTTCAGCGCGGGTGCCAGGGACGCCGTCAGATAGGTGAAGGCGCCGAGCAGTTCACCGGTGGTCGCCCCGGTGCGCAGCAGCCAGGGCGCGGCGGCCAGCAGACACAGCGGCGGGACGCGTTCCGCGACGGCCAGCGCCACGACCCGGGCCGCCGCCCAGCGGGCCAGGGAGCGGGCCGCGCGGGTCTGCCGGGCGGTGAGGTCGGCCGCGCGGCGGGTGGTCGGTCCGGCCGCGCCCGCCGCCGCGATGTCCCGCAGGGCGGCGGCGGTCTGACCGGCGTGCGCGGTGTACTCCTCGTCCAGGTCCAGACAGGCCCGTTGGCGGGCGCCCATCGGGACCACGGTGGCCAGGAACAGCGCCGCGCCCAGCAGCAGCGGAGGCAGCACGACCAGCAGCAGACGCGGGGCGAGCGCGGCGAGCCCGGCCAGTGCTCCGGCGGCGGTGAACACGAAGCCCCGGGCGGCCAGGACAAGTCCGGCCCAGCCGTCGCGGGCGATCTCGCTCTGCCGGGTGACCTGGGCGACCGCGCGGGCGGCGGTCGCCGGGCCGCCGGTACCGCCGTCGACGGCGCGGCGCACCGCCCGGCGCACCAGTCCGTCCCGCAACGGCTCCACCAGGTCGGCGAGGCGGGCGAAGACGCCCCGGGTGGCGAGGAACGCGGGGACGAGGGCGAGGGCGCCGAACGCCAGCCAGAGCAGTCCGGTGCCGGGCGCGCCGGTGAGGAAGCCGTCGTCGAGGGAGCGGGCGACGGCGTATCCGCCCGCGAAGGTCTGGCCCGCCTCCAGCAGCGACCAGCCGCCGAGCCGGACCAGCGCGCCCCGCCGCGCCGCGAGGAACGGACGTCCCTCCCGCAGCACCCGGCGCAGCGCCCCCAGTTCACTCATGGCCGTCCTGTCCGTCGTGCTCCCCGTCCGCCGCGAACAGCGCCCGGTACTCCGCCGCGTCCCGCCACAGGTCGGCGTGCGATCCGGTGGCCCGCACTGTGCCGTCCGCCAGCCAGATCACCTGGTCCGCCGCCGCTGCCGCCGACGCCCGGTGGGTGACCACCAGCCGGGTGCGGGTCCCGGCCATGCGGGCGAGGGCCCGCTGCACCCGGTGGTCGGTGACCGTGTCGAGGCTGGAGGTGGCGTCGTCCAGGATCAGCAGCCGGGCGTCGCGGGCGAACGCCCGTGCCAGTCCGAGGCGCTGGTGCTCGCCCCCGGACAGCGGCGCGTCGGTGAGCGGGGTGTCGAGGCCGAGCGGGAGGCGTCCGGTGAAGTCGGCGGCGGACGCGTCCCGCAGGGCCCGCCGCAGCGTCCGGGCGTACGGACGGGTCGGGCCCGCCGTGACGGTGTCCGCCAGGGTGGTGCCGAGCGGGGCGGGGCGGGCGAAGGCGTGGGCGACGGCCTGGCGCAGCGGGCCGGGGGCGAGCGTGTCGAGGGGGACGCCGTCCAGGAGCACGGTCCCGGCGTCGGGGTCGGCCAGCCGTCCGGCGACCGCGGCGACCAGTGACTTCCCCGCGCCGGAGCGGCCGACGAGGGCGGCCGAGGTGCCGCCGGGCACGGTGAACGACACGCCTGCGAGAAGCCGTCGGCCGTCCCTCACGACCTCCACCGCGCGCAGTTCCAGCGTCCCGTTCCCGGCGGGCGGCAGCGTCCGCGCGCGATGCGGTACGGCGGGCAGGGCGAGCAGCGGGTCCAGGCGGCGGGCGGCGCTGCGTCCCCGGGCGATGCCGCTGAGGGCGCTGGTGAGGACGCCGAGGCCGATCGCGAGCAGGGCGTAGCGGGATGCGGCGAGCAGGTCGCCGACGCCCAGCGCGCCGGTGGCCGTGCGCAGTCCGGCGACGGCCAGCACCAGCAGGCTCAGCAGCGGCAGCAGGACGGCGGCTCCGGCGGCGGCGCGGCCGTGGATGTCCCAGGTGCGGTGGCCGTGCGCGGAGAGACGGCCGAGGGGTTCGGTGACCCGGGCGCGTTCCCGGGCGGCCGTCCCGGCGGCCCGTACGGTCGCGGCGCCGTCCAGGACTTCTGTCAGCCGGGCCGCGACGAGGGCCTGTTCGCGCTGGTAGTCGGCGGCGGTGACGGACGTACGGCGGACCAGGAGGCGGAGCAGGACGAGCAGCGCGGGGAACCCGGCGAGCAGGGCGAGGCCAGTCCAGGGGTCCACGGCGAACAGGGCGACGGTCGCGCCGACCGGGATCAGCACGCCGCCGACGGTCTGGGCGACGGCGGCGGGCACGGTGGCCGCCTCGGCGGCGTTGGCCGTCAGCCGGGTGGTGAGGTCGCCCGGCGCGTGGGCGCTCGCGCGGCCGGGTTCGGCGCCGAGCAGCCGGTCCAGGAGCGCGGCCCGCAGCCGGGCGGCGCCGGTGGCCGTGCTGGTGCCGCCGAGGAGGGTGACCAGGGCGTCGAACCCGGCCTCGGCGGCCGTCAGGGCGGCGCAGACGGCGAGCGCGGACCAGGGGACCCGGCCGTCGGCCACGATCCGGTCCAGCGTGGTGCCGAGCGCGGCGGGCAGGGCGAGTGCGGCGAGGGCGCCGCCGGTGGCGCACAGGACGAGGAGGACGAAGGCGGGGACCGGGGGGCGGGGCGGTGCGCCGCCCGTCGCGGCGGCCGACGGGACCGGCCCCGGAGGATGTCCGGGGCCGGTCCGTACCGCCTTCGTCGTCAGCGGTGGCTTCACTCAGCGCGTGGTGAGCGGTCGAGCGCTCAGAAGCACTGGATGACGCTGACCGAGCTGCCCGAGCAGAGGAGCAGGCTCGCGCTGCTTCCGGTCTCCAGGTCACCGATCGCCTGCTCCTCGGCGGACTCGGCGATCTCCAGGGTCTGCAGGTCGAGAAGGGCCATGATGTGCTCCTTTTTCATGGGGACGGTTCCGACGGACGTTTGTGGTGCCGTGGTGCTCGCAGAACGGGCAACACAGGCAACACAGGTACTGCTGGTGGTGCTGGTGGTGCTGGTGGTGCTGGTGGTGCGTCACCCTCCGGGCTGGCCGGAGGGCGTTCAGGGGGCGCCGGTGGGCGGCGCGGGGAGGGGCGGCAGGAAGGGCAGGCCGACGGGGGTGTCGGCGAGCGCGGCTCCGAGGGCGAGCAGACAGCCCGCGGTACCGGTGGCCAGGTCCATCGAGCGGCGCATCAACTGCTCTCCGGGGAAGGCGAGTTCACCGGCGTACGGGGTGGCTTCGAGGTCCATGAGCCGGATGTGGCGGTCGATGACCCGGTGGCGTTCGGCCGGGTCGCCCTCGTGGGTGCGGGCCAGGTGCAGGACGAGTCCGCCGATGCCCCGGTACAGCGCGGGCTGGATGTAGAAGCGCGAGCGCAGGGCCGGGTCGATCGCCCGGCGGGCGGTGGACAGCGCCTCGTCGTCGGGGCGGTGGGCGAGGTAGTCGTCCAGGACCAGGGCGATCCCGGCGCTTCCGGCACCGAGGTAGGGCATCAGCCGCCGTCCCTCCACCACGTGCAGTCCGCCGCCGGGGGCCGGTTTGCAGCGGTCGAGGTCGTGGCGGAGCGCGGTCGCGGCGAGGTCGAGGAGGGCGGGGTCGCCGGTGGCCTCGTGGCGGCGGACGCACATCAGGGCGATGCCGGTGGCGCCGTGCAGCAGTCCGGTGCGGGAGGAGGGCGGGCCGTCGGTGAGGGCGTGGGCGGCCTGCCGGGCGCAGCGGTCGGCGGCGGCCGTCAGCGCGGTGTCGCCGGTGGTGGCGCCGAGGTCGTACAGGGCGAGGGCGATCCCGGCCAGTCCGCCGTGCAGGTCGGGTGCGAGCTGGTCCAGGGGCTGGCGGATCAGCAGATGGGCGAGTTCGGCGGCCTGGGCGGGGTGGCCGAGCCGGTCGAGGGTCCAGGCGATCCCGGCGAGCCCGTCGTGGAAGCCGGGCGGGGTGCCGGGGGCGGGTGACTTGACGCGGTCCAGGAGCCATTCGACGGCTTCGGGGCAGTCGGGGGCGCCGGTCTCGTGGAGGGCGTAGAGGACCCCGGCCGCGCCATGGCCGAAGCACTGTCCGCCTGCCGGGCTCGCGAACTGGGCGATGTCACCGGGGAAGCAGCGGTCGGTGCGGTCGGGGGTGAGGGAGGCGGCCAGCGCGCGGGCCATGGAGTCCCGGCTGTGCGGCCAGTCCCCCGCCTCGGGCACCGCGGGCCCGGGTTCCGCCGGGGTGCCGCGCAGGATCTCCCGTACGGCGGGCTCCAGGGTGGCCTGGGGCAGCGGGAACAGGTCGGCGGTGTGCCGGGCGAGGCGGGGCGCGCGGGCCCGGTCGACCATGAACAGCGTGGTCAGCGGGAGGAACAGGGCGAGCCGCAGACAGGCCAGGGCGTAGGCGTCGATGGCCGGGCCGGTGTGGTCGGCGGGGGCGACGAAGGCGGGGTTGGCGACGACCTGGGTGCGGTCCTCGGCCTCGACGGGGAAGGCGGCCTCGAAGTCGAGCAGCGCCAGCCGCCCGGTGTCCTCGTCGACCATGATGTTGCCCATGTGCAGATCGCTGAAGACCAGGCCGCGGGCGTGGACCCGGGCGACGGCCGCCTCGACCCGGGTGTAGATGTCCTCGGCCCAGGCGGTGTACTCGGCGAGCGCCTCGGCGGAGGGCGCGGGCAGGGAGAGCGGGAAGCGGCGGACCATCGCCGTGTTGAGGGTGCGGCCGGGGATGTGCTCCAGGGCGAGGAAGCGGTGGTCGCCGATGGTGAAGCAGTCCAGGACACGCGGGACGCAGTCCAGTCCGGCGAGTTGCTCCAGCGCCACACGTTCCCGGTCGAGGCGGGTCACGGCGTCGGCGCCGTCGGTGCCGAGCCCGGCGTAGGGGCGGGCTTCCTTGAGGACGACGGTGTCGCCGCTGCGGGTGTCGCGGGCGAGGTAGACGCCTCCGCCGTTGGAGAAGTGCAGGGCGCCCTGGAGTTCGTAGGGCATGTCCTGCGTGGCGACGGCTTCGCGGGCGGCGAGATGGGGCGCCAGGAAGGCGGGCGGAGTGACCCAGTCGGGCACGGTGAAGCGGGGGCCGCGCGGGTCGGGCACGAGGGTGCCGCCGGGGTCCTGGACGGCGGGGACGGGCCGCCCGTCGGCGCCCAGGCAGTAGCGGGCGGCGAACGCCCCGTACCGCACGTAGACGGGTCCCTCCCCGATCCGCAGATCGCTGAGGACGTACGGTCCGTGCTCGCCGTCGAGCAGGGCGGCCAGGTCGTCGCACAGCCGGCGGAAGGACTCCTCATCGCCCGGGTACACGGTGATGAACTTGCCGCTCCCGGCGCGGTCCGCGTACTTGGCGTTGCGCAGCTTCAGCAGCCGGGGTCCCGGCATGAACTTGTGCGGCACGCGGTGGGTGAGGCAGTGGGAGTGCACCCGGGCGAGGACCGACTCGGCGTTGTCGGCTGCGGCGGAGACATGGATCTTCCAGCCCTGGGCGGGCAGGGTGACCCCCTCCGGCACCCAGGACAGCCAGTCCCCGGAGCGGCTGGTGACCCAGCCGTCCGGGACGGGGGTACGAGCGGGCGGGTAGAGGTCGCTGTCCGGGGCGCCGGCGTCGGCGGTGCGGGACGGTGCGTCATAGAAGTCACCGTCGCTCTGGCAGTACGCGGCGTACTCCGGATTCAACTGGCCCTCCTCCAGGTCGTGTCGTGGGTGACATCGACCTGAAGAAGATTCGCAGCGCGGCGCGGGACGGCACAGTCCCCGTTGTCATGTGTCGGGAGTGCCCTTCGCACATGACAGACGCGTCCGGGGACGGTGACGTTCAGGACGTGTACGGCCGTTGACCAGCGGTGATCCCCGGCACCTCAGGGGCGTACGCCCAGTGCGGGCAGCACGGTCTCGGCGACCCGGTACGCCTCTTCCAGCAGCGGGTTGCCGGAGAGGATGAAGGTGTCGACGCCCAGTGCCTCGTACTCCTGGAGGCGTGCCACCACCTGGGCGGTGGAGCCGACGACGGCGGTGCCGGGGCCGGGGCGGAACAGGCTCATGCCGGGCCAGAGGTTGGGGTGGGTCTCCAGTTCGCGGGCGCGGGCGGGGACCCGGCCGCCGTGCTGGCGGAACTGGCGCTGCCAGCCGACGCCGTCCTCGTCGGCCCGGCCGCCGAGCTGTCGGGCGTAGGTGGCCTCGCTGGTGACGTCGAGGAGCCGGTCCGCCGCCGCCCATGCCTGCTCCTCGGTGTCCCGGACGATGAGGTGCAGCCTGAGTCCGATCCGCAGGGTGCGGCCGTGGGCGGCGGCCCGCTCGCGTACCCGGTCGAGTTTCTCCTTGAGCTGGGCGGGCGGTTCGCCCCAGGTGAGGTAGACGTCGACATGCTGGGCGGCCATCTCGATACCGGCCGGTGAGGAGCCGCCGAACCACAGCGGGACGTGCGGGGTCTGGACGGGCTTGAGGTCGCGGAAGGACGCCCCGGCGTCGGTCAGTTCGTAGTAGCGGCCCTTGTGGTCGAAGACCTCACCGGCGGTGAGGCGCTTGACGAGGGACCAGTACTCGGCGCTCAGCTCATAGCGTTCGTCGTGCTCCACGTTGAGTCCGTACTCGCGCAGGGCGCGGGTCGAGCCGTTGACGACGTTGAAGCGGAGCCGGCCGCCGAAGAGGGTGTCGAAGGTGAGGGCCATCTTGGCGAGCAGGGTGGGAGCGATCAGCCCGGGGTGGACGGCCAGCAGGGGCTGGAAGCGGGGGCCGGTGGCGGCGGCGAGGGCGCTGCCGAGCGGCCATACGTCATGCAGGTCGGTGGCGAGCAGGGCGCCGCTGTAGCCGAGGCGTTCGACGGTCCCGGCGAGCTGCTGGAGATAGCCGAGGTCGACGGGGCGGCGGCCTTCGGGCTCCCAGGGGTAGGCGCCTTCGCGCGGGATGATGTACCAGAGGACTTCGGAGGGCATGGTCCGTTCCCCGCTCAGTTCGGCCGGGCGACGGCGTCGGCGACCGTGACGGTCCGCTCGATGAAGCCGGTGCGGGCGAAGATGTCGGCGGCCTGCTGCTGTTCGGCGAGGAACGCGTCGCTGACGTCCTCGATCCGCCAGGGCAGGGCGCGCAGGGCGTGCTCCCAGTCGTCGGTGGTGCCGCCCTGGTGGTCGGCGGCGATGGCGGCGGCCTCACGCGGGTGGGCCGCGGCCCAGGCGTCCGCCTTGCGCAGGGCGCGGACCAGGGCGCCGACCACGTCGGGCCGCCGCTCGGCCAGGTCGCGCCGGGTGAAGAACACGGACCGGTCGGTGATGACGTCACCGGTGCGGACCAGGACCCGCAGTCCGCCGGTGCGCAGGGCGGCGGCGAGCTGCGGCCCCTGGGCGACCCAGGCGGCGATCGTCCCGTCCCGCAGCAGCCGTTCGCTGTCGGCGCCGCCGCGCACCGGGGTGATGTCGGTGGCGTAGGACAGTCCGGCGTCGTCCAGGGCCTTGGCGATCAGATGGGTCTGCCAGGACCCGATCGCCAGGTGCACGGTGCTGCCCTTGAGGTCGGCGACGGTCCGCACCGGGCTGTCGTCGGTGACCAGGAGCGCCCCGTGGTCGGGGCGTGGGGCGGACACGGCGGTGTAGACGAGGTCGTGTCCGGCGGCCTGGGCGGTGACGGGCGGGGTGGAGCCGGTGCCGCCGAAGTCGATCACACCGTCGGTGAGGAGCTGTCCGGTGCGCACCCCGTCGGTGTAGGTGTGGAAGGCGACGCTCTCGCCGACGGCGGCGAGTTCCTCGGCGGCGTGGTCGAGGCGGGACAGGTAGTACAGGGTGGGGTTGCTGCTGTGGACGCCGATGGTGATGGTCATGGGGTCACTTCCGTGGGTGTGGGCGGGCGGGTGGCGGGGACGCCGAGGTCGGCGAGGAGACGGCGGCGCAGGGCGGCGAAGCCGGGGTCCCCGGGGTCGCGGGGGGCGGGCAGGTCGACGGTCTCGTCGGTGACGAGGCGCCCGTCGCGCAGCACGCAGACCCGGTCGGCGAGGCGTACGGCCTCCTCCACGTCATGGGTGACCAGGAGGACGGCCGGGCGGTGCTTACGGCACAGTTCGCCCACGAGGTCCTGCATCCGCAGCCGGGTCAGGGCGTCCAGGGCGGCGAACGGCTCGTCCAGGAGCAGCAGTTCGGGCTCCCGCACCAGGGCGCGGGCGAGGGCTACGCGCTGGGCCTCGCCGCCGGACAGGGTGCCGGGCCAGGCGCGGGCGTGGCCTTCGAGCCCGACCTCGGCGAGCGCGCGGCGACCCCGGTCGGCGTCCGAGCGGGGCAGGGCGACGGTGACATTGGCGAGGACCCGCTTGGACGGGACGAGGCGCGGCTCCTGGAAGACGATGGTCCGTGCCTTGGGGACCCACACCTCACCCGCGTCGGCGTCGTCGAGGGCACCGAGGATACGCAGCAGGGTGGTCTTGCCGCTGCCGCTGGCGCCGAGCAGGGCGACGAACTCGCCGCGCCGGATGGTGAGGTCGAGTCCGTCGAGGACGGCCCGCTCACCGAACGTCTTGCGCAGCCCGCGGACTTCGACGGCGGACGGGGGAGGAGTCGTCATCGGCCCGCCCTCCGCCACGGCATGAGGACCCGTTCCAGCAGCCGCACCACCATGTCGGCGAGCAGTCCGAGCGTCCCGTAGACGAGGATGCACACGGCGAGGATGTCGGTGCGGGCATAACTCTGGGCCTGGGACATGAGGTAGCCGATCCCGGCGGTGGCGTTGATCTCCTCGGCGGCGATCAGCGCGATCACACTGAGCGTCATCGACAGCCGCAGCCCGGCCAGCAGCGAGGGCAGCGCGCCGGGCAGGACGACCTCCCGCACGATCGCGAGACGACTCATCCCGAAGCTGCGCATGGCCTCCACGAGCCGGGCGTCGGTGGCGCGGACGCCGCTGGTGGTGGAGACGTACATGGGGAAGGTGGTGGCGACGGCGATCAGCAGGATCTTGGCGATCTCGTTGATGCCGAACCACACCATGAACAGCGGGACCAGGGAGAGGAAGGGGATGGTGCGCAGGGTCTGGAGGGAGGAGTCGAGAAGTTCGTCGCCGAGCCGGGTGAAGCCGGTGATCACTCCGAGGGTGAGTCCGGCGGTGAGACCGATGAGCAGTCCGATGCCGGAGCGGGTCAGGGAGGTGGTGAGGGCGTCGGGCAGTTGTCCGTCGCCCCAGAGTTCACCGATCGCGCGGAGCACGTCGGAGGGCGGGGCGAGGACGTCGGGGGTGAGCAGTCCGGTGGCGGAGGCCGCCCACCACAGCAGGACCAGGGTGATAGGGCCGAGCGCGCGGATGACGGCGGAGAAGCGGCGGGGGCGGGGGCGGCTGACGACGGGACGCGGGGCGACCAGGCCCTCCGGGGCGGCCGGTAGATCCTTCGATTTGTCGTCCGGTTTCTCGTCCGGGGCGGGTTTCGCGGTCGTCTCGTGGAGGGCGGTCATGACAGCGTGGTGACGTCGATGAGGTGGTCGGCGATGTCGATCTGCTCGGTGGTCACCTGCTGCTCGGCGTAGAAGCGGGCGACCGCCTCGAAGCGGGTGATGTCCGTGTCGGTGATGGGCTCGACGGGGCTGCCCTTGCCGGTGAACTCGATCTGGATGCGCTTGGCCTCGCCGCTGAGCGCCTGCGGCCCGGCGTCGGTGGTGACATTGAGGTAGGCGGCGGGGTCCTGCTTCTCCTTGACGCTGGCGTCGTGCAGATAGCCGTAGAGGGCGGCGACGACATCGGGGTGCTGCTCGGCGAAGTCGGTGCGTACGGCGGTGAGGCTGTAGTTGTCCGAGCCGATGGTCTGCCCGTCGACCAGGAAGCGGGCTTCGCCGAGGCCGAGTTCGGCGACGGAGTAGGTGGCCCAGACCGCCCAGGCGTCGACCTGACCCGCGTTGAACACGGCGGCGGTCTGGTCGGCGCGCAGATACACCCGCTCGACCTTCTCGGCCGGGATGTCCTCCTCGGCGAGCGCCTTCAGCAGCAGATACTCGCCGGTGCCGCCCTTGTTGACGGCGACCTTCTTCCCGACGAGGTCGGCCACGGAGTCGATCCCGGAGTCCTTCTTGACGAGGATGCCCTCGCCGACCGGATCGGGCGCGGTCGCGGTGAAGAACTTGAAGCCGGGGTTCTGCGAGAGCGAGGTGATGCCGGAGGTGATGGACCCGGTGGCGATGTCCAACTGGTCGGCGTTGAGGGCCTGCGCGGCGGGGGCGAAGGGTCCGGCGCTGCCCGTCCAGGCGACCTTGGCGTTCACCTCGGCGAGCGCCTTGTCGAGCGAGCCGTCCTTCTTGCCGACGGCGAGCACACCGCTGTTGCCGGGGTCGGGGACACGGACGGTGACGGTGGGGGCGGCGCCGGAACCGGAGTCGACTGCGGTGTCGCTGCCGCCGCTGCCGCAGGCGGTGAGCGCGGCGAGGGCGGTGAGCAGGGTCAGGGCGGCGGAGAGCCGGGCGGACATGCGCATGGTCGTCGTCCCAGGGTGCTAGGGGGTCGGGGGGCTTGGAGGCTAGGAGGGCCGGGGGGTGGCACAACAGGGGCCGGGGGGCCGGGGGCGGGAAGGCCAGGGGGTCGGGCCAGGGTCTGGAACCAGGGTCTGGAACCAGGGGTCTGGAGCCAGGGGCGGGTGCTGAGGGTGGCTAAGGAGTGGTCGTGACCGGGGCGGCTTCGGTGGTCGTGGCCGCGAGCGCCAGGCGGGCCAGGCGCAGGGGTTCGGGGTCGGCCCACGCGTGGACGTCGACGGGTGCGGGCAGGAAGCCGTGCGCGCGCAGCGCCGTCTCCTGCCGGGCGAGCAGGGCGAGCCGGTCGGCGGAGAGGTCGGGGTGCAGGGCGCGGTGGGTGCCGGGGCGGTAGGCGCCGGACACTCCTTCGGTACCGGCGCCGGTCTCGGCGCCGAGGATGCGGGCCACGTCCTCGGGCTGGGCGGCGGCCCAGTCGGCGGCGCGCAGCAGCACCGTGAGGAAGCGGGTGACCAGATCGGGATGGTCGTCCAGCAGCCGCTGGTGGACGGTGAGGGGGCGCGGGGTGCCGTTGTTGACGCGGTGGGCGCGGTCCGGCAGGTCGTCCAGTTCCACGGCGGCCTCGGCACCGGCCCGCCGGGCGGACTCGACGGCGAGGGCGCCCTTGACGTAGACGGCGTCCACCTCGCCCCGGACGAGGGCGGCGAGTTCGGCGGACCACTGGGGCGCGGACCGCCCGTCGGTGCCGTTCCCGGCGGGTATGTCGACCAGTTCCGCGTCGTCGAGCCCGTACCCGGCGGAGGCGAGGGCGCCTTCGAAGCCGCGCAGGGCCATGGCCCGCCAGAAGTCGATGGGCAGGGGGTGCCGGGGCACGGCGAGCCGTCGGCCGCGCAGGGCGGCGGCGCCCCGGATACCGGAGCCGGGCGCGACCAGGATGGTCTGGCGCTCCTCGATCCAGGTCAGTCCGATCAGCCGGGTCTCCTCGCCACGTGAGCGCGCCCACAGCGCGGGCACGTTGCCGCCCTCGCGGAACAGTCCGGGCAGGGCGTGGGTGTAGTGGGTGGAGCGCAGGTCGGGGGTGAGGTCGGCGGCCCGGTCCTGGAGGGAGCGGACGGCGATCCCGTCCGGCGCGAACTCCTCGGCGAGCCAGTGCCGGTCGGCGGCTATGCCGGTGGCGGTGGGCACGGGACAGCGGGTGAACCAGAGGGTGTCGGGGAGGGCGCGGGACGGTACGAGGGGCTGCGGCGCGAGGTGTTGCGGCATGGGCACTTCCCTGGGAGACCGGGGCGGGATGGGGTGGGGCGAGAGGGCGGGGCGCGCCGACCGTGCCGACCGGCGACGGCGGCCGGTGCGGAAGGCGTCGTCCGCTGCGGACACGTCCCGGGCAGGGGACGTGCGGGGAACGCGGTGGCGCGAAGGGGACCGGGCCGGATGCCATGCCCAGGGGGCGCGGACGGCCGGTGGCTCAGCGACGGACGGCGCTGGGCCGGTAGGTCAGCGACAGACGGCGCTGGGCAGTGGCTCAGCGACAGACGGCGCTGGAGACGCGGCCGAGGTCGACATGGCGGCGGGCCGTCAGCAGGAGGTCGGCGGATATGGACACGGTCGCCTGCATCGCCTCGCTCCTTCCGGTGCCCGCCCCGGACCTGTTCCGGCGGCGGTGAGGGCAGCGTGGCACGGTCGCCGGGCGGGCGGCAAGCCGCTTCCCACGATGTGGGAGCGAGTGTGAACAGGCTGTTTCAGCAGGTGGGCGGGGCCGGTCGGGCATGCCGCCATATGGGAATCTCGCAGCGCGAAGAGGACGACGGGCGGAAAGGGGAACGCGGTGGCGCAGACGCAGGTCGCCGGGGCGCAGGCGGTACGGCGGGCGCTGGACGTGCTGCACTGCTTCCATGACAACGCGCCCGATCTGAGCGCGTCGGAGATCTCCCGCAGGCTGGGGCTGTCCGCGTCGACGGCCCACCGGCTGGCCCGCACCCTGCAAGGCGCCGGTTTCCTCGAGCAGGACCCACGTACGGCCCGCTTCCGGCTCGGTCCGGCCGTCACGGAGCTGGGCCGACTCTCGTACCACCAGCGGGGTCTGCATCTGGCCGCGCCCGAACTGTCGGATCTGGCGCGGCGGACCGGCGCGACGGCGGATCTGGCGCTGCGCAGCGGCCCGTACGCGGTGATCGTGGCGGGCGGTTCGGTCACTCCCAAGGTGGGGCTGCGCCGACCGCTGCACTCCACGGCGCTCGGGAAGGTGCTGCTGGCGTGGCCACGGCCCGGGGAGAGCGGCGCGGAGTCGCTGCCCGCGCTGGTGGCGTTCACGGAGCGCACCATCGTGGACCGGGAGCGGCTGGCGGCCGAGCTGGAGCGGGTACGGGAGTGCGGGCACGCGGTCAACGACGGGGAGTCCGCGCAGGGCGTCCGCACGCTCGCGGTCCCGGTCCTGGACCATCTGGGGTCGGCCCGGTTCGCGGTGGCGCTGCGCGGCACGCCGGAGCTGATCACCGCCGACCGCTTCGACTGGTTCCGCGCCCAGGCGACGACCTGCGCGCACGCCCTGACGGTGCTGCTGCTCCCCCCGTCGCAGCGGGGCGCCCCGACGGGGCCGTGACACCGGCCGGGAACTGCGGTACGCCGATCACCGTCCTCGACGGGGAGACCGAACGAACGGACGAGGATGGTACGGCGACTCAGGGCGGCGGCGAGTACGGACGGCGGGGCAGGGCCATGGCGGCGGGGCAGGGTAACGGCCGTGGCGGCGCTACTGACGGCGGCCCTGCTGATCTGCCACCGGGTAGTGCCCAACACGGCGCTCCGGCTGGGCAGTCTGCTGGAGTCGTTCCTCCCCTGGCTCGCCCTGCCGATGGCGGCGCTGCTCGGCGTGGCCCTGCTCCGCCGCTCCGCACTCGCCCTGCTGGCCCTGCTCCTGCCGGTGGCGGGCTGGACGTACGTGTACGGCGGACTGCTGCTGCCGGAGCCGGAAGCCGCGCCCGGCGACCTGGTCGTCGTCCAGCACAACGTCAGTGACGAGAACGCCGACCCGGCGGGCACGGCCCGCGTCCTGGCCGCCGCCGACCCCGATCTGATCGCGCTGGAGGAGCTGACGCCCCCGGCGCTGGAGGTCTACCGGCGGGCCCTGGCCCCGGAGTTCCCGCACCACGCCGTACGCGGCACGGTGGGCCTGTGGTCCCGGCATCCGCTCACCGGGGTACGGGCCGTCGACATCGCCCCCGAGGGCATCACCCGGCCCTGGAGCCGCGGCCTGCGCTCCCTGGTCGGCACCCCGCACGGCCGGTTCGCGGTGTATGTGGCCCATCTGCCGTCGGTCCGGGTGGGGCCGGGCGGCCTGGCCTCCGCGTGGCGGGACGAGAGCGCCCGGCTGCTGGGCGACGCCCTGGCCGCCGAGGAGGAGCGCGCGGTCGTGCTGCTCGGGGATCTCAACGGCACGGTGGACGACCGGGGTCTGTCGCCGCTGACCTCCGCCCTGAACGTGCCGGAACGCGGCTTCGCGTTCAGCTTCCCGGCGTCCTTCCCGGTGGCCCGGATCGACCAGGTGATGGCCCGCGCCGCGACCGTCCCGCACATCGGCACCCTGCCGTCCACGGGCAGCGACCATCTCCCGGTCGTGGCACACATCAGACCGGCGCCCGGTACCACGGCCCCATGACCCGAGTAGGGTGCGCCGATGGACCGGATCTTGGTGGTGGGTGTGACGGGCGCGGGCAAGTCGACGCTGGCCCGCGCCCTGGGCGACCGTCTGGGACTGCCGTACCACGAGCTGGACGGGCTGTACTACGACGGCCCCGGCTGGTCGGTGAACCCGTCCTTCGCCGAGGAGGTACGGCGGTTCGCCGCCGGTCCACGCTGGGTCGTCGACTCGCTGGGCTACCCGGAGGTCCGTGATCTGCTGTGGGAGCGGGCCGACACCGTGCTGTGGCTGGACTATCCCCGGCGGGTGGTGATGCCCCGTGTCCTGCGCCGGTCCCTGCGCCGGTCGGCCGGGCGGGAGGTCCTGTTCGGCGGCAACCGGGAGACCTGGGCGGGCTGGCTGAGCCGGGAGCACCCGGTCCGGTGGTCCTGGTCCCAGCACGCCGCCCGGCACCGGGAGATCGCCCGCCGGGTCGCCGACCCCCGTTTCGCCCCACTGCGCGCCGTCCGCCTGCGCCACCCCGGCGAGACGGCGGCGTGGCTGAAGTCGGTCTGACGGAACGACCGGTCACCAGGCGAGGCGGCGCCCGGTCACCCCCCGCTGACCTCGCTGATCTCGACGGCGAGATCGTTGTCGACCGTGTAGTAGGGACGGGCCGTGCGCGCGTCCAGCGTGGTGGCCGGGTAGACGAACACCCTTTTGCGGTCGGCGACGTCGTCGAGGAGTCGGGCCGCGCGGACCAGGGGCGCGTCAGCGGCGGGCCGTACGAACACGTCCCAGAGCCCAGGGGCGGCGGACAGTTCGCGATACCCGACGCTGAACGCGAAGGTATGAGTGCCCTCGACGCGGAGTTCCGTCTCCCGCACGGTGCGGCGGTCCTTGCCGCGCAGCCGCAGTACCGCCGCCGCCCCGGTGCCGAGTACGGCGCCGAAGAGCCTGCCGTGCACGGTGAGCGCGGTGTCGTCCACCTGGACCCGGTCGACCTCGGCGTGTGCCGGGCGCAGCCAGGTGCGCAGGGCGAGATACCCGTCCGTGGTGACGTACGGGACACGGACCGCGAGCGGTACGGGCGCGGTGTCCGGAGTGCGGCCCTGGACGAGGGCGCGCAGGTCGCGGACTCCGGGCAGGAGTCGTTCGCGGTGGTCGTCGGCGCCGGTCAGGAGGTAGGGGTCCCAGCGGCCCTCGGCCAGGGCGGGGTCCGGTGCGACGGTGGTCCGCCAGTCGCCGGGACCGTCCCCGGGGTCGAGCCCGAGGACACGGGTGGTCTGCTCGGGCTTGCCCTTCGGCGGACGCAGACGCAGCAGCAGCCGCGGCGGGACGTCCGCACCGGCGGTCGCGGGGGCACTGATCCGCAGGTGCAGAGCGCTGTCGGCGTCGACCGTGAGATGGGCACGCGATCGTGCGGCGGTGTCGGGGCTCATCGCTTGGCCTTCCGGACGGTGCTGAGGAGGGTGCTGGCGGCCGAGTAGGCGGCGTCGCGGGCCGCGTAGCCCCCGGCGACGAGGGCGGCGTCCAGGCCGGTGGCCCGCGTGACGGCGGGGCGTCCGGCGGCGCGCGCCGCGAGGAGCCCGGCGAAGAGGTCCTCGGCCTGGGCGACGACCGGGCCGGGTGCGAAGCGTTCGGCGTTCTTCAGCGCGGCCTGTCCCATCCGGCGGCGGGTGTCGTCGTCCCGGACGAGGTCGAGGAGGGCGGCGGAGAGGGCGGCGCGGTCGTCGACGGGGACGAGTCGGCCGTCCTCGCCGTCCGCGATGATCTCGCCGGGACCGTACGGGCAGTCCGTGCTGACGACGGGCAGTCCGCAGCGCATCGCCTCGACGATGGTCATCCCGAACGGCTCGAAGTTCGAGGTGGCGGCGGCGATGGACCCCTTCGCCCACTCGGCCTCCATCGGAATGGCGGCGCCCATCAGGAAGACGTTGTTGTACAGACCGAGTTCCTCGATGAGGCGTCTGAGCCGGTCGTGTTCCTCGCCCTTGCCGTAGATCCGCAGCTGCCAGTCGGGCCGCTCGGCGGCCACCGCGGCGAACGCCTCGATCAGCAGGTCGTACCGCTTCACCGGGACGAGCCGCCCGGCGGCCACGACGACGCGGGCCGTCCCGTCGGAGGGCGGCAGGCCCGGATCGGGAACACTGTTGGGCAGCGCCTCGAGCCGCACCCCGGGCAGCCGCATCTTCCTGCGGTACGCGGCGGCGTCGGCATGCGTGACGGTGGTGAGGGCATCCAGCCGTGGATAGACCCGGCGCAGCACCCGGCGCAGTCGCGGCGGGTGGTTGTCGAGGGTGAGGTGCTCCTGCCCCACCCGCACGACCCTGGCGGGCGCCTGGAGGGCGAGATGCACATTGAGACCGGGCCGCGTCCCGACGACGACATCGGCGTCCGTGTCCGCAAGGAACTCCCCGATCCGCTGATCGGTCAGGGCGCTGTACTGCCGGTAGCGGTACTCGTACGCCGGGAACACCTTCGCGGGCGTGAGATGCAGCGGATGCTCCCGCTCGGTGCGCAGATCCACGAGCGGACGCAGCCGGACCCGGGGGTGCGTGGGGACGTTGGGGACCTCGCGGTGCCGGAGCACCGAGACGATCTCCACGTCATGCCGTTCGGCGAGCGCGGCGGCCAGGTTGTTGGTGGTGGTGATGGTCCCTCCGATCCCGTAGGCGTTGTGAATCAGGAAACAGATCTTCATGTGAGTACAGACAACGGGACCGCTCCGAGCGTTGCCTTCGCCGCCAGGTGTGTTACGAGAAGCCCGGGTGGCGGACCGGCCCCGGCGCATGGCTGAATGTACGCACTTCGACAAGCCCGGAAGCGGAGAGCGAACCATGGAATCGACACAGCGGCGCCCGGAGTCCCGCGCGGACGTACTGACGAGGATCGGCACGGAGTACTTGCACCGGGCATCGCCCGGCACCCCGTCCGAGGTGGTCAAGCTCCCGCAGGGCGCGGGCATATGCGTCATCCAGCGCACACGCGGTGGCGGCAAGGTGTACGTGGCGCTGGACGGGACGCTGCTGTTCGTGCCGTCGTCGATGGACTTCGAGACGGGGCTGGCGGCGTTCCTCGCGGGCGAACGGACCGCCGTGGCGCCCTGAGGCTCCGCGTCGGACGGCCGAGTTCATCAGCGGGAGGACCCGACGCTCCCGTCACCCGACTCGCCCGTCGTCAGGCCGGGCCGAGCACGCAGAACGCGTGTCCCTCCGGGTCCGTGAGACACGTCCACGGCACCTCGCCCTGCCCGATGTCGAGATCCACGGCACCGAGCCCCCGTAGCCGGGCCACCTCCGCCTTCTTGTCGTCCCCGGCGCCGGGCAGGAGGTCGAGGTGGACCCGGTCCGACGCGGTCTTCGCGCCGGGGACGCGCAGGAACTCCAGGTAGGGGCCGCCGCCCGCAGGGGAACGCCACACCGCGTGGTCGTCGTCCGCCACGACCTGGGTCCAGTCCATCGCCTCGCCCCAGAAGCGGGCCATGGTCCGGGGGTCGACGCAGTCGATCACCACGGCGGCGATCGGTCCGGTGTCCCGGTACACCTCACGGGGCTCCAGCACACAGAACTCGTTGCCCTCCGGGTCCGCGAGGACCGTCCACGGCACATCGCCCTGGCCCACTTCGGCGGGCGTGGCGCCGAGGCCCTTCAGGCGGTCGATCAGTTCCGTCTGGTGGCGGGCCGAGGTGGTGGCGAGGTCGAGGTGCACGCGGTTCTTCGCGGCCGTCTTGCCGTCCGGGACCGGTACGACGTCCAGGCCGAGTACGACCGGGTCCGGCCAGACGGGGCGGCCGTCGGGGCCACCGGCCGGACCTACGTAGGTCGTCACGCCGGAGCTGTAGGCGTGCCAGCCGAGGGCCTCCGCCCAGAACCGGCCCAGCGCCGGGGCGTCGAGGGCCTTGATGTTCACGTGTACCGGTCGCAACGTCATACCGGCGACCCTAACCGGACCGCCCGGCCGTCGCAGGTCAGTTGTTCAGCGGCGGTCCCACACCGCGTCCGAGCGGGCCAGGAGCCTGCGCAACTCGCGGGCGCTCGGCGTCGAGAGGGCTCGCATCACGGTGTCCGGCAGCGCTCGGGCCTCGTAGGGGTCGCCGTCGTAGCCCCCGTACACGTCGCCCTCCGTATGCTCCCGCCACAGTTCGCGTTCGGGGCGTCGGACGTACTCTCGCCACCGCCCCAGTGCCAGGATCACGCATCCTGGCGAGAGGTAGTTGCGGGTGTCTTCCAGGTGGCAGATCTCGCTGCGGGTGCGGGCGGACAGACCGTCGATGTGCGGGCCCGGTGCCGCTCTGTGGCGGCGGTGGCTACGCGGCATGGGCCTTTCGGTGGTTCGTCATGCCGTTCAGCGTGGTCGGGGAGCCGGGTGATGTCGAACGGGTTTCCCCGCCGCCGGACGCCCCGGACCTTGAACCGTGACAGCCGGTTGAGCGCGCCCGCGCGCGCGGGCGGGCTCCGTCAGCTCACTCCGGTACCGGGTCGTGGAAGCCGCGGCGGCGGGCGGCACCGGGGCGGCAGCGCAGCAGGCGGCCCAGGGTGAGGCGGGCGCCGCGCAGGGCGCCGTGCTGGTGCAGGGCCTTCACGGCGTAGGTGGAGCAGGTCGGGGTGTAGGGGCAGCAGGCGGGGCGCGTCGGGCTGACCTTCGTCCGGTACTGGCGGACGCCCTCGTACAGGGCTCCGGCCAGCCGTCCGGCGGGGCGGGGGGCCGCGTGGTCGGCGCCGCCGGGGGTCCCGCCGTGCCGCCGCGCGCCGGGCATGACCAGCATGAAGAGGGAGACGATCAGCAGGTCCGGGCAGCAGACCCGGCCGAAGCTGCATGAGTCGGAGCACGCCTCGACCTTGTCCGAGCGGCTGGCCTTCTTGTTGCGCCGGTCGTCTCTGCGCTCGCCACGCTGCTGTCCCATCCGGATCTCCCCCACTGTTCGGTCGAGCCATGATCGTACTGACGAACGACACCGAGGGTGCACCGGGTCCGCGCGGATATCGCACACATCACAATGAAGCTGGATTCGGCTGGTTCGTCCGTGGCAACGGTTTCCTGCGGTCTACCCCTTACGCCCCCACGTGCCCCGTCTCTCGTGGGGAACGGTCATCGTCCGGTCACATTCCCCGCTCGGGACGGTCATGGGCCGCTGTGAGCATCCTGCCCGGCCACGCCGCCCGGCGCGGGCCTGAGGCCATGACGGGAAGGCGGCTCACACTGTGTCAGCGCTGCTAGTGACGGACCTGGGCGGGCGGGAGCGGTGTGCGGATGTCCCGGGGACACGGCTCGAAGTCATCGACGCGGCGGTGCACCGCGCGTTCCTCGCGTCGCCGCGCGGTGCGGCGCTCGGCGCGGGGTTCCTCCAGTGTCCGTCCTGGGCGGAGGTGAAGCAGGGGTGGCGTCCGCTGCTGCTGGGCTGGGGGCCTGACCCGTCGGCGGGGGCGGCGGGGCTGACGGGGGTCGCCCTGGCGCTGCTGCGGCAGTTCCCGGGGACCCGGCGCTACTTCGCCTACCTCCCGGAGGGACCGGTGGCCGACTGGTCCGACCCCGGCGTCGACGCCTGGCTCGATCCGCTGCTGGAGCGGCTGCGCGAGGCGGGGGCGTTCGCGGTGCGGATCGGTCCGGCGCCGCCGTACCGGAGTTGGTCCGCGCGGGCGTTGAAGGCGGCGGCGGGGCCGGGGCGCAGGCTGGCCGATGTGCTGGACTGCGCGGTCGACCCGCTGGGCGCGGCCGTCGCCGACCGGCTGCACGCGCGTGGCTGGCGGCGCCTCGGCAGCGGGGAGGGGGACGCGGAGGGCGGGGGTGATGCCCAGCCGCGTCATGTGTTCCAGGTGCCGCTGGCGGGGCGGGGGCGCGAGGAGTTGTGGGGCGGGCTGAACCAGGAGTGGCGGCGCAATGTGCGGCGGGGCCGCAAGGAGGGGGTGGAGGTGATCGTCGGGAGCGCGGCGGAACTGCCCGAGTTCTTCCGGCTGCTGGAGATCACCGAGCGCCGCGACGGGTTCCGGCTGGGCCGCTCTCTGGCGTACTACCGGCGTCAGTACGCGGCGCTCAACGCGGAGGAGCCGGGCCGGATGAAGCTGTATCTGTCCCGGCACCAGGGCGAGATCCTCGCCGCGCACACCATGGTGACGGTGGGGCGGCGGGTCTGGTACCAGACCGGTGCCTCCGCCGACCACCGGCGCGAGGTGCGGCCCTCCCACGCGCTCCAGTGGCGGATGCTGCTGGACGCCCATGCCTCCGGCGCCGAGGTGTACGACATGCGCGGGGTACCCTCCACACTCGACCCCACGGACCGCTCGTACGGGCTTCTGCGCTGGAAGCTCGGCACCGGGGGGAGCGTCGTGGAGACGCTGGGGGAATGGGAGAGACCGTTGGGCGGGACCGCCAACCAGGCGCTGTACCGGGCCTTCAGGGCCTACCTGGCGCGCCGGTGAGTCCTGTACCCGCGGTCGCCTCCGAACGGCAGGGTCCGGTGCGACCCCCTGGTGCGCGGCGGGCGCCGTCGGTGGCGCGCAGCGGGATGCTGATGGCGGCCGGGTCGATCGTCTCCCGGGCCACCGGTTTCGCGCGGTCGGCGGTGGTGGCCGCCGCGCTGGGCATCGGGCTGACCGCCGACGGCTACGCGGTGGCCAACGCGCTGCCCACGGTGGTGTACATGCTGCTGATCGGCGGGGCGCTGAACGCGGTGTTCGTGCCGGAGCTGGTGCGGGCGGCGAAGGAGCACGCGGACGGCGGGACGGCGTACACCCAGCGGCTGCTGACCGTGTGCGCGGTGGCCCTGCTGGCGCTGACCGGGGCGGCCGTCGCGGCGGCGCCGCAGATCATGGCGGTGTACACCGGCTACACGGGGGCGCAGGCGGAGCTGACCGTCGCGTTCGCCTGCTACTGCCTGCCGCAGATCTTCTTCCTCGGGCTGTTCACGGTGCTGGGTCAGGTGCTCAACGCGCGGGGCAGGTTCGGCGCGATGATGTGGACGCCGGTCCTCAACAACGTCGTGGTCATCGCCGTGTTCGGGCTGTATCTGGCGGTCGGCGACGGCGGTGCGCTGAGCGCCGGGGAGCGGGCGCTGCTCGGGTACGGCACCACCGCCGGGATCGCGGTGCAGGCGCTGGCGCTGGTGCCGTCGCTGCGCCGGGCGGGCTTCGCCTGGCGTCCCCGGTTCGACTGGCGGGGCAGCGGACTGACCCGGCCGCTGCGCGCGGCGGGCTGGCTGGTGCTGCTGGTGCTGTCCAACCAGGTGGCGTACTGGGTGGTGACCCGGCTGGCGACCATGGCCGGGCAGCGGGCGGCGCGCCTCGGCATCGACGGGGGCGCCGGGTTCAGCGCGTACACCAACGCGTACACGCTCTGGGCGGTGCCGCACGGCATCGTCACCGTGTCGCTGATGACCGCGCTGATGCCGCGGATGAGCCGGGCCGCCGCCGACGACGATCCGATGGCGGTCCGCCGTGATGTGTCCTCGGCGCTGCGCACCAGCGCGTCGATGATCGTGCCCGCGGCCTGCGCGCTGCTGGCGCTGGCCCATCCCCTGATGACCCTGGTGTACGGGTACGGTCGCACCGGCGCGGACGACGTGGCGTTGATGGCGGGCATCCTGATGGCGTTCGCGCCGGGCCTGGTGGGCTTCTCGGGACAGTACGTGCTCTCCCGTGGCTTCTACGCGCTCGGCGACACCCGTACGCCGTTCCTGCTGAACCTGGTGATCGTCGTGCTCAACGCGGGTCTCGCGGTGGCCGCGTATGTGCTGCTGCCGGTGCGGTGGGCGGTGACCGGGATGGCGGGGGCGCACTCGGTGGCGCTGCTGGCGGGATGCGCGGTCACCGCGCTGGCGCTGCGGCGCAGGCTCCGCCCACCGGCCACGGACCGGCCCGCCCGGCGCTCGCGGCGGGCCGGGGCCCGGCACCGCCGCCGGGAACCGCTGTGGCGTTCGGTGTCGGCGGGGACGCTGGCGCGGCTGCTGGTCGCGGCGGTCCCGGCCGCCGGTCTGGGGCTGGCGGCCACCCGGGCGGGCGGCGCCGTGGCCGGTCCCGGCACGGCGGGCGCCCTGGTCACGGCGGCGGTGGGCGCGGGCGTCGTGGGGCTGGTCTTCATGGCGCTCGCCCGGCCGCTGCGGCTGACCGAACTGGACGCCGCGCTCTCCGGCGCCGTACGGCGGATCAGGAAGCGACCACCGGCCCGCTGACCACCCGACCCGTCGCTGAGAGAGTCAGCGGACAGCAGAGCAAGCCCGAGAGAGCCAGAGAAAGAAAGAAGGCCGCCGTGCCACGCGTACTGCTCATCGAGGACGATCCGTCCGTCCGCGAGGGGGTGGAGCTGGGTCTGCGCCGACGCGGCCACCAGGTGGCGGCCGTGGCCTCCGGCGAGGACGGGCTCGCCGCGCTGCCCGCCTTCCGGCCCGATCTGGTGCTGCTGGACCTGATGCTGCCGGGCGTCAACGGGGTCGAGGTGTGCCGCCGTATCCGGGACGCCGGGCAGCTCCCGATCATCATGCTCACCGCGCGCGGCGACGACTTCGACGTGGTGATCGGGCTGGAGGCGGGCGCGGACGACTACATCGTCAAACCGGCCCGTACGGAGGTGATCGAGGCGCGTATCCGGGCGGTGCTGCGCCGGATCGACGCGCCGGGCGCGGAGCGGCCCGCGATCGAGCACCATGGCGAACTGGCCCTGGACCGCGGTGGTCTGACCGTCACCAAGGACGGACGTCCGCTGGCGCTGGCGCCGTCGGAGCTGAAGCTGCTGCTGCATCTGAGCGCGGCGCCGGAGCAGGTCTTCAGTCGCCAGCAGTTGCTGGAGCATGTGTGGGAGCACAGCTATCACGGGGACGCGCGGCTGGTGGACGCGTGTGTGCGCCGGCTGCGCAACAAGATCGAGGATCAGCCGGGCTCGCCGCGCTACATCCAGACCCTGCGCGGGTTCGGTTACCGGTTCGGCCCGCTGTGATGCCCACCGTAGGGCGGAGGAGACGGAGGAAGCGCCGGGGCCGGTGGGGGCTGCGCACCCGGCTGGTCTTCGCTTTTCTGCTGGTCGCGCTGGTCACGGCGGGTTCCACGGCCGCCCTCACCTATCGCGAGGCCCGCAACTCGGTGCTCCAGGCCACCCAGGACACGGCCGTGTCGTCGTTCCGCGACCAGATCCGCCAGTACACCGTGCAGGTGCCGATCGACCCGACCAGCCTCCAGTTCGCCGTACGCACCCTCGCCAAGCTGGGCAAGCCGCGGATGCTGTATGTGTTCGCCGAGTACGGCACGACCGTGCGGGTCTCCTCGGGGACCAGCCCGGTGTCGACGGTGGTGACGCCCGAGCTGCGCGAGCGGGCGGTGAGCAATCCGCACGGCAGCTTCCAGCGGGTCGTCAAGGACGGACGGCCGTATCTGGTGGTCGGGATGCCGGTGGTGATCGGCGTGATCCAGCACACCGAGATGGACACCGGTCTGGTGATGTACGCGGTGCTGCCGCTGGACGAGGAGCAGGCGCAGATCGACGCGCTGGTCACCGCCGCCCGCAACGGGGCGCTGCCCGGTCTGGCGATCGCCCTGATACCGGCGCTGCTGTCGGCCCGCAGTGTGCTGCGCCCGGTGCGGGAGCTGCGTTCGGCGGCGGTCAGCATGGGCAGCGGACGCCTGGACACCCGTATCCCGGTCAGGGGACGGGACGAACTGGCCGATCTGGCGGGCACGTTCAACGAGTCGGCGGCAGCGCTGGAGCGGTCGGTGACGGAGCTGCGGGAGGCGGAGACCCGGGCCCGCCGCTTCGCGTCCGACGTCTCGCACGAGCTGCGCACCCCACTGGCGGGGATGCTCGCGGTCACCGAACTGCTGGACGAGGACGCGGCCGGGCTCGACCCCGACACCGCACGGGCGGTCCGGCTGATCAGCACGGAGACAGGGCGGCTCGCGGTGCTGGTGGAGGACCTGATGGAGATCTCCCGGTTCGACGCGCGCGCCGCCGAGCTGCACACCGACGAGGTGGACGTCGCCGAGACCATCCGCCGCACCCTGGCGGGCCGGCACTGGGGCGACCGGGTCGCCACCCGCCTCCCGGAGGGCATCCGGGCCCGCCTGGACCCACGCCGCTTCGATGTGGTGATCGCCAACCTGATAGGCAACGCGCTGCGGCACGGCGCGGCCCCCGTGACGGTGACCCTCACCCGGGAGACGACACCCGACGGAACGCCCAGGCTCCGCACGGAGATCATGGACACCGGCCCAGGCATCCTCCCGGAGGTCCTCCCCTACGTCTTCGACCGCTTCTTCAAGGCGGACCCGGCGCGCTCCCGGTCGGCGGGCAGCGGACTGGGACTGGCGATCACGGCGGAGAACGTCCGGCTGCACGGCGGCACGATCCACGCGGCTAACCGGACCGACGGGCCGGGCGCGGTGTTCACGGTGACGCTGCCGCTAGGGGGTGTCTGATGGATCTCCGTGGGAGCAGGAGCGGCGTTCGGTGCGTGCTCTCGGTGTGCCGGGCGGAAGCCCTCGTAGCGGAGCTACTAGGGCTTTTGTCCGGTGCGGCGAGAGTGCGTGC